>NZ_JBHTUD010000010.1:0-333880 GCF_042794235.1 Nocardia sp. NPDC056541
AACGACCGGCGGCGAGCCTGAATACGCGGGGAGGCGGCTACGGCACCTGACGAACGGCACCCTTGTCCGCCGACGTGGCGAGCGCCGCGTAGGCGCGCAGGGCGGTGGTGACCGTGCGGTCGCGGTTGACGGGCTGCCACGGGCGCTCCGAGGCTTCCATCTTCGCGCGGCGCTCGGCCATGACCTCGTCGGAGACAAGCACTTCCAGCGCGCGGGTGTGCACATCGATGCGGATGCGGTCGCCGTTCTCGATCAGGCCGATGGCACCGCCCGAGGCGGCCTCGGGAGAGATGTGACCGATCGACAGCCCCGAGGTGCCGCCGGAGAAGCGGCCGTCAGTGATCAGCGCGCACACCTTGCCGAGACCGAGACCCTTGAGGAACGAGGTCGGGTGCAGCATCTCCTGCATGCCCGGACCGCCGGCGGGGCCTTCGTAGCGGATGACGACCACGTCACCGGGCTGGATCTTCTTGCCGAGGATCATCGACACCGCGTCCTCCTGCGACTCGACCACCACGGCCGGGCCTTCGAAGGTGAACAGGTCTTCGTCGATGCCCGCGGTCTTGAGGATCGCGCCGTCGGGAGCGATATTGCCGCGCAGCACGCACAGCCCGCCTTCGACGGTGTAGGCGTTCTCGACGTCGCGGATGCAGCCACCGGCGGCATCGGTGTCGAGCGAGGACCAGCGGTTGCTGGTGGAGAACGGTTCCACTGTGCGCACGCCACCGGGGGCGGCGTGGAAGAGCTCGATGGCCTCTTCGGATGCCTTGCCCGAGCGCACATCCCAGGTGTCGAGGTATTCCTCGAAGGAGGCGGTGTGCACGGTGGTGACGTCGGTGTCCAGCAGCCCACCGCGACGCAGCTCGCCGAGGATGGCCGGGATGCCACCGGCACGGTGCACGTCTTCCATGTGGTAATCCGAGTTCGGCGACACCTTCGACAGGCACGGCACCTTGCGGCTGATGTCGTCGATGGTCTGCAGGTCGAAGTCGATCTCGCCCTCCTGCGCGGCGGCGAGGGTGTGCAGCACGGTGTTGGTCGAGCCGCCCATGGCGACGTCGAGGGCCATCGCATTGCGGAAAGCCTTGGCGTTGGCCACGTTTCGGGGCAGCACCGAGGCGTCGTCGTCCTGGTACCAGCGCTTGGCGATATCGACGATCACCGTGCCCGCCCGCTCGAACAGCGCACGGCGCGCGGAGTGGGTGGCGAGGGTGGAACCGTTGCCCGGCAGCGCGAGGCCGAGCGCCTCGGTCAGGCAGTTCATCGAGTTCGCGGTGAACATGCCCGAACACGAACCGCAGGTCGGGCACGCGGACCGCTCGACCTCGTCCAGTCCTTCGTCGGACACGGCCTGGTTCGCACTCGCGGAGATCGCGCTGACGAGGTCGAGCGGCGCCTGCGCGACACCGTCGACGATCACCGCCTTACCGGCCTCCATCGGCCCGCCGGAGACGAACACGGCGGGGATGTTGAGACGCATCGCGGCGTTGAGCATGCCGGGAGTGATCTTGTCGCAGTTGGAGATACACACCAGCGCGTCGGCGGTGTGGGCGTTGGCCATGTACTCCACGGAGTCGGCGATGATCTCGCGCGAGGGCAGCGAGTAGAGCATGCCGCCGTGACCCATGGCGATGCCGTCGTCGACGGCGATGGTGTGGAACTCGCGCGCGATGCCACCGGCGGCGGCCACCGCCTCGGCGACGATCTCGCCCATGTTCTTGAGGTGCACGTGACCGGGCACGAACTGGGTGTAGGAGTTCGCGATCGCGATGATCGGCTTACCGAAATCGGAATCGGTCATGCCGGTCGCGCGCCAGAGTGAGCGCGCGCCCGCAGCATTGCGGCCGATGGTGGTGGTGCGTGAGCGAAGCGGTGGCATGGAAGTCCTCGTGATGTCGCTGGGTGCGTGGCGAGCGTGCGCACAGGGGGCTGACCTGCGTGGCACGTGCGCGATCGCGGTGCGTCCGGCAGCCCTTCACGTTACTCCGGCGAGCGATGGTCGCATCGCGCCGGTGGTGGCGTGCGGGGGAGCGGGAACCGGGGCTCGAGGCGGGAGTGTCGCTCCGTGAGGTGTCGCCGCGGTGGTGCCGTCGGCGCGGGGTGCCCGGTCGCCGTCAGCTTACCGGTACAAGGATCGCGCCGACGTGCTCATTCCCACAGTGCCCACGGTCACTGCTCGGTCTTCGGCTCCGCGTCCGGTTCGGCCTTCGCCTCCGACGCTGCAGCTTCGGGCTCGGCCTTCGCGTCGGCTTCCGCCTTCGCCGCGGCCCGCTCGGCGGCGAGACGCTCGGCTTCGGCCGCTTCGGCGGCGGCGAACACATCGGGCAGGCGCCCGCCGGACGCTTCGATCAGCTCACGCAACCGGTCGTAACCGACGGCAGGCAGCTTCACCTCGGATTCGTCGTCGAGCCGGGCGCGCACAGAGCCGCGCTTGGGAATGCTGATCCCCTTGATCCGCGCCCAGTCGAGGTGCTTCGTGCTGGTCATCGAGCTCAGATCCAGCCCGGACTCGGACACGGTCGTGTGCGTGCGCACCACCCACCACACCGCGATCACCGGGGCCAGCAGCAGCGGCCACAGGACGGCCGGCCACCCGACGAACGGGAAGAACACGCAGAACGCCAGCACCAGTACGCCGATATAGGCCAGGCGGGGAACGCCGATCACGTGCACACCCGGCGTCGGCGTGTTCGTCCGGCGCGGCATCAGCAGCCAGACGACCACCGCGACGGGCACGATCACCCCGATCCGCACCCCCAGCGACCAGTCCTGCACCGTGCCGACGACGATGAAGACCAGGTAGGCCAGCACCACCGCGCCGATCGCCGCGAGCCGCCCCGGACTGGCCGAGCGCAGGCCGCCGGGTCGCGACGGGCGACCCGTATCGGTTCCCTCGTCGGTGGTGTGGGACGATTTAGCCGGTGGCACGGACTGATGCGGTGATGACACCCTCCTATCCTCGCATCTTGGTACACGGACCCACGCAACCACTCGAGTCCCACAGAATGGGACCGGAGCGGAAAGCCTGTTTGACTCGACGCACTACGCGCGCCTAACGTCGTATGCGTGATTCGAAACGAGCTCGTAATCGGCCGGCGCGTCCAGCGCTGAGCCTGACACCTAGTCAATACGTCAGCTCGCGTTTGCGACGCGCCACCCTCGAACAGCCATGCGCTGGGCGGGGGCTTTTTTGTGTTCGGGCGAATGCCAGCGGCCCTGTCGGGTCAGTCCGAGTCAGAACGAGACAGTGAGGAACGAAGACGGTGAGTGCACCAACCGCACGACCCGGGCCATCGGCCCGCAGGTCAGCGCCTTCAGCTACCCCTGGTAGCCCGGCGACCAACCCCGCCCGCCGCCAGGTCGCGCCCGAGCGCGTGACCGGCGCCCAGTCGGTGGTTCGGTCCCTCGAAGAGCTCGACGTCGACACGGTATTCGGCATTCCCGGCGGCGCGGTCCTTCCTGTCTACGACCCGCTGTTCGACTCGAAGAAGGTCCGCCACGTCCTGGTCCGGCACGAGCAGGGCGCCGGTCACGCGGCGACCGGTTACGCGCAGGCCTCGGGCAAGGTCGGTGTGTGTATGGCCACATCCGGCCCCGGCGCGACCAACCTGGTGACCCCGCTGGCCGACGCCCAGATGGACTCGGTCCCGATCGTGGCGATCACCGGTCAGGTGCCGTCGAGCCTGGTCGGCACCGACGCGTTCCAGGAAGCCGACATCTCGGGCATCACGATGCCGATCACCAAGCACAACTTCCTGGTCTCCGACGCCGCCGAGATCCCGCGCACCCTGGCCGAGGCGTTCTACCTCGCCGCCTCGGGTCGCCCCGGCGCGGTTCTGGTCGACATCACCAAGGACGCGCTGCAGGCCCAGACCACGTTCTCGTGGCCGCCGGAGATGCGTCTGCCCGGCTACCGCCCGGTCACCAAGCCGCACGGCAAGCAGGTGCGCGAGGCCGCCAGGATGATCCTGGAGTCCAAGCAGCCGGTGCTCTACGTCGGTGGTGGCGTCATCAAGTCCGACGCCTCGCCGGAACTGCTCGAGCTGGCCGAACTCACCGGCATCCCGGTGGTCACCACGCTGATGGCGCGGGGCGCGTTCCCCGACAGCCACACCCTGAACATGGGCATGCCCGGCATGCACGGCACCGTCGGTGCCGTCGCCGCGCTGCAGAAGTCGGACCTGCTGATCACCCTCGGCGCCCGTTTCGACGACCGCGTCACCGGTCAGCTGGATTCCTTCGCGCCCGACGCGAAGGTCATCCACGCCGACATCGACCCGGCCGAGATCGGCAAGAACCGCCACGCCGACGTCCCGATCGTGGGCGACGCGCGTGAGGTGATCGTCGAGCTGATCGAAACCCTCAAGGCCGATCCGCAGGCCGGCGACGCACCGCTGCTGAACCTCACCGAATGGTGGGCCTACCTCAGTGGCATCCGCGAGAACTACCCGCTGGGCTGGAAGACGCCCAGCGACGGCTCGGTCTCGCCGGAGTACGTCATCGAGACCCTCGGTCGGCTCGCGGGCCCCGAGGCCATCTACTGCGCCGGCGTCGGCCAGCACCAGATGTGGGCCGCGCAGTTCATCAAGTACGAGAACCCGCGCACCTGGCTCAACTCGGGCGGTCTCGGCACCATGGGCTACTCGGTGCCCGCTGCCATGGGCGCCAAGATGGGCGCGCCGGACAAGGAAGTCTGGGCGGTCGACGGTGACGGCTGCTTCCAGATGACCAACCAGGAACTGGCCACCTGTGCCATCGAAGGGGTGCCGATCAAGGTCGCCCTGATCAACAACGGCAACCTGGGCATGGTCCGCCAGTGGCAGACCCTGTTCTACGAACAGCGCTACTCCAACACCGATCTCGGCACGCATTCCCTGCGCATCCCCGATTTTGTGAAGCTGGCCGAGGCGCTGGGTTGCGTCGGCATCCGGGTGGAGAAGGAGTCCGAGGTCGAGGACGCGATCCGCCAGGCCCAGGCCATTACCGACCGCCCGGTCGTGATCGACTTCATCGTCGGCAAGGACGCCCAGGTGTGGCCGATGGTCGCCTCGGGCACCAGCAACGACGAGATCATGTTCGCCCGCGGCATCCGTCCGCTCTTCGACGAGGACGAGTCGGTCTCCGAGCCGGCCGTCATCCACGAGGCGATGGAACGCGAGCAGGCCACCTCCGAGAAGGGCGACGACGAATGAGCACCACCCACACCCTGAGCGTCCTCGTCGAGGACAAGCCGGGCGTGCTGGCGCGAGTCGCGAGCCTGTTCTCGCGCCGTGGCTTCAATATCGAATCCCTGGCCGTCGGTGGCACCGAGATCCCCGAGATCTCGCGGATGACGATCGTCGTGACCGTCGACGATCTGCCCCTCGAGCAGGTCACCAAGCAGCTCAACAAGCTGATCAACGTCATCAAGATCGTGGAGCAGGACGCCGACGCCTCGGTGGCCCGCGAGCTGATCCTGGTGAAGGTGCGCGCCGACGCGTCGGTGCGCACGCAGGTGATCGAGGCCGTGCAGTTGTTCCGCGCCAAGGTGATCGACGTGTCGCCCGACGCGCTGACCATCGAGGCGACCGGCACCCGTTCCAAGCTCGACGCGCTGCTGCGCATGGTCGAGCCGTACGGGATCCGCGAGATCGTGCAGTCCGGTGTCGTGGCCGTCGGCCGCGGCCCCAAATCGATCACCGCGACCCGCTGAACCTCCTTCAGCAACCTCCGCGATAACTTTTCCTAACCGCATTCATTCAGAAGGGACCAACCAAAGTGGCAGTCGAGATGTTCTACGACGACGACGCTGACCTGTCGATCATCCAGGGCCGCAAGGTCGCCGTGATCGGTTACGGCAGCCAGGGCCACGCGCACTCGCTGAGCCTGCGCGACTCCGGCGTCGACGTCCGCGTCGGCCTGGCCGAGGGTTCGAAGTCTCGCCCGAAGGCCGAAGAGGCCGGTCTGACCGTCGGTACCCCCGCCGAGGTCTCCGCCTGGGCCGACGTGATCATGGTGCTCGCGCCCGACACCGCGCAGGCGTCGATCTTCACCAACGACATCGAGCCCAACCTGAAGGACGGCGACGCGCTGTTCTTCGGCCACGGCCTCAACATCCACTTCGGTCTCGTCAAGGCTCCGGCCGGCGTCACCGTCGCGATGGTCGCCCCGAAGGGCCCCGGCCACCTGGTGCGTCGTCAGTTCGTCGACGGCAAGGGCGTTCCGGCTCTGATCGCTGTCGATCAGGACCCGACCGGCGAGGGCCAGGCCCTGGCGCTGTCCTACGCCAAGGGCATCGGCGGCACCCGCGCCGGCGTCATCAAGACCACCTTCAAGGAAGAGACCGAGACCGACCTCTTCGGTGAGCAGGCCGTGCTCTGCGGTGGCACCGAGGAACTGGTCAAGATCGGTTTCGAGGTCATGGTCGAGGCGGGCTACGCCCCCGAGATGGCCTACTTCGAGGTCCTGCACGAGCTCAAGCTGATCGTCGACCTGATGTACGAGGGCGGCATCGCCCGCATGAACTACTCGGTTTCCGACACCGCCGAGTTCGGTGGCTACCTGTCGGGCCCGCGCGTCATCGACGCCGGTACCAAGGAGCGCATGAAGGCGATCCTGACCGACATCCAGGACGGCACCTTCGTCAAGCGCCTCGTCGCCAACGTCGAAGGCGGCAACAAGGAGCTCGAGGGTCTGCGCAAGGAGAACGCCGAGCACCCGATCGAGGTCACCGGCGCCAAGCTGCGCGGCCTGATGAGCTGGGTCGACCGCCCGATCACCGAAACCGCGTAAGTACTTCGCACATCCGAAAGGCCCATTCGCCATGTGCGAGCGGGCCTTTCGGTATTTCGGTGTACAACGCTGCGCGCCGAGTCTTGCGAATTGCTTGCTGCAACAGGCTGGATATCGAGGTGTCGCGATGCGGGCCGCTCGTTGTTTTCCGGGAAAGGCTGGACAGCGTGCGCGCGGTGTCCCATCCTGGGCCAGGTGACCAATGTGTATGCAGCCATACAGGTTTGGGGTGGACGGTGGCTGCCGTGGAAGCGGTCGATGAATCGACCGCGACAACCCGACGTCTTCATCTCCTACAGCCACCGAGCCGATCATGATCTCGCGCCCGCAGTGCGCACCGGCCTCGCTCACCTCGCGCGCCCGTGGACCCGCACGCCCGCGCTGAGGGTGTTTCTCGACGAGAACGACCTCACCGCGACACCGACCCTGTGGCCCGACATCGAGAAGGTACTCGCCGATTCCCGGTACTTTCTGTTGCTGGCCTCGCCCGAGGCCGCCGCGTCGGGGTGGGTACGCGATGAAGTCGATTACTGGCGTCGGCACAAGGATCCCAGCCGGTTCCTCTTCGCGCTGACCGACGGTACCGCGCCACAATGGGACGCCGGCACCACGGACTACGACTGGGGCGCGACCGATGCGCTGCCGGATGTCTTGCGCGGCTACTTCACGCACGAGCCGAAATGGGTCGACCTGCGCGACGGGCGATTCGATCGGCCAGATCTGCGTGATCTGCGGTTTCAGGATGCGATAGCGACCCTCGCCGCGCGAGTGCACGGGCGCAGCAAGTCCGACCTGGTCGGCGAAGATATCCAGCAGCAGCGAACCTTCGAGCGGCGCCGCAACGCCGCTGTCGCCGGGTTGGTGGGGTTGCTCGTCGTGGCGATCCTGACCGGCATAGGGCTGTTCTTCCAGGTGCGCGAAACACGGGAACAGCGAGACGCCGCCGAACTGCAGGCACGGATCGCGACCTCCCGGGCGCTCGCGGCCCAGGCCGCGAACCTGATCGGCGACGAAGACGATCTGGCGTATCTCCTGGCGTTGGAAGGGCTCCGGCTCGGCGCGACCAGGGAATCGGTCGACGTCTTGAATCGGGCACTCGCCAACGACCGACTGGCGCGGACGCTACGTGGCCACCGCGGCCCGGTGCCGTCGGTCGCGTTCAACGCGAACGCCACGCTGGTGGCCAGTGGCGGTTGGGATTCGACGGCGAGGGTGTGGGACGCGCGGTCCAGTCGACAGCTGCGGCAATTGGAAGGCCACACCGGAGGGGTGTCGGCCGTCGCCTTCAGTCCGAAGGACGCGGTGCTGGTCACCGCGGGCAACACGTCGGACGCGACTGTTCGGGTGTGGAGCACCGAAACCTGGGAGCAGGTAGTTCCGCCGTTGCCACAGGCGGGCGGCGCGGGTCTGCTCGCTTTCAGTCCGGATGCGTCGCTGCTGGCGAGCGCGGGCAGTGGCGACTCGGTGCGGTTGTGGGATACGCGGACCTGGACCGAGCTCAGCGATCCGATGATCCACCCCGGAGGGGTCACCGCATTGGCTTTCGGCGCGGACGGCACCCTGGCCACGGGCGGGGCGGACAGGACCGTGCGGTTGTGGAACCCGAGTACTCGCCAGCTGTTGGGTGCTCCGCTGCCGGGCGCCGACCAGGGTGCGACCGGGGTGACCTCGATGTCGTTCAGCCCGGATATGCGGCTGCTCGCCATCGCCGATGCCAATCTGCGAGGCACCGTCACCTTGCTGGATCTCGCTACCCGAACCGCGATCGGTGACCCGTTGCAGGGGCATTCTAGTGTTGTGCCACGGGTGGCGTTCAGCGCTGACGGTCGGTGGTTGGCGACGGCGAGCTGGGACGGTGACGTGCGCCTGTGGGATCCGAATACCAGACAGCAGATCGGCGAACCGCTGACCGGCCACGACAATCCGCTGTTCGCCGTGACGTTCAGCGCAGTCGGCAGGCAACTGGCGGTCGGTACCGGCGATGGGTCCGTGCGACTGCTGGATCCGGACAATGTGAAGGAGACCGGCGGGGTACTCCGTGGTCACCGTGACAGCGTCACCGGTGTCGAGTTCAATGGTGACGAGGTGGTGACCGCCGGGCTGGACGGGACCGTGCGGCGCTGGGACCCGAAAACCGGCAAGCCGGCGGGCAAGGACCTCATCGGTGCGGGCGACCCGTTGCCTCCTGGTCAGATCTTCCGTACCGACGATTCCCGCGTCGGATACAACGGGCCGGTGACGGCGATGGCCATGCGCCCCGGCCCCACGCTGGTCGGCGCGCTTGGACTGATCGAGGAGGACGTGTGGATCTGGGATGTCGAGAACGGGAAGAAGCTCGTCACCGAACTCGATGAGAGGGATGTCGAGGCGATCGCTTTCCATCCGAGCCGAGATGTCCTCGCCGCGGGGTCGGACGGCACGGTCCGGCTGTGGGACGCCAGGACGGGCCGACAGCTCGTCGGGTCGCCGATCGTAGACGCGGGCACGGTGTCGGCGCTGGCGTTTCATCCGCGTACCGGGTTGCTCGCCGTTGGCGCCTTCGACGGTTCCGCGCGGGTCTTCGACATCGACACGGGCAAGCCGATCGGTCCACCGCTGGTAGGTGGCACGGGAAAGATCGAGGCGCTTGCCTTCGATCCCACCGGGGAACGACTGGCGGTTGCCGGTGTGGCGGTGCAGCTGTGGGACCTGCCCTCCGGACAGCCGCTCGGGCCGCCGATGCGTGGCGATATCGAGGGGATGAACTCGGTCGACTTTCACCCGAGTGGAAAGTTGTTGGCCACCGGCGGTGACGACAAGACAGTTCGACTATGGAACGCGCAGACTCGACAGCAAGTAGGCGAACCGCTGCGCGGGCACTCCGGCCCGATCACGTCGACGGCATTCCATGGGGGCGGCGAAATGCTGGTTTCCGCGAGTGACGACGACACCGCCAGGGTTTGGGGTCCGGCGCTGTGGATTCGTGAAGCCTGTCGACGGGCTGGTCGCAATCTCACCGAGACGGAGTGGGATCGGTATCTCGGGGACAGGGCGTACACGCGAACCTGCCAGGAATTCGACGCGGGCGAAGGAGCGGAGCCGAACGCCGGGATCGGCGCGGCCTATCCGACGCTGTACGACATCTTTGTCGGATGAGCCGGACGAGACCACGAATCTCGCTGGTTCGATGAACACTATTGCGGTGCAAGCTGATCGGACGGTCAAGCATGAACGACAGCGTTTTCTCGGCGAAGCCGTTGTGCTTCGTGATCATGCCCTTCGGTACCAAAGGCGAGGCGGCCTCGGCGATCGAATTCGACCGGGTGTACGAGTCGATCGTCAAGCCCGCGGTGCAGGACGCGGGCATGGCCTGCCTGCGGGCCGACGAAGAGCAGTTCGGTGGGTTCATTCACCGAGCGATGTTCGAGCGGTTGATGGTGTGTGACTACGTGGTCGCGGACCTGACGCAAGCCAACGCGAACGTGTACTACGAGCTCGGAATCCGCCATGCCCTTCGACCCTGGAGTACCGTCCTGATCTCGGCCGCGGGATTCCGATTGCCGTTCGATCTCGCTCCTGAGCGAGTCCACCGGTACGAGCTGGACGCGGTCGGGTGCCCGAGCCGCCCGGAGGTCGACCGCGCGGAGCTGACGAAACAGCTGCGGCTCGCACGCGCCGAACAACGTACCGACAGCCCGTTGTTCGAGCTGTTCACCGGGCTGACGACGCCCAAGCTCTCGAAGTCCGATCTCGAGGCCTTCAACGACCGCTTCGAAGTCTCCGAAGCGGTCCGTCGGCAACTCGACGAGGCACGTGAGGCGGCGCGCGGCGATGACCGTCGTGGACGCGAAGAGGCCGTCGAGCAGATATCGCGGGTCCGTCTGGCGCTGTCGGACCTCCACGGGTACGACGAGAGCCTGTTGATCGATCTGTTGCTGGCCTATCGGGACTTTCGAATGTGGCGGGAGATGATCGACTTGGTCGATGACCTTCCGCCCTCGCTCGCCCGCAGTGTGACCGTGCGCGAGCAGCGGGCCTTCGCGCGAAATCGATTGCAGCCGGGAAGCATCGTCGCCGAAAACGAACTGCGTGAGCTGTGTCAGGAGTACGGCAGCAGTAGTGAGACCCTCGGCCTTCTCGGCAGAATCTATAAGGATCGATGGTCCGCCGCGCAGGGCACACCGCAGGCGCGCGGGTATCTTCGGCTCGCGATCGACACCTACGCTGCCGGATTCGAGCTCGACTGGCGCGACTACTACCCTGGCATCAACGCGGTTCATCTGCTGTGGATCGATGACCGACGCAGCAAGCGTCTCGCGCAGCTGCTTCCGGTGGTGGAGTACGCGGCACGCGCCCGCATCGTCCGAGGTGGGGCAACGTATTGGGACTACGCCACCATGATCGAGCTCGCGATCTACGACGGCCGAATGCCTGATGCGCTGGATTGGCTGGACCAGGCGCTCGGCACAACGCCGAGTGATATGGAAAAGGAATCGACCTACACCACGATCAGGCGATTGCGTAGTTACTGTGACGGCGACGACGAATACTGGGACGCGCTGATCGAGGGGTTGGCCACTGGTTCGCGTGGGCTCGCGGATCAGCCCTGAGCGAACGAAGTATGTTGCGTCACAAGTGAAGTCGACAGAAAGAGCGCCGTGCCCCCGCCAACTATCACCATCCTGGATTCGCTGGATACGATCGACGAATCCCTGCGACGGACCACGCTGACGCCCGGTCGCCCGGTTCTCGTGCTGGTCGGCGGCGCCGCCGGGCTGCCCGTCGACCCGGACAGTCCGCTGGCCCGTCTCCTCGTCGAGCACGTTGTGCCGCTGGTCGAACAGCTGGGCGCGGTGGTCGTCGACGGCGGCACCGACGCGGGTGTGATGCGCATGGTCGGTGATGCGCGGCGCTCGGCGGACGCGACTTTCCGGCTGGTCGGTGTGGTGGCCGAAGGCACAGTGCGGTTACCCGGAGCGCCCCCACCTCGAAGTCCGGATTGGGCGCACGTCGAGCCGGGGCACACCGACATCGTGCTGGTGCCGGGCTCGGAGTGGGGTGACGAGTCGCCGTGGTTGGCGGCGGTGGCGACGGCGATCGCGGGCCGTGCGGGCTCGGTGACGATGCTCGTCAACGGCGGTGCCATCGCCTATGTGGATGCGCTCAACAGTTTGGCGGTGGGTAGGGCGGCTGTCGTTTTGGCGGGATCGGGTCGAACGGCCGACGAGATCGCCGATGCCAGGACGATCGGGACGAACGACCGCGCCCTGGCGATCGCGGACTCCCCGCTCACCACGGTCGTCTCGATCGCGGACCCGGTCGCCGTCGCGGCCGCTCTCCGTGCCCGGATCGCCGAATCCGCCGAACTCGAATAGCTACTTCTGTGTCTCGTCGGCGTCTTCGTGCAGCGCGACCCATGACGACGTCTCCGCGGCGATGATCGCCTCGGTGCGATCGGCGAGTGCCCGCTTGCGCCCGCCGTCACGGTAGGGCCCGGACTTGGCCAGATACAGGAACTTCTCGCGTTTGAGCGCCTCCGCCGTCGCGCGATAGCGAATCCAGTTCGACTGCCACTGAAACAGCTGCAGGGCTCCCTCGGCCGCCACGAGGGTAGCCGCGATGGTCGCGGTGATGACAGCGGGGGCGGCCAGTGCCGCGACCGGTAGCAGTGCGCCGATCACGATCTGCGCCAGCTTGATCCGTTTGTATACGCGCTGAGCAGCCGCGGCCTTGGTGCTGTACCACGTCAACTGTCCGGTCAGCCGTTCCCAGGCGACGTCATCGTCGCCGTGGTCAGGGCGGACCGGTGTGTCGATCTGGGTGCTCATGGTTTCTCCGATGGGACCGCGAGAGGGATCGCTGCCGTCCGGGAAAGCGACCGTTTGGTCCAGTCCTGTTGCGGCAGAGTCGATCAGCTGTGCGGTCGAGAATAGACGACCCATTGGTGGTGTGCGGCCGGAACAATCTCGATGTTACCGGCCGGAACCTCCGCCCTCGCGGTGCCATAACTCGTACTATGCCGATGAAATCTGTTGCACAGGAACCTTTTCCAATCGACTCGACCTGCCGGGCAACAATCCGTAACGCAGTGAGGTACTCGACGTGATCAGAATCGACGTGCTCCACCGGCCCGAAGACGCGGACCGAATCCAGCCGCTACTGGCCGCCTTTGACGCGGAAGGGGTGAGAACAGGTGCCCCCCAGGCCGAGCCACCGTCGGATGCGACGCTGGTCGTGGTGTTCAGCGAGGCAATGGCGGACGAGGTCGAGCGGACCGGCATGGATCTCTTGACCGAGGTGACCAGTCGCTACCGCACGGTGGTGCCGATGGCCTACGTCCCCGACGTGCCCGACCCGTTCGACAAACTCAATCCGTGCTATCTGCCCCGGGTCACGGTCAGTGATGCCGCCAAGCGGGTCACCGCGATCGCCCGCTACGGCGGCGCCGATATCGTCGAGTGGGCCAGACTCGTCGACCAGGCCTCGAAGTGGCGAACGGCCGAGTCGACGGCGTTGTTGAACGAGTCGGCGCTGTCGGCGACCCACGGGCTCCTTCGGTCCGTCCCCGCCCGATCGTCACCCCATGTCGAGACGGTGCGCGCGTTCGTCGCCGCGAGCTCGTCGGCGGTGGCCCGGCGTCGCCGTCGAACGGGCGCTGTGCTCGCGGTGACCATTGTCGCGTTGGCCGCGCTGGTCACCTTCGCGACCGTGCAGACCGTGGGAGCGCGTCGAGCACAATCGGCCGCCGACCGAGCCGCCGACGCCGCCACGGCCGACCGTCTCAGTAGGGTCGCCGTCGAGCTGATCGGGTCGGATCCCGACTTGCCGAGCATTCTGGTCACACGAGCCGAGCAGCATGCTGCGACCGACGCCGTCCGTGGTGCCGCCGCCGCCGTCGCGGCGCAGACCTGGCCGCATACCGCTGTCCGGCTCGACTACCTGCCGCGTGAGGTGAGCGCCGCGCAGACCTCGACGCGCATCGCGATCACCGCGTACGACCAGACAGTCATCCGGGTTTACGACGCTCCGGGTGGCAATGAGATCGGGGTTTTCGACTATCACGAAGGTAGCGGGGAACCGGGTGGTGGCTTCGGCGAACTCAGCCCGGACGGCGAGCTGCTGGTGACCACCGAGCGTCTGCCCGGTCCGATCAAGGTCTTCGACGTCGCAGCGCGCGAACAGTTGACACAATCCACCAGTTGGCGAACCGATTACGATCGGCTGCTCGGTTGGTGGGACAACGACGAGGTACTGCTCGCCAGGAACTCGTCACTGCTGCGTATCGACGCTCGAACCGGGGCGAGCGTCGACGCTTTCGCGGCTCCACCGGGCACGGTCATCAAGGCCGCCGACCGCAGCCGCAACGGCCGTCATCTCGCCGTCGCCACCGAGGAGTCGGTGTTCCTGGTCGACGCGCAGACCGGTGCGGTCACCGGAACTGTCGACGCGCGCGGAATCTCGAAACTACAGGTGAACGATAACGGCACCCGCGCGCTCGGGATCGCCGATGATGGGAATCTGTGGGATCTCGAGCTCGACGACGGCTCCGGCAATGCCGGAGCCACCGATTTCGACGCGTTCGCGTCGTCGATCCTGGATGTCGACGGTCAGTACCAGCTGGTCGGCGATCCGGGCGGTTCGCTCAGTCTGGTCGCCGCCGAGTACACCACCAAGGCGATCCAGCGAGTGCGCGCACACACCGCGGGCAGGGTTCAGCTGGCCGCGTTGTCGACAGGACAGGTGGCGACTGTCGCGGTGGACCAATATCTGCGGATCTGGGACACCCCGGCGAGCGCGCGACTCGGCGTCCCGACCGGAATGGGCATCGTGAGCAGTTCCGCGCGGATGACCAGCCACCTGGTCGAGACCTCGCCGCTCGGCTCGGCCCGCAATCAGATCCGTCACGCGGCTGCCGGGTTGTATCCGACGACGATCCTGCCGGGGTACGCGCGCTTGATCGACCGCGAGACGATGGCCGATGTCGGCACGAAACCCTACTTCGGCGGACTCGATACCGATGTCTTTCTCTCCGACAACGGCCGATACATCGCGACCGTCGGTACGAAGCGGACGCGCGTGTGTGCCTTTGCCGAGCAACCACGATCGCTCAGCGAAGAGTGCAAACAGGCCAAGGGCGGTCCGGTCCCCATGGCCATCGGTGCGGGCAAGCGGGGAATCGGCGATCTCAGCGACGACGGGTCGATAGTCGGCGTGGCAGACAGCCTCACTGTGGGATCTGTCGAGATATCGAGCGCGACGAACCGAACTCATCGCTTCGATGTCGAACGCGCGCCGGTCGCGGTCTTCGCCGCCGCCGGGGAGGCGAGCGTGGTCACCGCCGATGGATATCTCCGAACTCTGACCGGCGCGGAGTACGAGCTGGCGGGCCCGGTGGATCTGGGCGCCGCGGCGATGACCATCGCCGCGGCGGAGGTGATCGACCTCGGTCACATGTACTTCGTGACAGTTGGCGGTGACATCGTGGCACTGCGCTCGGGCCGGACCCGGATCGTCGGCAATATCGGTGCGGAGGCCGCGCCGTTCGCGCTGCGTGTGTCGCCGTCGGGCGAGCGCATCGCGGTGATGACCGAACGCGGGATCGTCGTGGTCGACACGCAGCGCGGAACCGAACTCCTGCGTGAGCCGAGCCTTGGATCGGTGATGGTGACCGATGCGGCCTTCACCGACGATGCGCGGGGCCTCATGCTGGTCACCGGGATCGGGACCGTGCGCAAGCTCGAGCTCGGCGGCTCGGTAACCGGCCACCGAGCACCACGCGAGGCGACCGCGGCGGAAGTTTCCGTATTCGACCTCGGGGGAGAGCCACACCATGGCTGACATCGCGATCTCGTACTCGCATCTCGACACCGAACTCGCGTACGAGGTGCGTAACGAACTTCTCGCCGCGGGGCACACGGTCTGGATCGATGAGACCGGCGACTTCGGGGCAGACGCCGACGGCATCGCGGTGCCCTTCGGTGCCGATCATTGGCAGGTCATCGAGGCGGAGTTCGCGGCGGCCGATCTCGTCGTGGTGATCGACACTGCGCGGTGGTGGGCCTCGCCCAACTGTGCCAGGGAATACGACACGCTCACGAGCTGGGGAAAGTGGGTCGAATTCCACCAGCCCGGTACCACCGACGTCGTCGCGTTGGCCGCACCGCTGGCGTCGAGACGCCACATCACCGGTGCGCACGCGCGGCTCATCCAGCGGATGGAGTCGACCGGCCCGCACTCACCCGGGCTGGTCGAGCGCTGGTTCCGTCGAGCAGACGCCGATGACGCCAGGACGATACTCGGTCCCGACGCCGCCACCGCCGGGATCACGGTCGGCGAGCGACTGGGGGTCGTGGCTGAGCGCGCCATCGACAACGCGAACCGGGTCCGCCGGCGAGTCCTTCGATCGGCGACGGTGCTCACGGCGGTATTGGCCGTCTGTGCTGTTGTCGGGTTGATCGCGCTGAACGTCGCGGTGCGACAGCGTGATTCGGCTACTCGTTCGGCGAATACGTCGATGTCGTTGAACACCGCGTCGCAGGCAGGTGATCAGGACGACACGAGTCAGGCGTTGGCTCTGGCGCATCGAGCGGCCGGTTTCGCGCCGACGTCGGCCGCGACGTCGGCACTGAATGTGGCCAACGCGAACAACAGACGGCTGCAGTCCTTTTCGATAGCGCATCGTGAGTATGTCGGCGCCCAGTGGGCGGCGGACGCACCGATCATCGTGGCCTACACCCGTACCGGGATCTACCAGCTCGACGCGCGCAGCGGACGCGAGATCGCGTCGATCGGGCTCGGTGAACGCTCGATCACATCGATCGCGGTCTCCCGGACGGGCGAGCGGGTCGTGCTCGGCGACGGCGTCTTCCTGCTCGTCGCGGACTTCGTTGGTGGCCGAGTCGAGGAAGTGACCGGCAACGTCAACTTTGTCGCAACCGCTGACGGCGAGCACGTCTGGGTCGCGTCGAGCGCGGAGTGGCCGCAGTTGCGTCGGACCGCGTTCCGTGACGCCGCGAATCCGATCGGTGGTACGACCTATCGGCTGCCGACTGCCCCGAAGGCGCTCGCAATCGATGAGAGCCGCCGCGTCGTCGACTATCTCGACGGTCGGGGAACCTTGCACTCGGCCCGCTTCACCGAGACCGAATTCGTCGACGTCGGCACGCACGAGCTCGTGCCGCCCGCGGAGGTCGACGTGGACGAACGCGGTGCGAGGATCTCGCGTTGCGGGGAGAACGTCTACGGCGTCACGCCGAAACGTGGACTGTTCGACATAAGCTTTTCCCGGATCGGTGGGCGAGTAACCACCGAGGACGTGTCGTTCTTCAGTTACCCGCCCATTTGCAACCCGGACGGGACCGCGTGGGGTACCTACGTCTCAGGGCCGAGCGGTCGGGCTTTCGGTGGTGGTCCGACGCCCTACCTTCCCTGGGGCGTCAACCGGTATGTCCCGGTGGTCGACACGGTCGGCGCCCGAACAGCGGTGGTTACCCCGGACGGGTGGCTCTATGTGATGCCGGGCGAGCGTATCGAGGTGCGCGAAATCGACGATGCCACCGCGCTGATCGCCTTGCCGACCACGGAATTCGCGATCCGGCGCGACGGTTCGGTCGTCGACACCGCCACCGGGGTGGTCACCGGCCACGCGGGAAGCGAGGCACTCAGCCCCCTCGCTCTGACAATCGGCAGTGTCGCCATGATCGGCACCGACGACGGCATCGTGCGCATCGATGAGCGAGGTAGTGCCTCGCTGGTGGTCGCGGTCGACCGTCGCGAGGTCGCCTCGATTCGTGCTGGTTCGGACTCGAAGACGTTCGTGGCGGCCGGCGGTCGAACGGTGCGACTGCTCGGTGTCGACGGCAGCGTTCGCGCGATCGAGATGAGCTGGCTCGACAGCCGATATCGATTGGCCGACGCCGACATCTCCCCTGACGGCCGCTCCCTTGTGGTATCGACGACCGGCGGGCAAGTCGCGGTCGTCGACCTGAACGCGCCCGCTTCCGCGAGATTCTGGGCGCAACAGATGCCGGTCGGCTCGATCCTGCCGGTCGCCTTCGTCGCGCGCACCGGCGCGGTCTTCGTGGTCGGCGCCGATGGGATCGTCCGGTTGCTCGGTCCCGAGCTCGACGTTCGTGCAACGGCCTTTGTCGGCGATCAAGTGCGGCAGGCCGAGCTGTTCGGTGATCACGCGGTCGTCACCTCCTCGCGCAACGGCATCACCGTCTTCGATACCGGCTCCCTGGTCGTCACCGATGCGATCCCGGCGAAGGTCACCTCGGTGACGGCGTTCACCGTTCGGGGGAACCAGTTGGTCGGACTTTCTGTAGGTACCGAAGGCGAGGAGGCAACGCAGAGCCGCCGGATCCGGATTCCATTGCCATGAGGTAGCCGCGTCGACGGCAAGGGCGTTCCGCCTCTGATCGCTGTCGATCTCGAATCGGCCCTGCTGCGCGCGCGAGCCGACATCGACAACGTGGGCTGACGAGATCGAGATCGTCCCCGACCTGAGTCTGCCGGTGGCGGCAACCGGGCACCGACCGCGGCTTCGACCGAGACCGCGACCTGGGGTCGAGTCTCGATGCCCTGCTCGCATTCTGAAGCCCGTTCTCGGGCAGATCGGATCGCTCAACTATCTCCGGGTAACCTGAATCGGTGACGGAAACGACACCAGCCCAACGATTTTGGATCGAGCCAACCGAGGGGTGTGTGTCATCCGCGTCACGGATCTGAACCCTGTGCCTTCGGCTGACCTCGGTGGCGGCGATCTCGCGATTCCGTTCGAGCTGCCCGACGGCGATGTCGGCTTCATCTGGGGGGACTCGTTCTCCGGGGACGGCCCGTACGGCCCACCGATGGGCGGCATCGGGAACTGGCGTTCCCCCATCATCACTCGCACGTCTCAACGCGACCCCGCCGAGCCGATCGTCATGGCCACCGTGCCGGGTACCGACGGCCGCCAGCTGTGGGACTACCAGCACGACAACGCCGAGTACTCCACCGTCCTGCCGTGCGACGCGATGACCATCGACGGCCGGATCTACCTGTGGGTCATGTACACCCAGGGCCTGGGCAACGAGAAGTGGTGCGAGGTATGGACATCCGACGACAGCGGTGTCACCTGGGCGCGCAGCGGGTCGAAGTTCTGGTGCGGCGCGTTCGACGGCAAGCGGGTCATGATCTCCTGGGCCAAGGACCCGCACAGCGACTGGGTGCACATCATCTCCACCGGCGGCCTGGCCAGGAACAAGGACATGCTGCTGTGGCGCGCGACGGTCGACGGCCTGTCCGATCCGCACGCCTGGCAGGGCTGGGGCTGGGACGGCGGCAACTGGGCCTGGAACCGTGAGCCCACGCCGATCCTGCCCGGTTGGCAATTCGGTGAGATCTGCCTGCGCTATGTCGAGAACAGGGCCGTGATCTCCGGATTCGACGCGGGGGACTACTCGATCTTCGTCAAGGTCGGTGACCGCATCGACAACACGAACTGGATCACGACCCCCACACACCGGCCGATCACCGGGATGTCGCGCGGTGTCGACACCGTCGCGCGCCTGTACGGCGGCTATATACACCCCTACAGCAGGCTCGAAGACGGCAAGTTCACCCTCATCGTCTCCGAGTGGGCGCAGAACGGGAATCCCTATCGGGCGACCCAATTCACCTGCACCGGGATTCGCCGGAAGGTGCTCGTCCCGGCCCCTGACCCGGAACCGGCGCCCGAGCCCTGGCCGACTCCACCACCGGACCCGCATCGGACCTGGTGGCAGGAGCTCGTCCGCCGAGTCGACGAGTGGCGCAGGCGCCTTGGTCCGTAGCGCCACCCGCCCCCTTGCTGTCGGCGGTCGATAGCGGGAGTCTCGCTCGATGAGTTGTTCGTGTTTGCTGGGTGGTGGCGCACTCTGTCACCGCATGGTTACCCGCTGGTCCTTGCCGTGGTGGTCCAGTAGCGCGAGACTTGCTCGATGACGACGGTTGAGGATTTCGATCGGCAGGCGGTGGAGGTCGGTAAAGCGGCGCGGAAGCGGGTTTCTCGTACCGCGTTGGGGGAGTGGAAACCGGAGCCGGGCAGGGAGGACCCGGTGGCGATTCTGCTGAAGCAGAACGCGAAGCGGGTGCCGAGCCTGGTGCCGATCCGGATGGCGCGAATGGCGGTGTCGCCGTTCACCTTTCTGCGTGGTGCCGCGGCGGTCATGGCCAATGACCTCGGATCCGGTCCCGATACCGGGCTCATCGTGCAACTGTGCGGTGACGCACACCTGTCGAACTTCGGGCTCTTCGGCACTCCTGAACGCAATCTCGTGTTCGATGTGAACGACTTCGACGAGACGCTGCCCGGCCCGTTCGAGTGGGACGTCAAACGCCTGGTCGCCAGTGTCGCGGTCGCGGCGCTGGGCAACGGCTGTTCGGATGAGGACGCGGCCTCGGCGGCGGAGGCCACCGCCCGCGGCTATCGCGAGGGCATCGAGGCGATGGCTGAGCAGGACAGTCTCGAGATCTGGTACGACCGGGTCGACTCCGACATGGTCCTCGAGCTGGTCCAGAAGAAGAAGGGCCGCAAGCTGGCGGAGAAGACGATCGCCTCGGCCAAGAAGCGCACCAGCCTGCAAGCGCTGGACAAACTCACCGAACCCGATGCCGACGGCATTCCGCGGATCAAGAATCAGCCGCCACTGCTGGTACCCATCACCACCCCTGACGCGGCGACCGTGACGGCGCTGTTCGCCGAATATCGGCGCACCCTGCCCGACCACATGCGCGTGCTGCTCAACCGCTACACCTTCGTCGAGGCCGCCGTGAAGGTCGTCGGGGTCGGCAGTGTCGGCACCCGGTGCTTCATCGCGCTGCTGATGGACAAGGAGTCCGGCGCTCCGCTGTTCCTGCAGTTGAAGGAGGCCGACACGTCGGTGCTGGCGCCGTATCAGAAGGCGAGCCGGTACAAGCACCAGGGACATCGCGTCGTCGCCGGTCAGCGCTTGATGCAGGCGTCGAGCGACATCTTCCTCGGCTGGGCCACCGGCCCTGAGGGCGTGCATCACTACTGGCGTCAGTTCCGCGACATGAAGGGCTCCGTCGATATCGACAATCTGACCCACCGGCAACTGTCCAACTATGGCGCCGTCTGCGGTGGCGTGCTGGCTCGGGCCCACTGTCGTTCCGGTGATCCGCTGGCCATCGACGCCTATATCGGCGGCAGCGAGAAGTTCGACACGGCTCTGAGCGATTTCGCGATGTCGTATTCGGATCAGAGCAAAGCCGACTACGGCCTGCTACAGGCCGCGATCAAGGACGGCCGGGTCGAGGTGGCCGACAACCCGTACTGAGGCCGAACAGGCGGCGTCGGAGCAACAGGGGCTCGCGTCGCCGCCATCCCGGCAACACTCGATACACTCATTACCGATGAGTAACTTCTTTTCCTCGGTGGACCAGGTGACCGACCGGCTGACGGCCGCCGGTTACCTGCCGTCCCTCGACATCGCGACTGCGGTCTTTCTCGCCGATCGCCTCGGTAAACCGCTGCTGATCGAGGGTCCCGCCGGTGTCGGCAAGACCGAGCTCGCCAAGGCGATCGCCGCCGCGGTGAGCGCCGAGCTCATCCGCCTGCAGTGCTACGAGGGCGTGGACGAAGCCCGTGCCCTGTACGAGTGGAACCACGCCAAGCAGCTGCTTCGCATCACCGCCACATCCGGCGAGGACTGGGACAGCACCCGCGACCACGTCTTCACCGAGGAGTTCCTGCTCGCCCGCCCGCTGCTGGCGGCGATCCGCAACCCCGACCCCACGGTTCTGCTCATCGACGAACTCGACAAGGCCGACGTGGAGCTCGAGGGTCTGTTGCTGGAAGTCCTCGGCGACTTCCAGGTGAGCATCCCCGAGCTCGGCACGGTCACCGCCGTCCGCAAGCCCTTCGTCATCCTCACCTCCAACGCTCACCGCGACCTGTCCGAAGCGTTGAAGCGCCGCTGCCTGTATCTCCATATCGACTATCCGACAGTGGAATTGGAGAAGGCGATCGTCGCGCTCAAAGTCCCCGAGCTGGATGCGTCGCTGGCCGAACCGGTGGTGGCGACGGTGAGCGCACTGCGGCAGCTCTCGCTGCGCAAAGCACCCTCGATTGCCGAAACTGTCGACTGGGCAAGAACTTTGGTCGCGTTGGGAACGCGGACGCTGACCGGCGGCGTGGTCCGCTCGACACTCGGAGTCCTGCTGAAGTATCAGTCGGACCATCGCGTGGCCATCGACCGTCTCGGCCTCGACGACCAGACGGACGGCAGTGTGCGGTGACGAGCCGCGATCACCTCGGCCGCTCGGCGCCTGTCGCGGCAACGGATTCGCGCTTCGCCCCCACGGGCGCTCGGCTCGTCGATTTCGTCACTCTGCTGCGCGAGCACAACATTCACGCGGGCCCCAGCGAAACCATCGACGCGGCCGCGGCGGTGGTAGCTCTCGGCACCACCGACCCCCGCGTCCTGCGCTCGGGCCTGGCCGCCTGCTTGCTGCGCCGCAATGGCCAACGCAAGGTCTTCGACCAGCTCTTCGACCAGCTCTTCGACCTGTACTTCCTCGGCGTCTCGCTGCCACCCGCGCGCCCGAGCGAGAGCGCCGGGGACCTGCGCGAGCGTCTGCTGGCCGCCCTCGTCCAGGGTGAGGACACTGCCGAGCTGGCCCGCGAAGCACTCGACACCTTCGGTGCCTACGGCGGTGCGGGGGAGAGCGCGGGCCGGGTCACCCAGGCTTCGGGCGCCGGCTGGTCCTCCTATCTGACGATGAAATCGCTACGCCCGGATGAGATCTCCGAGCAGCTCGCCCGAACCATGGGTGGCTCGGGGCAGTTCGATACGGCGGTGCGTACCATCGAGGCCCGTCGCCGCGTCGACCAGTTCCGCACCGATGTGCAAACCGAAGCACGCCTGCGTTCGGCCGAACTGCGCGGCACCGACTACATCGCCCGGCGCGGCGTCGAGAACTCCGCGGACCGAACGGATTTCCTCGGCGCTCGCGAACAGGACCTCGCCGAGATGCGCCGCCTGGTGCACCCACTGGCCCGCAAGCTCGCCTCCCGGCTGGCGGTGCGTCGCAAGAAGGCGGTGCGCGGTCAGATCGATCTGCGCCGCACCCTGCGCCGATCGATGGCCACCGGTGGTGTCCCGGTCGATCCGGTGCTGCGGGCCCGCAAGCGCGGTCGGCCCGACCTCGTTGTGCTGGCCGATGTTTCGGGCTCGGTCAGCGGTTTCGCCGAATTCACGCTGCAATTGGTGCAGGCGCTGCAGGACCAGTTCAGCAAGGTCCGCAGCTTCGGTTTCGTCGACACCTGTGCCGAGATCACCCAGTACTTCACTCCCGGTGAGCCGCCGTCACCGGGCTTCGCGCAGGACATCGTCCGTGAAGGTGGCGTCGCCCGGTTCGGATCCAGCAACTACGGCGAGGTCCTCCAGGGTTTCGTCGACCACTATCTCGACGCCGTCGGCCCGCGTACGTGTGTCCTGATCCTCGGCGACGCCCGCACCAACCGCACCGATCCGAATCTGGCTGCGCTGCAAGCGATCACCGAGCGAGCGAAGGCCGTCTACTGGCTCAACCCGGAGCCGTCGCGCTCGTGGTCGACCGGTGACTCGGCCGCCGAGGACTACACCGACATCGTCACCATGCACGAATGTCGCAACGTAGCCCAGCTCGCCGAGGTGATCGGCAGACTGCTGCCCGCCTGATTCAGCTCGGCCAGGTCGACGCTGACTGTAGGTGATAGTCGCGCCGAGGCGTCCTCGTGGGGCGCTCGGTCCCCCGTGCCTGCCGAGAAGTCTGAAACGCCTCGGCAGGCCCTCTGCTTTCGACACGAGCGTTCAAGCGGTGGCCGCCAGCCGCACGACCGCGTACTCCCGGCCCGCCTTGGCCTGGTACTTGTCGTAGCGGGGCTGGGCGGCCGCGATGTGGTCCCAGGCCGTCGCCCGCTCGGCGCCGTCGAGTACCCGAGGCGTCACGGCGACCGGGTCGCGGTCGGGCAGCTGGACGGTCGCCTGATCGGGATGGCCCATCAGGTTGAGGAACCAGTCGGGGTGCCCGTCCTTGCCGCCCGAGGCGACCAGCAGCCAGGAGTCGTCCTCGCCGGGGAACCAGCTGATCGGGGTATCGCGTGGCTGGCCACTGCGGCGGCCGACCGTGTGCAGGATCAGCACGTCCATCCCCATGAAGGTGCCCTTGCCGCGCCGGATCTTGCGGTTCATGCGCGCGTTCATCCGGTGCTGCATCCACCGGGAGAACCCGCCGTGTGAATTACTCTTGCTCGCTTGCTGATTCGCGGACATCGTCACTGTTCCTTTCGAGGAGGGGGCGCCTCAGCCCCAGGCGCCGGCGATCTGACGGGTGGTGGCATTGAGCCGGTTGAACATGTTGGTGACGCCGATCATCAGCACGATCGAGGCGAGCTGCTTCTCGTCGAAGTAGCTGGCGGCGCTGTCCCAGATCTCGTCGGTGACCGCGTCGGGACGGTCGGCCAGCCGGGTAGCGGCCTCGGCGAGTTCGAGGGCGGCGCGCTCCTCCTCGGAGAAGAAGGGGGTCTCGCGCCAGGCGACCACGGTGGCGAGGCGGTCTTCGCTGACGCCCGCTTTGCGTGCGGTGGTGGTGCCGCCGTGCACGCAGGCGCTGCACCCGTTGATCTGGCTGACCCGCAGGTGCACCAGCTCCAGGATCTCGCTGTCCACGCCACCGGTCTCCACGGCCTTGAGTACCTGCTGGATGGGGCCCATCGCGTCGGTGAGGACCATGGCGGGGTTCTTCATCCGAGACTGCATGTCGTTCTCCTTGTTCGGTGTTTCTCCGCTGCTTGCGGTGTGACCCAATAACAGCCCGTCCGGCGCTGGAACAGAATGGCTGTGGGACACTGTGGGACAGCTGAAAACGGCCCTGACCACCGGCTTGTCCGTCGTGAGATTTCTGGTTCAGGCCGGGACAACGGGAGTGGAATACGGTGGTTGTGCAACAGCAGACGGCACGGGCGTACCCGCAGGACGAGCTCGCGTCGCGCCTGCGCCTGATCCAGGAACTGTCCGGTCGTGGCGTGCGCGCCCTGGCCCGCGACACCGGCCTGAGCTCGTCCTCGCTCTCGCGCTATCTCAGCGGCCAGACGGTCCCGCCGTGGCCGGCGGTCATCGAGCTGTGCCGCCTGGTCAAACGTGACCCGCGCCCGCTGCGTCCCCTCTGGGAGCGCGCCAACAACCCCTTGCCCGCCCCGCCGAAGACCAGCCGCCAGCCCGCCCCGCCGAGCCCGCCGGCCGACGCCCCACCGCCGCCCCGCAACGACCTGCCCCGCGACGTGCCCGACTTCACCGGCCGCGAGCAGGCACTGGCCGAGGTGATCGCCGCCGTGCGTGCCGATCGCGTGGTCGCCATCGACGGCATGGCAGGCGTCGGGAAGACCTCACTGGCCGTGCACGCCGCGCATCAGCTCACCGCCGAATACCCAGATGCCCAGCTGTACCTGGACCTCCACGGCTTCACCGACGGACGTCAGCCGCTCGACCCCGACGCCGCCCTCCGTGCGCTGCTGGCCGCGTTGCAGGTCCCTTCGGAAAGGGTGCCGCAGGACGGGGGCGTCGAATTGCGCGCCGCCTGTTGGCGTTCGGAGCTGGCGCGGTTGCGCGCTGTCGTCGTGCTCGACAATGTCGCCGACGCCGCGCAGGTCAGCCTCCTGTTGCCGGGTGCGGGCGAGTCGGTCGCCATCATCACCAGCCGCAACCGGTTGCTAGAGCTCGACGAGGTCCCGCCGGTGACCCTCGACGTACTCACTCCCGAAGAGAGCGCCGAACTGCTGGTGCGGGCCAGCGGTGACGCACGCGCCGGACGGCTCGCCAAGGAACCCGAGCAGGCCGCCGAAGTGCTGCGCCTGTGCGGCAATCTCCCGCTGGCGTTGCGCCTCGCGGCCGCTCGTCTGCGTCATCGCCCGGGTTGGTCGATCGGCATTCTCGTGGAGCGGATGTCCGAGGGGGCAAGCGAATTCGACACCGCCTTCGGCATGTCGGTTCGTCAGCTGAACCGGGACCAGCGTCGCCTGTTCCGGCTGCTCGGCCTGATCCCCGGCTCCACGTTCACCGATTACGTCGCCGCCGCCGTGGCCGACGTCTCGCTGCGCAGCGCCCGCGCCATGCTCGAAGACCTCCTCGACGCGCACCTCGTCCAGCAACCGGCTGACGGCCGCTACCGCCTCCACGACCTGGTCCGCCAGCATGCCCGCACCGCCACCTTCGAACACGACACCCCCGCCGACCGTGAACGCGCACTACACCGCATCCTCGACTACTACGTGCACACCGCGGCCGCCGCCGACGGCGCCATGCCGTTCCTGTCGCCGACCCGCCCGGTCTCGGCCGGCGCACCGCCCGCCGAACTGCCGCGCTTCCCCGGCCGCGACGCCGCGTTCTTCTGGTTCGTCTCCGAGTACACCAACCTGATGGCCGTGTTCTACGCCGCCGTCGAAGTCGGCGCCGACACCCACGTCTGCGAATTGCCGCGCTTCATGCGCGCGTTCTTCGCCCGCCGGTGCGGCACCACACATCTCAACGCACTCTTCGAGCAATCCCTCACCGCCGCACAGAATCTCGGCGACCCACGCCAACTCGCCGAAGCTCACAGTGACCTGGGTTTCGCCCGATACAACGCAGGGCGGATGACCGAAGCGGCCGCCGCGTACGCCGCGGCCGCACCCCTGGTGGCCGCAGTGGGTGACCCGCTACCCCGGGCCGAACTGACGATGCGCTGCGCCCAATTGCGCTGGGACGAAGGCAGTATCGAAGAACCACTGGAACTGTTCCGCCGAGCCCGCGACCTCTACACCACCGGCGGCTGCCCGACGAGCGCCGCCGACGCCATCGCCAGCGAAGCCTGGGCCCTGCTCCAATTGGGTCATCGCGAACAAGCCGTCCAACTCGCCCGCGAAGCCCTCGCGATCCCCGCGGTCAACCCCTCGCTGCAGGCCCAGATCACGCTCGGCGTAGCGATCGCGGCGGACGAACCCGCGCAAGCCCTGGACCACCTCGACCAGGCCCTCGCCCTCGCTCGTGAGGACGGCCACAAACACAACGAAGCCTGGTGCCTGAACTGCCGGGGCGTCGCCCTGCGTGAAATGGGTCGCTACGACGAAGCCCTCGCCGGCCACCGAGAGGCCTTCGCCCTCTTGGACGCCCTTTTCGAAGACCACTGGAAGATCCACTTCCTCAACGGCTACGCCGAAACCTGCCGCCTCGCAGGACTTCCCGAGCAAGCCCTCGACCTCTACCGCGAAACCCTGGCCCTGGCACCGAGACTGGGACACCGCTTCGAGGAGGCGACAGCCCACCAGGGCATTGCCGACGTTCTCGACGCGACGGACCCGGCTGCCGCCACCGAACACCGTACGGCGGCCGAGTCCCTGTTCGCCGAGATCACCCCATCGACTTCGCTCCGTCCAGCGATTCACGAATGATGTCGGCGTGCCCGGAGTGCTGGGCGGTCTCGGTCATGATGTGCATCAGCGTGCGGCGGGCGGTCCAGCGTCCGCCGGGCTCGAACCACGGGGCCTCCGGCAGGGGCTGACTCACGTTCAGATCCGGGAGGGTGCGCACGAGCTCGTCGGTGCGTGCGGCCACCCGCTCGTACTCGGCCAGGACGCCCTCGAGCGTGTCGCCGGGCAGCATCCGGAAGATCTCGCCCCACTGCGCGATCTGTTCCTCGGTCATCGAAGAGAAATCGGGGGCTTCCGCGGGCCCGTTGAGGATGAAGCCCGCCCAATTCGCTTCCACCGCGGCCACATGCTTGATCAGTCCGCCCAGACACAGCTCGCTGACGGTCGTGCGCAGACCCGCCTGCTCGTCGGTGAGGTCGCGGACAGTGAAGCGCAGGAAGTGCCGGTGCTTGGCGAGCATCTCGAGGATGTCGGTGCGCTCGGTGTCGATCTGGGTGCTCGTGGTCATGTCCGGATCCTTTGCTTGTCGGTGTTGTGAAACCCAAGGTAGAACCCATTGCGGCCAGTTTCTGACCGCAATTGCGAGATACTCGGAATATGGCCGATACGAGCGCACGCACCCTCCGACTGCTGTCGCTGCTGCAGACCCACCGGTCCTGGTCCGGCACGGAACTGTCCGAACGCCTGCGTGTTTCGGCCCGCACCCTGCGCCGCGACATCGACCGCCTTCGCGAACTCGGCTACCCCGTCGACGCGCGCCCCGGCGTCGACGGGGGCTATCAGCTGGCCGCGGGTGCGGCCATGCCACCCCTGGTCCTCGACGACGACGAAGCCGTCGCCATCACCGTCTGCCTGCAAGCCGGTTCCCAGGGTGCGGGCGACGGCCTGGCCGAACCGTCCATCCGCGCACTCGGCAAACTGGTGACCGTCCTGCCCACCCGCCTACGCCGCCGCGTCGACGCCTTACGCGCCATGACCGAATCCACCGCCTGGACCGCCGTCCCCCTCTCGGACGTGGACCCCGCCGTCCTCACTGATCTGGCCCTCACCTGCCGCCGCGAAGAACGCCTGACCTTCACCTACACCGCCGCGGACGGCCGCACCAGTACCAGGGAAGTGGAACCCCACCGTCTCGTCTCCCTGGGCCGGCGCTGGTACCTCGTCGCCTACGACCTCACCCGCCACGACTGGCGCACCTTCCGGGTCGACCGCCTCACCGGCTCCGCGAGCACCGGCGCGCGCTTCCGCCCCCGCACCCTTCCGGCCCCGGACGCCGCCACCTTCGTCCACAACGCCATCGGCGCCCGCCGTTCCGGCTATATCGTCACCGCCGAAATAGCAGCCCCGGCCACCGACGTCCACGCCCGAGTGGGCCGCTGGTGCAGCATCACCGCCCTCCCCGACAACCGCACCCACATAGAAATGACCGTCGACAGCCTCGACTGGCCGATGCTGGTGCTCGGCAAGGTAGAAGCGAATTTCCGCGTCCTCGGCCCACCGGAACTGGTCGAGCAGTTACACGAATGGGGAACCCGCTTCACTTGCTCAACGTAGCGGGTTGCCCGGTCGGTAGCCGCCCTGCGGTGGCTGGTTCGGCTGTTGCCAATGTCCTTGTGGTGCACCGTAACCACCTGCGGGAGGCATTCCGGGTCTGGGCATCGGGTAGGGCTGCATCGTCGGCGCGCCGGGGGCCCGACCTGCCGGGCGCCGATCAGCGCCGCCTCGACACCACCGTTTCGTCGACGGCAGCACGGCCAGGACAACAGTGAGCACCGGAAACACCATCATGAGCAGCGAAACCGCCCAGGGAATGTCGACGTCGGCCCCGAGTATCGAGTCGATGCTGGAATTCCCGAGTATCGCTTCCAGCTGCCGACTCAACGGAAACCGGTAGTCCATGAGCTGGATGACCGTCGACAGAGCTCCGAGCGCATACGTGCCGATCACGCCGAGACAGCCCAGAACCACGAGCACGCGCCCCGGGTTGCGCTTGCGGAAGACCAGGATGGCCCCGGAGACCAGCATGATCGAGGCGACCAGGTCGATCACCAACAGCACCGCCGTCACGATCGACGCCCATCCCGGCACGAGCCCCCACGCGAGCCACCGCGCGTCGAAGCGCAGCGTGTTCACCACGTACATGACGACCCCGCCGAACGCCGCGAACCCACCGAGCAACGCCAGGATCGCCGCGGTCACCGCCGTTCCTCCGGTGGTTGGGCGCTGGGCGGGAGCGGGATACATACGGGTCCTCCTGGAAATCAACGGTCGATGTCCGAGGTACCCACTTTGTCGGACTCGCACGCGGATGTCGCGTCACCCGTTGCGATAGCGCCCCTTCTGCCGCCGCTGATAGAACAGCAGATCCACCTCCACCGGCTCGACCAGCGCGGTGATCTCGGCCAACCGCGAGTCGTACCTGAGCTCGGTGATGCACCGGTGCAGATAGGCCCGCCGCTCCGGCCCCAACTGCGCCCAGATCGACCCGAACCGCGACTGCCCCCGCTCCCCGGAAACCGCCACCAGATCGAGTAACGCAGGCCAGCAACCGGTTTCGGTCGCCCGCGCGGGCAACTCCGCCACCGCGGACTCCGAGAGCAAAGCCAGCGCGTACCCCACAGCGCTCCTGACATCGTCATCCATCCGCGACATCAACGTGAACAACCCACGCCAACTCTCCGCATCGCCGCGCCCATCCATCGGCGCGACCAGATCCACCCCGACATCCGGATCGCTGAACACCGGATTGCCGACCAGCGTCCACAGCCCCAGCGGCGTGAGATACCCGGCCAGGGTGAGGAATTCGGGAACCGCCCCGAGCGCGAGCGCGTTGCGCACCAACCGCGCGACATCACCGGGCTGCGCATTCCCGAACAGAATGTCACCGACTCGGCGGATCACATCGGGCGCGCACCGCGAAAACACCGACAGCGCAGCATGTTGCAGGTCGGCAGAACCCGCCAACACCGTCTGCGTCATCCGCGGCACCCGCCGATGCGGCCCATCCAGCAGTTGGCGAACCACCGCACTGAGCACGTCGACGTCGTAGGAGAACGCAGCCGAGAAGATCAGCCCCGCGTCATCGCGCACCCCCGCCTCGACCGCGGCGATCAATTCCGGTGTCGCACAGGACAAGAACGGGCCGGCTGTCACATAGTCCTGCCGCCGCAGCAACTCGTTCACGATGTCGACGATCGGCCCCGGCGCCATTTGATCGGCCAGCTGCTCGATGGCCCGTGGATCGAGATAGGGCGCACAATCCGCCGCGTACCCCGCCTCGAGCATCGTCAACGTCTCCGCCGCCTTGCCCGGATGATCCAACCCCACCGACCCCGCCGCCCGCCCCGTCATCATCGGCGGAACCAGCTTCTGCACCAGCGGAATCGAGATCGTCAACGGAATGAACGGCACCAGCGCGCTGATCCGCCGAAACGTGTCCGTGTGCTGATCGAACAACACCCCCGAGATCTGCTGATGCAACGCATGCAGCCGATCGGCCCCCAGATACCGCAGGTGATCCAACCGCTGCGGATGAACATGCAATGTCCGAGCCAGCAGAATCAACTGCGCCCGCGTCGTCAGGTCCGTCATCTGCCGCCGAACATGATCTTCTTCGTCACCCGGCGCAACGGCCGCGGCAACGCGGAGACCATCGAATCGATGGACTTGTCCAACGCGGCCGCCTCGAACGTACTCGCGGCCCTCATCAACTCGAACAGATCCCGAGCCTCATCCGCCGGCAACTGCTCCAGCGCGGGCAATGTCTCCGGCAAGCCACCTTCACGGTCACTTCTGACAGTCATGCGGCTCCTGGGTAACGCGATCCTCTACTCCGAGGGTCCCCCTTCCCGCCGCCACGCGCCAGAACTTCGCCGAATCACTGTGCATGGCAACGAAAACCCCAGCCCAGGTACATGTGAACAGACGTACCACTATCTGACAGCCGACCTGCGGTGGATACGATCGTTGATGTCGGCAAGCGCGTCGATGCACTACTGCCAACTTCCGGGCGTGCTCGGTCGATGACCCTCGTCGATTTCGAACTCACGAGATATCGGTGCTCGCGGTACAGCCTCATCGACCGGGCGTCTGCAATGTCGTCGACCGAGTTGTCCGGTGCTGTTGCGACGGCGCCGTCCGACCAGCCGCCTGTCTCCCCGCGCCTGCCGCAGAGTTCGCTTGTAACAAGGCACACGTCGCCGCTGATCAACTCGGAGAGTTCGACAACTATTCGTGCTGGTGACTTGGGGCGGCGATGACGGCAGACTGGCAGTTCGATGTGCCTACGGCAGGGCAGAAGCATCTACCGCCGGACGCTCGATACATGGAAGCGCTGACCAGTCAGGGCTACGGGTTCGAAGCCGCCGTTGCCGACCTTGTGGACAACTCGATCGACGCAGGCGCGAAGGACGTGGTCATCCACTTCCTCCGGGACGGCGACGACCTGTTGAGCCTGCTCATCATCGATGACGGCGTCGGTATGACCGAAGACGAACTCGAGGTCGCGATGACGGTCGGCGGTCGGCGCAACTATGCGGCGGATTCCCTCGGTATGTTCGGCACCGGCTTGAAGTCCGCGTCGTTGAGTCAGGCCTCGGCCGTCACGGTGGTCAGCCGAACCAAGAAGACCAGGCCTGCGGGACTCCAGTGGGCCATGGAACGGGCGCGCGACGGCTTCCAATGCGACATCGTCGAACCTCGGTATGCCCAGTCGCTGATCGACCGCTACCACCAGTGTCCGATCGAATGGCACGGCACCGTTGTGCGATGGGATGGAGTGAAGGATTTCCCCCGCAACGTCGGCAGCGCACAGACCGGGCGCTACCTCGATCGTATGATCAACCGACTCGGGGCACATCTCGGGCTGCAGTTGCACCGCTTCCTCGCCCGGGACGACTTCAACATCACGATCGCGGTGGAGGACGTGCGAACCGGCACGGTCTACACCAACCTCGGTGTCGTCGGGCTGAACCCGTTCGGGTATCCGGTTACGGGTCACCGCGACTACCCACGCGCGTTCGTTGCCGACATCGATTCGATCGGAAAAGTCCAGCTCACTGCCCATATCTGGACGCCACGTTCATCGGTGAGCGAGTACAAAGCAGTGGGGAGTGTGCTCGACCGCCAAGGCTTCTACTTCTACCGCCACGGTCGGGTCGTACAGGCTGGGGGGTGGAACAACTATCGGCAGCCCGAACAGCACCTTTCGTTGGCGCGGGTCGATGTCGACCTCCCGAGCACATGCGGCGACGTATTCCGACTGACCGTCAAGAAGGAAGGTGTCGAGGTCTCACCCGAGTTCGTGTCAGCGATCGAGACTGCCGCCGATGACACCGGTCGGTCGTTCGCCGACTACATCAACGATGCTCAGACGGTTTATCGCGAGGCTCGTCAACGATCAGGCTCTACGCGCAAGGCTGTAATTCCACCAGGGCGCGGATTCGCGCGAGCGGTCAAAGAGACCATCAACGATGAACTTCCGCAGATCCCCGGCGAAGATCCCATCGGAATCGAGTGGCGGCAACTGCCAGACGATGTCTTCTTCGACATCGACGGCGAGACGCGAATGATTCTGCTCAACAAGAGATTTCGCTCCGCGATGTTGGGCGGCCGCAATGGCAGCTTGAACGATGCGCCAATGCTCAAGGCGCTCATGTTCTTTCTGCTGCACGATGTGTTCGGCAAGGAACGCAATGGGTCCCGAATCAAGGACAATTTGGCGTTGTGGCAGTCGGTACTCATCTCGGCCGCCCGGGTCGAGCGCGATCAGGCAGGACTGTAGACATTGATGGAAATTCTGATGTCGCAGGCTGAGTCGACTCGGCTCGACTTGCACCGTGCTGTGCTTGCCGACCTGGCGGGGAGCAAGCCGAAGAGTCTCGCTCGGGCGATGGGCTATCAGGCATATGATCTGCCCGGTGCGCAGCCGTCGGCCAATGAGGAAGATTTCCGGTCCGCGTTGCTCGCGGCTGGTCCCAGTGATCAGTTGGTTGATATGTGGCGAAAGCAGCTGACACACTGGGATTTTGCGGAACATCCGAATTGGTCAGCCTCCGAACCACGGACAGACCAGCGGCGCACCGATATCTACGACCTGCTCGATCTGGAGCCGGGTACGCGTAAACTACTCGAAGCCTGCGCGCCGGTGATGAAGACTCCGCCGCCTGTGGTGATCAGCGAAAAATTCGAGCCCTGGTACCGGGCCACCACGAAGTACGGCCGCGAATGGTACTGGCCTGCATATCGAAACCTCTTGTCCTCCAAGGGTTGGTCCGATGACGCGGTTGCCGGTTTAGACATGGCCACCGACAGTGTGGTGGAGCGATTGTCGGACCCGTCGCGTCCCGAAGCCTTCCAGGCAAAAGGTCTTGTCGTCGGTTACGTTCAATCGGGCAAGACCGCCAACTTTACCGGCGTGATCGCCAAGGCCGTGGACGCTGGATACCGGCTGGTCATCGTGCTCGGTGGTACCTTGAATCTGCTTCGCGCCCAGACACAGCGGCGACTCGATATGGAGTTGGTGGGTTGGGAGAACATTCTCCGCGGCGCCAGCGAGTTCGAGTCGGACTATGCCGACGATCCGGCATGGAACCAGGGAAAGTTCATAAAATTCGGTAGTCAGCCTGCTGCTTTGGGTGCCTTCGACATCGTCCGGATGACGACCCGCGATGACGACTACAAGAGCCTTCGACAAGGGATTGTCGCGCTCGAGTTCGAGAAGCAGCAACCCGCACTGCCACTGCACGACCCAGCCAACCTGCATCGTTCTTCTGCACGGCTGATGGTGGTGAAGAAGAACAAGGCGGTCCTCGGCAAACTTGTTCAGGACCTGAAAAAGATCAAGACTCCGCTCGCTGAGATTCCTGTTCTGATCATCGACGACGAGTCCGACGAGGCGTCGGTGAACACCGCCCGGCAGAAGCCGGACGCCGAGCGCACTGCCATCAACAAGAAGATCTCCGAGTTGCTGACGATGCTGCCTCGGGCGCAGTACGTCGGGTATACGGCCACGCCGTACGCCAATGTATTCATCGACCCGAGCGACGCTGCGGATATCTTCCCGAAGGATTTCATCGTCTCGCTCGAGCGGCCCCACAACTACATGGGTGCGCGCGACTTCCACGACCTCGACGATGACATCCCCGAGGACGAACGCACATTTGCCAACTCGAACGAGATGGCCCACGTGCGCAGTGTTCAGGTCGATGGTCTGGACGAGGTCGATACGGCGACGCTGCGCCAAGCGATCGATATGTTCGTCCTCACAGCCGCGATGAAGCTGTATCGCGAGGAGCGGAGCGATCTCGGCGACGGGTTCTTCCAACACCACACGATGCTGATCCACGAATCGAGCTGGACCATCGATCATCGAGAAGTGCTGGGGCGCATCACGAAGCTGTGGTGGGATTCCGACTACTCGGGACCGAATGGACATGAACGGTTGCGGACATTGTTCGACAACGATGTGTCCGAGGTGTCGGCAGTCCGCGCAGACGGCCATGTCGTGCCGTCGAGTTATGCGGAGCTGCAGCCGTATATCGGGGCAGCCGTGTTCCGGATCGGGGGAGATCAGAAACCGATCATCGTCGTCAACAGCGACAAGGACATCGAGACCGGTGAAGCGGATTTCGACAAGCGGCAGATCTGGAAGATCCTGGTCGGCGGCCAAAAGCTCTCCCGAGGCTTCACTGTGGAGGGACTCACGATCTCGTACTTCCTGCGGCGGGCGTCGAATATGTCGGCCTTGATGCAGATGGGCCGCTGGTTCGGATTCCGACCCGGCTACCGCGACTTGGTGCGTCTCTACATCGGTCGGGAGCAGCCTGGAACGGGTGTCAAGGGAATCGACCTGCTGCGCGCGTTCGAGGCTGTCTGCCGCGACGAGGATGCGTTCCGGCGTGAGTTGCAGCAGTACTCGGTCATGGTCGACGGAATGCCGCAGGTTACCCCAGCGCAGGTGCCGCCCCTGGTTTCGCAGCATCTGCCGCAGCTGAAACCGGCCAGCCCCAACAAGATGTACAACGCGAAACTGGTCGAGGTGCGTTCGCCGGGAAAGTGGTTGGAGCCGACGGCGTATCCGACCTCTGCTACGCAGTTGAAGCACAACACTGCTGTGTGGACCCCCGCGTTCGACGGATTATCAACGGAGATAACGCGTTTCGCGTATCACTTTTCTGCGCAGCACGGCAGGCATGCCAAGGACTCCGCACCGACGGTCCACTATCTGACGGCATTGACCGGCAGACTGTCACCCGAGGAATTCCTCGATCTCGCCGAACGAACGAAGTGGCGGGCGCCCGGTGAGTTCGGCCCACACCTCGAGTACTTGCGTTCGATCACGTGCGGAGTTGGTCGCGCGGTGGACGAGTGGGTCGTACTTGCGCCACAGCGTGAAAAGGGCGATCAACAAGTTCGTGTGGGCGGCAGGAAAATCACCCGATGGGACCGTGTGCGACGCCGTGATCCGCTCTTCGGCTCGATCAGCACGAGCCGTCACCGCAGCATTGCGCTTCGCATCGCAGGGGCCATCGGTGATTCGAGGGATCCGAATACGGAGCGGTTTGTCGGCAAGCGCACCGGCGCCATCCTGATCCACGCGGTCGTCGAACCGCATCATGTATCGAGCGTGGACCCCAGTGGTGCGATCGACCCGGGCAAGCTGGTCCTGACGTTCGGTTTCGTTGCGCCGGCCTCCGCGTATGGAGGCGCCGACCGGGTTGTTCGCTTCACCACGAGAGATTCGGGTACAGCCGCACCGATTATCGATTGCGATGCCGAGGAATAGCCGATCTATATTGTCCCGAGGTGTGATCCGACGACTATCGGCTCGGTTCGCTGGAAGTCGACCTTGCCGACGCGGAACGCCTTGTCTCCGTTCACGAACTCGCTGAAGCGTTCGGCAAGTCGTTCAGGCGCAGGATAGAACGCCTTCTTGTCGGGCAGCGTGAGGTGGACGTCGTCCATGCCTTGGAGCCCGAACTCGAGGATCGGCCCCTCATCGTCGGCTTTCGCCAAGACCGAACCGATGTGAACTCGGTAGTCATCGGAGATTCCCATCAGGTTCCGGTCATACGCCGCATGGTGAATCTTGCAGAGGCTCAAGCCGTTCGGGATATCAGCGATACCATGCTCTTTGCCGTCGGAGATGATGTGTGCAGCTTCGAGCAATTGAGGACGGCCGAGCCTGCACACCGCGCATCGGTTCCCGTAGGCCATCAGCACTCGGCTGCGGAACTGTGGCTGGTGCAGGCGCTGATTGGTGATCCGTTGGACGTAGCGACGCTCGGTCTGCGTCAAGTGCTGCGGATCGCTGACGCCGCGCAATGATTCATCTAGGGCAAGCAGCACCCGGCGATTGGTCGGATCGTCGGCGACGACATAGACCGGAAAGATGGGCAGGTAACGAATGTCGGGACCGACCTTGATCCACCGAAGCAGAATGAGCGGAAGTTCGGTCTCCGCCGACTTCCGGAGCTTGATGTTGTCGCCGACATCGATCGGGCCTTCGCGATAGTCGTAGGTGAACAACGAGTCCCCGACGACCTCGTCCTCGTACGGGCTGCCTGGCTTGGACATGATCGACAGCGTGGATGCGAGCCCCTTCGGATTCCGGATCCCGCGATTGCGGTCGACAAGCTGAATCGGATCGTCTCCGACCTTGAACTCCAACAGATCGGCCCGGGTGACAAAGCCGCCCCGCTCGTCGACCAACTGCCTCAGTGCGTGAAAGATCTTCGAACGAAACGCGTACTCATCCCCGTGGCCCACGAACGAAGTCTGCCACGGCCATACGACAGATTCGAGAGGATACGCGCCCTACTCGGCGAAGTCGTTGAACAGTAGCGTCGGCTCCGCGAGGATGTCGCGGCTCATCTCTACTCGGTAGATGGTGTCGACACTGCCGAACTTCGCTTGGCCGTAGTCGAGCCCGAGGTCTGCCGCGGCCCGGCGAACCGCGGATTCTTCGGGCCCCTCGATTTCGAGAAATGTGGGCAGGTCAGGCCATGTATCCAGATCGAAGACGATGTCGCCAAGACGCCATTCTTCGCGGTAGTTCTCCTGGTAGCGGACCTCCTGCAGCCCAATGGTGACGAGGATTTCGGCCATCGAGTCGAGATCGCCGACCACGGTCTCGATCTCGGTGGTGCCGTCGATCGTGGAGGAATCGGTGACGTGCTTGAGCGTCAACGTCGTTCGGGTGCCTTCGTGGCGCAGGCGGACCCAGGCGCCGGCGGGGAGGGCGTCGCCATCGAAGATCTTGCGGGTCAACAGGGTTCGCGGGAGAGCCAACGTGGCGCCGAGAGCCTCGAGCTGAGCCCTGACCGCATCGACGTCGATCGCCAAGAAGGTGGCTTCGTATTCATGCTTCATCGAGGTCGCGCCCTTCGTCGAGGTGTTCGCGCTTTGCAGCGAAAAATACACCCATGCGGTGCGTGTGGTCGTGGAGCTGTCCGACATGGGGTCGTTCGATGAAGGGGTCGGTGCGCAAGGTGAGCAGTACCTCCCACGTGTCACAGGGGAAACGGCGGAACAGCTTGTCCGGCGTCGTGTAGTGCTCGATGAGGTAGTGGCGGTTCTCGACCGGCATCATGAATTCGGAGCCGAGAAGGCCGCCCGGTGCGAGGAGATCTTGCATCCGTCCGATGAATTCGCGGAGGGGACGGCGGTGGTTTGCGCTGTAGTGCCATGAGCAACTCGTCCAGACTGCGTCGGCGTGCATGTCCGTCAGGGCGGCGTCGAAGAAGTCGTGCGGTTCTATCCGCACCTGACTTGTCAGTCCGGCTTCCGCCACGCGCTCGGCCAGGCTGGGCGCGTACGCGAAACCGGCGACAGGCAGGAGCACCTCGCCACCATGCAGAGCTTGCGGATCGTTCTCGACTGCGATGACGCGGTAGCCCGCATCCGCGAGCGGCAAGACGAATTTGCCGTCGCTGGCTCCGATTACGGTCACGGTTGCGCCAGGGGCGCAGCGATCGCTCAGTTCACGTACGAACTGGGGAAAGAACGTCAGGGTCTGCTCCCAAAGGCTGCTGGTCGGCATGTTGGACCTCACTTGTGTTGAGGGACAGGATGGTTTGCACAACTTGCGCAGGCGTGGACGCTGTGGTGTCGATTAGGTGTGTGGTCCACGCATTGGTTGCTTCGGCGAGGCTCTGGGCGCCACTCTCTGCCAGGACATCCCATTTGGTCATCGCCCGGTCGCGCTGCGCCAGCCGACGAAGCCGTTCGTGAGGTGTGCATGTCAGCTGATAGGTCACAGGCTCGGGGAGGTCTGAGGGGAGGACGATGTCGAGTTGGGCACCGAACTCCCGGTGAGTAGTGAGGCAGCGGGCGAAGTAGCTTTCGACGACTACGGGGATCCCTGCATCGAGGTAGCGGAGGATTTGGTCGGTTGCGGTGAAGAGGGCGGATAGGAACAGGCACATGCGCGCGTCTGGATTGCTCGTGTGGTCCAGCTCCCGGCGTAGGGACTGGAAATTCGGAGGAACTGTTGGGACCAAGACACCCTGGCGAGCCTCCGCAAGCAGGGGTGCGACTGTGGTCTTACCGGTCCCGGCGATTCCCTCGATGCACTCGAAGAGTCGGCGATCAGACATGGCCGTACACCACGTCCGGAATTCCCAGAGCGATCTCGTCGCTGGCAGAGGGTCGGTATTCGATACGGTCAGAGGCCTTGTCGTACCAAAAGGCATATGAGTCCTTGCCGACTGCCTTGCATGACATCGTGAGTGCGCCGCGGGGGTCTGACTCGATACGGTCGATCGTGTCGTTGATGGCCGCGGACGCGCAGGCCGGCACTTCGTTGAGGTCCTCGTCGAGGATCACTTCGATTTCCAGTTGGGTCTCGCCGAGTTGACGGCGGAGCCGGGTGTAGGCGGCGGAGTCGGTGATCAGCATGTCGGTGTGCTTTTTTGCGTTCCCGACTGCTCGGAGTTGGTGCAGCTTGAGTTGCCTCACTCCGAGCGATTGGAGAGTCTCCGCGAGGTGGACTACTTCATCGATGTTGTATCGGTTCACGGTGAGGGTCGCGCCGGTCGGTACGCCGAGAGTGTTCGCGAGTGAGATGGATTCCATCGCAGCGTCGTAGCTTCCTGTATTGCGGATGCGATCGTTGGTCGCACCGATCCCTTCGAGCGAAATTCGAAGCAGGTCGATGCAGGGTGCGATCTCGCGCAGCTGTCGGCCGATCCGGTATCCGTTTGTACAGATTTCGACCTTCAATCCCAGCGTGTGCTTGGCGTAGCGTGCAACATGTGGCAGATCCTTGTAGACGAACGGCTCGCCGCCCAGCAGGACCACCTCTTCTGTGGCGTACTCGCGCTGCATACGCCCCATGAGGTTGCAGGCCTGTGCGACGGTGAATGCCTCGGAATGCCGAAGCCGCTCACCGTGGAAACAGTGCAGGCACTCGAAGTTGCAGCGATAGAGCAGCTGCAGGTACAGCCGTCGGATGCTGTGGATGCCGGTTCGCTCGGTGATCATGCTGGCTCCCTTGGGTTTTGGTGAGGTCAACATCGTGGCCGTTTGTAGTCGGACTGCGTAACCGCGTTTGGGACGTAGGCAGGGACGTCCCGGGACGTTTCGAGGTGACGTTCGTGTGTGCTTGCTCGACCCCGTCGCATCGGCTTCTATTGGAGGCGTGAATGTCCGGCTTCAGACCGTGCTCCACCAACGGGGGATCGCACCCGAGTCGCTGGCCGTTGTCTGCCAGGTCGATCCGAAGACGGTCGGGCGCTGGCTCGGCGGTCGTGTACCTCACCCGCGTCACAGACGACGGGTCGCGCATCACCTGCGGGTTGAAGAAGGATTCCTCTGGCCGCCGGTCACAGACGAGCGAGCCGTACCGACGAATGTCGAACTCGTCGCCACCTACCACAACCGTGCCGAAGTTCCTCGCGAGACGTGGCTGTCATTGTTGGACAATGCAACTGAGCAGATCGACGTGCTCGTGTTCTCGGGCACCTTCTTTGCTCAATCCAACCCGCGGGTTGCCCACGCACTGATCGAACGAGCACGGGAAGGTGTGCGGATCCGGATGTGTTTCGGCAATCCTGGCAGCAGAGCTGTCATCGACCGTGGTAGCGAAGAGGGCCTCGGCCCGGACACGCTCGCTGCGAAAATCCGCGGCTCGCTCACCTACTACCGCCCGCTTCTTGCGGTCGATCGGTGCGAGGTACGCCTACACGAGACGACACTGTACAACTCGTTGTTTCGATACGACGACACTCTGTTGGTCAATCCCCACATCTGGGGTCAGCCAGCCAGCGCCAATCCTGTCTTTCAACTCCGGCGGGTCAACGATGTCGGCTGGTTCGACAACTATTCCGAGAGTTTCGACGCGATCTGGGCCGATGCACAGCCCTGGATTCCGGACTGAGAGGCCGACGATGGGCAGAATCGAGTACTACCACGATCCGAAGGCGCCGAAGCCGAATTCGCTTGTGGTGGCTTGTAATCTATTGGTTGTCGATGGGGCTGGGGCGATTCTGCTGCAGCGTCGGCGTGATACCGGGCAGTGGGCGCTGCCCGGCGGAGCCATGGACTTCGGCGAAACCGCGGCCGAATGTGCGATCCGGGAATGCCAGGAGGAAACGGGTATTACAGCGGAGATCACGGGATTCCTGGGTATTTACAGCAATCCCCACCACATTGTGGCCTACAGCGACGGTGAGGTGCGGCAGCAGTATGAGAACGCCTACATCGGGCGACCGGTGTCAGGTGAACCGACGATCAATGATGAAGCCGATGGCGTGGTGTATGTCGCCCCGGATGACCTGTGCGCCTATGACATCCACCCGAGCATGCGGCAGCAGATCGGTGACTTCCTGTCCGGAAGCTATCCATATCTCGGCTGATTCGCCTTCGCCTGTTCGATTCTTGTTGTGGCGGCCATGATTTCTGGTTCGGCGCGTTGAATGAATCTGCCCACCAGTGTGTCCGGCCCGTAGCGGCCGACGACCTCGGCGATCCGCGCGGACGGGACCGTTGGACTTCCGTCGGGGGTTGTGGTCATGTCGGCGTAGATCAGGGCGTCTACCAGGAGTTCATTGTCGGGGAGCGGGAACTCGGTCTCCAACTCGTGGCGGAGTCCACGCTCCTCAGCTTCGAGCAGTGCACAACTGTGGTTGGCGACCAGCCGTGTCAGCTGCTCATCGGCGCCGTGCTGGTCGCGCAGGAATCGAGCGCCGTCGAGCGGATGAAATGTGGTCAGCGCCAACCTTGGGGAATAGCCGACATCGTGCAAGATGGAGGCAGCTCGCAGAAGGTCTGCGTTGTGCTCGACGATCCCTGCCAGAGCGTCAGCCGCTCGCGCGACACCTTGGGAGTGCGACCAGCGGCGCGGCAAAGCCTGCTCGAGCTCTGACCGTGCAACGGCCCGAGCCCACTCGACATCGATGGAATCACTCACAGGGCACGAAGATACCCGCGGAGCGAGCAGCGAGAGTTCGTTGCGACGATCTGAAGTCGGCGTGATCGGTCGATGCCACGATCCTTCTACGAGATCACCAGCCGGAGTGGGCGGGGAATAGTGGACAGAACGCTGCGGCGGCGTTCACCCTCTACATCGCGCAGCAGCCATGCGTAGTAGGGCCGAAGTCCTCGGAGTCCGATGCGGCGGCGCATTTCTCGGTCGAGTAGTGACCACTCTCGGTCGTTGATCAATGGCAGTGCTTCTTGCTCTTCGTGGCGCAGGTGGTTGTGCAACAGCTCGGACAGTGCCCCGAGCGTCGGTCGCGCGGCGTCCGGTCCCGCGCTATCGAAGGCCCGGTCCACCTGGGCGAGGAGTGGGTCGATGCGGTCGTGTTCTGCGGCCATCGCCTCGACCAACTGCGCGTTCACGCCGCGGCGGCGCAGACTCGGCCAGAGCACGACGTCCTCCGCGGTGTGGTGGACGGATAGTTGGGTGTGAAACTGCGTCCAGCGTTCACGGTCCGGAGCGCTGGCGAGCGCTCGGAGATCGCGCCGGAACGCGTCGTGTGCTGCGTACATCATGGTCACGTCACGTTCGGTCATGGTCCAATTACATCCGCGCGAGACGAGACGAGACATCGTTCATTTGCTCGAGTCCATACGCGAACGTCTCAGGATCCGAGGCGCTGATCAGTTCGTCTGGCGGACTTTGATGGCGTCTCGGGAGATGTAGACGTCGTATTCGCCGGGGGTGGCGATGGTGGCGTTGCCGTAGGCGGAGCGGATGAAAGGGCTGGTGTACCAGCGGTTTTTGTTCATGTCTTCGAAGAAGTCGCGGTCGCCGCCGTTGAGGAAGGTCTGGTCCTGGGCGGGGGATTTGCCGTCGAGGCGCTGGCCGTACAGGCGGCTGAGCTTGTAGCCGGAGTGGAAGCCGAGGGCGTTGACCCACGGTTCGAGTTCGACGATGTTGGACTGGAGGGCGAACATGTCGCCCTCGATGCGATGGGTTGTCGGCTGCCCCGCGTTTCCGTCTTCGTCGAACTGGGTGAGGACGAGGTCGAGTTGGTGTTCCTGGCCGGCAACGGGTTTGGCGACTACGTGGGCGGCCTTGATCTCGCCGGTGAGTCCGAGATAGGTCTGGAGGAGGGTGGCGATCCAGAGGAGGAGGACCGCGACGAGGAGGAGGGCGGTGCCGGGGACCGCGCGGCCGAGAACGGCTTTGGGGCCGCGACGGCGGGTGGCGGCCAGTGCGGCCATGACCAGTAGGGCGATGGCGAGGGCGATCAATGCCAGGAGACCGACCTGGGCGAACCCGAAGGAAACCGGGAAACTCATGATGTGGGTATACCCCGAAAACATCTGCAACAGCGGCGGTCTCGAAGTTCTTGGGTGGGCAATTCGATCAGGAGGGGTGACAGTGGAGAAGTACCGGGTGCTCGTGGGGGTTCACCTGGTGTTGGTCGACGCACAGGGACGGGTGTTGTTGGGGCGCAGGGCGAATACAGGGTTCGGCGATGGGTTGTTCCATGTGCCCGCGGGACATCTGGAGGCGGGCGAGTCGGCGGTGGCCGGGTTGATCAGGGAGGCTCGCGAGGAGGTGGGGGTCGAGATCGACGCTCGGGACGTGGAATTCGCGCATGTGCTGCACAGCGATGAGCGGGTCCAGATGTTCTTCACCGTACGACGCTGGACAGGCGGGGTCGCTAACCGGGAGCCCGAAAAATGTTCGGAACTGGGATGGTTCGAGCCCGAAGCGCTGCCCGAGGAGATCGTCGACTACTGCCGGGTCGGGATCGGCAAGGTGATGACAGGGGAAGCGTTCTCGGAATACGGCTGGGATTCGGCTAGGGGCTGACGATCTCGGAGGTCTCGGAGCGCAGGCGCATCAGGCCCAGGACGGCGATCGCGCAGCCGAGTGCCACGACGATCGCAACCGCGCCGGGGCCGATCCCGCGGTCGACATCCGTGGTGCGGTACCAGGACGACGAATAGGCGAGGTGGCCGAAGTCGGTGTCGCTCAGTGCGACACCGATCGAGGGCACGAACAGGATCGCCAGTCCGACGGTCCCGGACGTGGGACTTTGTGGAACAGCTGTGCCGAGGCAATACCCGGCGACCGAGCCGAGGGCGAGGCAGCCGAGGGCCGCGGTGAGCGTGGCGGGTGGGTCGAAGATATCGGCGGCCAGGACGAGGCAGGCCAGGGCGAGCACACTCGTCGCGGCTACCAGTGGACGCGGTGTGCGGATACCGATCAGTAGGCCGGCGGCGGTGGTGGCGAGGGTGGCGAGATCGACCCAGCCGGAACGCGGCAGCGTGATGACGAGGCTGCCCGCGACCGAGAAACTGCTCATCAGCAGGACCAGAATCCCGTCGCGTCCCGGCAGGATCATCGCGGCGGCGACCGCGGCCGCGATGGCGACGACCGAGGCGACGATCAGATAGGGGGCGCTGGTCTTGTGCGATGCCACGGCGAGCGCGGTGATGATGGTCGTCGTGAAGGCGACGACGGCGGCGAACACGGGCGCCAGCGGAATGGCGGTTTCGGTGGTCCAGCGGGGCGTGGCCACGGTGGTGAGCGCGAAGTACGCGAGCGCGAGCACGCTCGCGGCGATAAACCACAGGGGCAGTGCGCCGCCGAGCGCACCGCTGAAACCGTCGGAGTTCGGGTCGGTGGGCGACTGGGTGAGATCGCCCAGGATGGTGCCGCCGAGCGTGCCGAACAGATATACGGTGCGCAGGAGCGGTTCGTTCCAGACCGCGACCGCGAGCGCGCCGATGACAGCCCCCGCCAGTAGTGCGTCGATGAAGTTCAAGGTGGGCAGCGACAGAATGTCGAGGTGACCGTCGGCGCTGTCGGGGAGCAACGCGAGATGGTTCACCAAGATGCCGACCAGGGCGATCAGCGCGGTCCAGCGGGCCGTTCGCACGCTGCCGATCGCCACCGTGACGGCGGCGGTGATCACCGCGATGAACGCCGCACCGGTCATCGCCCGCGGAATGTTGAACACCAGCAGGTCGACGTGCAGCGATGCCGCCAGGGACGCGAAACTGATCGGCAACATGATCACGAGCGCCGCCACCGAGGTGGTGACGAAGATCGTCACGGTTTCGGCCGCGCAGCGAACGGTCGAAGGCTGCACCGAATCCCCGTTCTCGCGGCTGAGCCGGTCCGGTCGGACCGTGTCCGGAGCATATCCACTTCGTCACCGGGCGATCGGCTCCTCGAATCGAATGCCGGTCGTGTCGCGGGCAGCGGCATGCGACGATTAGCGAATCAGGTTGGCAGGCACAGGAGTCGGAAGGTCGGTGGATGCCGAGCGGGATCGTGGCCTGGTTCGACAGCGGCAAGGGATTCGGATTCATCACTCCCGACGCGGGCGGACCCGACGTATTCGTCGAATACACCGCGCTGGCCGGTGCGGGGTTCCGCACGCTGCGCGACGGTCAGCGCGTGGAATACACCGTCACCGAGACCCGGCGCGGACCCGAAGCACACGATGTGCGGGCCGGGTGATCAGAAGACAGCCACCGCGTAGGCGGCCAACCCCGTTGCCGCCAGTGAGACGACCGCGCTCAGGATGAGCAGCTGATTGGTGCGACGGTGCAGCCGGTCGTGCCGGGCGCGATGCGTGAAGAAGGAATTCGTGGGGTTACCGTCGCCGACGAAGCAGGACCGGGAGTCGTGCAACGCGCGGTTCGCGCGGGTTTCCGCGACGGTGGCGGCGTACAGGCTCAGTGCGCCGAGGACCGCGCAGGCAATGGTGGCGACAATGACGATCGGCATCGTGTAACTCCCCCCGGAAATCGGCATAGCCGCAGCTCATGCCGGTGTTTTCTACCTCCTTCATTGTCGCATCGGGGTCCGACAGGTTTCAGTTCTGGCCGCTGGGCCAGAAGCGGCTGGCGCGTTGACCGTCCACGGGGCGGGTGAGGTTGGGGTCCTCGGCTTCGGTGATGCCGACCTGCATCAGCAGGATCATGGTCACCATGCTGATGCCGATGATCAGGGGTGTGAGCAGCTGGGCCGCGGTGGCGCCGCTGGCATGGGCCACATGGGCGCTGGTGTGCGCGCTCATCGAGAACATGCCGGTGTAGTGCATGCCGGTGACGGCCACGCCCATCAGCAGGGCCGCGCCCGCGGTGGCGACGATGCCGTGGATGTGCAGGGCGAACCACAGCGCCGCGATCGAGGCGACCACCGCGATGGCGAGCGACGCGGCGACCACGACGGGGTCGTAGATGATCTCGGCGTCGGTTTTCATCGCGTACATGCCCGCGTAGTGCATGGCCCCCACGCCGAGCCCGGTGATCGTGCCGCCGACCGGTAATGCGGCGCTGTCCCAGCTTCGGCGCACCACGATGGACAATCCGAGCCACACCACACCCATGGCGACAGCGGCGCTGAACAAGGTGACGGGAACGTTGTAGCGGATGGTCACGCCGCGTACCGAAAAACCGAGCATCGCGATGAAATGCATGACCCAGATACCGGTGCCACCGAGTGCGATCGCGGCCGCCGTGAGCCAACCGCCGTGCATGCCGGAAGCACGCGAGCGAACCATGCAACGCAGCGCCAGCATCGACCCGACGACCGACATGGCATAGGCCAGCAAGGGGGTCACCCAGCCGTAAGTGAAATGGTTGATATCCAGCACCGTCTACTCCTAGCGTGATTTCTCGGCGAGGCGTGCGATCCCTCACGATCTCGGAAAATACGCTGGTAGGGAATTTGCCGTACTGGGTTTCTCGAAAATGTCTAGGGTTGCTGACGATGACATGCCCCTATTGCATAGAGCTCTCGATGGTGAAGCGTTCCAGTCGGTTTGGTGTGCGCTCCCGGCTAATCCGGCATCCGTGGAGCAACTGCCTCGGCATACGGCGAGCATCCACCCCGAAAGCGGGCCGCGTCACCTCCGTGCCAGTGTCTGCTGGCAGGATCTGGGGGTTGCCTTCCTCACAGTTCGCACACTTTGCACTGTGCGATGTGGCCGAATTCGTCGGATCATGGCATGGTGGACACCGAGACCAGGGCCGGACTATTAGGACCTAGCTCATCTACAGAAGGTTTTTGAAATGGCACAGGGTGTTGTTAAGTGGTTCAACGGCGAAAAGGGCTTCGGCTTCATCGCCCAAGACGGAGGCGGCCCGGACGTCTTCGTTCACTACTCCGCGATCGGCGGCTCCGGCTTCAAGTCCCTCGAAGAGGGCCAGCGCGTGGAGTTCGAGGTCGGTCAGGGTCAGAAGGGCCCCCAGGCTCAGGACGTTCGCGCCATCTGATTCTGCGCTGACCAGCGTACGAATGTGAAGCTCCGCACCAGTTGGTGCGGAGTTTCTGCTATCCGGGGGTAGTCACCGCAGCGCCTCGGCGCGGAAGAACTCGCCGGTGACGGCCATCGACGCGGTGAGATCACGCGGCCCGCGGGAGTTGAATTCCGTGGTGGCCCTGTCGAATTCGGCGTCGATGAACGCCGTGATCAACGCGGGCGGGGCGGCCGAACCCATCTCCCTCGTCTTCGACTTGAGATCGGTCAGTTCGGTGATCGCCGCCACCAGGTCGACCGGCAACTCGCACTCGGCGAGCAGCGTCGGCAGATGCATCGGCGCCACCGCGGCACCCGGATGCTCACGCAACCAGCGCAGCGCCATCGCGGGCCGCAGCGCGTAGAACACCTTCTTCAAACCGCCGTTGCGCTCGAACAGCGCCCACTGGCGCGCGCCCAGGTGCAGGTAGTGCCGAGCGATCCGGTCGCGATCGGCCACCTCCCTCGCCACCTCGCGTAGCCGGGCGCGAAACGCCTCGTCGCCGCGGTAGACGATCGGCGACATCAACCATTCGACGAGCACCGCGTTGCCCGCCACCAGCAGGCGCAGCGCCTTGGCCAGATCCCAGCCGTTCACGTCGAGCAGCCCGATCAGCGGCGTTTCGATCACATCGCGGGTGCGCCACGGGGACAGGTAGGTCTCCAGGCCTGCCACATAGACGAAACGGCAGTCGTAATCGGAATCGGGCGAGGGGAAACCCCAAGCACGGCTGCCACTTTCGATCGCGAGTCGGATGGACACGTTGTGCTCGGCAGCCACCCGATCGAGCTCTGCGTCGACGGCGGCCACCACGGCCGGGTCCATCGATTCGGGGACGGTGCGCAAGGACATGCGGTGATCGTAGAGCGGTGGGTGCCCAGGGTTCACCCGGTTTTCGGGCAGGGGGGTAAGGGCAGCCGAAGTCCGGGCGACTATCCTGGTCGGCGGTAACTGCCGACCCCCTTTCTTCCCCAGGAGTACCCCACAGTGAGCCAAGCAGGCCGTCCTGTAGTTCTGATCGCCGACAAGCTCGCCCAGTCGACCGTCGACGCACTCGGTGACGGTGTCGAGGTTCGCTGGGTCGACGGACCCGACCGCCCGGCGCTGCTCGCCGCGGTCCCCGAGGCCGACGCACTGCTCGTGCGCTCCGCCACCACCGTCGACGCCGAAGTGCTCGACGCGGGCAAGAAGCTGCAGATCGTCGCCCGGGCCGGCGTCGGCCTCGACAACGTCGACGTGCCCGCCGCCACCGAGCGTGGCGTGATGGTCGTCAACGCGCCGACCTCCAACATCCACACCGCCGCCGAGCACGCCGTCACGCTGCTGCTCTCGGCCGCCCGGCAGATCCCGGCCGCCGACGCGACCCTGCGGGAGAAGACCTGGGCGCGCAGCAAGTTCAACGGTGTCGAGATCTTCGGCAAGACCGTCGGCGTGATCGGCCTCGGCCGCATCGGGCAGCTGTTCGCGCAGCGCCTGGCCGCTTTCGAGACCAAGATCGTCGCGTACGATCCCTACACCTCGCCCGCTCGCGCGGCGCAGCTCGGCATCGAGCTGCTGAGCCTGGAGGAGGTGCTCGAGCGCGCCGACTTCATCTCCATCCACCTGCCGAAGACGCCCGAGACCAAGGGCATGCTCAACGCCGAGACGCTGGCCAAGACCAAGCCGGGCGTGATCATCGTCAACGCCGCCCGTGGTGGGCTGATCGACGAGCAGGCGCTCGCCGACGCCATCAAGTCCGGCCACGTGCGTGCCGCCGGCCTGGACGTGTTCGAGACCGAGCCGTGCACCGACTCGCCGTTGTTCGACCTCCCGCAGGTCGTCGTGACGCCGCACCTCGGCGCCTCGACCTCGGAAGCCCAGGACCGCGCGGGCACCGACGTCGCCAAGTCGGTGCTGCTGTCGCTGGCCGGTGAGTTCGTGCCGGGCGCGGTGAACGTCACCGGTGGCGCCGTGAACGACGAGGTCGCCCCCTGGCTGGACGTCGTCCGCAAGCAGGGCGCGCTGCTCGGCGCCATCGCCAGCGAGCTGCCCGTCAGTGTCGAGGTCCAGGTGCGCGGCGAGCTGTCCGCGCAGGACGTCGCCGTGCTGGAGCTGTCCGCGCTGCGCGGTGTGTTCTCGGCGCTGGTCGAGGACCAGGTCACCTTCGTCAACGCCCCGGCGCTGGCCAAGGACCGTGGCATCACCGCCACCGTCACCACCGCGTCGGAGAGCCCCACTCACCGCAGCGTCGTCGACCTGCGCGCTGTGTTCGGCGACGGTTCGACCCTGAACGTGGCTGGCACCCTGACCGAGCCCAACCTGGTCGAGAAGATCGTCAACATCAACGGCCGCAACTACGACATGCGCGCCGAGGGCCTGAACCTGGCCGTGCTGAACTACAGCGACAAGCCGGGCGCGCTGGGCAAGATCGGCACCCTGCTGGGCGAGGCCGAGATCGACATCCTGGCCGCGCAGCTGAGCCAGGACGTGGACTCCGAAGGCGCCACCGTGGTGCTGCGCGTCAACGCCGAGGTGTCCGCCGAGGTGCAGACCGCGATCGCCGAGGCCGTCGGCGCCTCGAAGGTCGTCCTGGTCGACCTGGCCTGAGTTGTTTCGTCCCGGTACAGCCGGGACATCGGCAGCTGCGCGCCGTCACCTCACGGTGGCGGCGCGCACCTGTATCCCGGCGCGGCACGGTCCGCCCCGACTTCGAACGGAGCTAGTTCATGAAACTCGCAGTAATCGCCGGTGACGGCATCGGTCCCGAGGTCATCGCCGAGGCGCTCAAGGTGCTCGACGTGGTGGTGCCCGGTGTGGACAAGACCGAGTACGACCTGGGCGCCGCGCGCTACCACCGCACCGGGGAGATCCTGCCGGAGTCGGTGCTGCCCGAGCTCAAGCAGCACGACGCGATTCTGCTCGGCGCGATCGGCGATCCGTCGGTGCCCAGCGGCGTGCTCGAGCGTGGACTGCTGCTCAAGACCCGTTTCGCGCTGGATCACCACGTGAACCTGCGTCCGTCGAAGCTGCACGCGGGCGTCACCAGCCCCCTGTCGGGCAACCCGGATATCGACTTCGTGGTCGTGCGCGAGGGCACCGAGGGCCCGTACACGGGCACCGGCGGCGCGATCCGCGTCGGCACCCCGCACGAGGTGGCGACCGAGGTCTCCAACAACACCCGCTTCGGCATCGAGCGTGTGGTGCGCTACGCCTTCGCCACCGCGCGGGCCCGTCGCAAGCACCTCACCCTGGTGCACAAGAACAATGTGCTCGCCTTCGCCGGTTCGCTGTGGCAGCGCACCGTCGACGAGGTCTCGGTCGAATTCCCGGATGTGACCACGGCGTACCAGCACATCGACGCCGCGACTATCCACATGGTGACCGATCCGGGCCGCTTCGACGTGATCGTCACCGACAACCTGTTCGGCGACATCATCACCGACCTCGCCGCCGCCGTCAGCGGTGGCATCGGTCTGGCCGCTTCGGGCAATATCGACGCCTCGGGTGTGAACCCGTCGATGTTCGAGCCGGTCCACGGCAGTGCCCCCGATATCGCGGGTCAGTCCAAGGCCGATCCGACCGCCGCGATCCTCTCGGTCTCGTTGCTGCTCAACCACCTCGGCAACACCGAGGGCGCGGCGCGCATCGAATCCGCCGTCGCCAAGGACCTGGCCTCGCGCACCGGCACCGCGTCCACCGTGGAGGTCGGCGACCGCATCGCGGCCATCGTGTAGGACAACTCGACGGGGAAGGGCCTGCACCGGTGCTCGATGGTGCAGGCCCTTCCAGGTTTCGGGTGATTGGTCGCTGAATCTGTACGCGACTCGACGGTGGTGTCTATCCCGGACCGTGGTGATTAGACTGATCACATCGTGGCGTGTCCAGTCGGGCGGTCAGGCAGATGAAGGGTGGAAGGCCCCAGATCGGGAGGCGAGATGACGGTTGACCGCGCTGTCGGTGACAGCGGCTTCGGCCCCTACACTGTGCTCGATCTGCACGACCTGTCGGAGGACGGCAAAGGGTTCGAACTCGAGGACGGGTGGTTGGTCGAGGTGGCTGCGGGGGCTCGGCACAACTGGATCGCGCACCGGCTGGCTCAAATAGTGCGAGGCGCACTGCCCAACGACTCACTGGTGGTCCTCGACGGCGGTGAGTGGGAGATCAGTACCCCTTCAGGTGTACGGAAGCCTGACGTTCTCATCGTTCCTCGTGACGTCGCACGATCGGTGATCGTGGACGAGGTGCCGAAAATTCTTCCAGGACTCGACGTCTTGCTCGTTGTCGAGGTGGTCTCGCCGGGCAGCGGGAGCGAACGTACCGATCGGGTGCGAAAAGTCGGTGAGTATGCGGCGCTCGGGATTCCCGAATATTGGATCGTGGAGCATCGGCCCAGCATTCGAGTCATCCGGCTGCTGCTCGATGCGGGCGCAGGTACCTATCGTGCCGATCCGGCGGTCGGATCCGGCTCGATGTTCGACGCAGTGTTGCGGGGAGACAGCGATGTTCGATTGTCCTTCGATCCCGAACAGCTGATCGACTTCTGACAGCTCGGCAACAAGGCTCGCTTCGGCTGAATGCCGGAGCGAGCCTTTGCCGTTGGTGGCGCGGATCGAATTGTGTCCGGTGAGTGGGTGATACGGCTACTCGACTGTCCCGGAACGTAATTCGTGGGCAGGGGTGCGAGCAGGGTAGGGGGCGTCGTGTCTCGATGAACCAGACTGCCGTGCCGTTACTTTCGGGATTCTCTGGGTACCAAGGGCACCGCCGCCACTGCGGCGACCGCCGCCAAGGCATAGACCACGGGGAAGCCGGTCGCCGTGATCACCGCGCCGAAAAGTGGTGGGACGGCGGCTATCGCGAGGTTCTGGCCGGTGTTCTGGATGCCGAGGCCGCGACCGCTCCAGAAGGGGCCGGCGATCTCGGCCACGGCTGTGAACGCCAATCCGTTGTCGGACACCGAGATCACCGACGCCGCGACCATCAACGGGACGGCGGCCCACCACCAGTCGGTCCAGGCGGTGACAGTCAGGGCGGCCATGGCGAGGGCGGCGGCGATGGCTACCTGACGCAGGGGGCCCAGGCGGGAGCCGACTCGGTCCGACCAGGCTCCCGCGCCGATTCTGCCTGCGGCGCCCAGGAATTGGGTGGCGGTCATCAAGGCGCCCGCCGCGGCCAGTGACCAACCCAGGTCGACGTGGAGCCACAGCAGACCGAAGGTCCACAGTGTGGCCTGGGGGACGACCAGCAGGATCGAGACGCCGTGGATGCGCCACAGAGTGGAGTCGCCGCGATAGGGATTGGCGCGGTCGGCGGCCTTCGCGGCCGGTCGCGGTGGGTCGATGATGCCGACCAGGCAGCCGATCGCGGCGACCCCGGCCATCAGGGCAGGCACCAGCAGCGCTGCGGGGATGCCGTGGTGCGCGGCCACCCACGGGATGGTGAGCGCGCCGATGCCGACGCCCAGTGGCTGCGCGGTCTGGCGAATGCCCATGGCCAGGCCACGCCGGTCCGGCGGGAACCAGCCGACGATCACCCGGCCACTGGCGCCGTTGGAGCTGGCGGCGCCGATGCCGCCCACGAACAGCAGCGCACCGAACGCGACCGGGTTGTCCACCACGGCCGCGGCGACGCCTGCCACGAACATCAGCAGGGTCCCCGCCACCAGCACGATGCGTTCGCCGATCCGGTCGACCACGTACCCCCAGGCGATCAGGGTGCAAACCAGACCTACGGTCGGCAATGCCACCAGGGCTCCGGCGGACGCGAGTGAATCGCCACGAGCGGTGAGCGCGGGCAGCAGGAACGGGGTGCCGTGGATGAAGATCGAACTCGAGGTCTGCGCGAAGACACCGAGGGCGAGCATCATCCAGCGTCTGCCGTCACCGATCCGCGTCACTGGGGCCATCGGCCGCGCGTCTGTCACGATTCTCACCTCGCCGGATTGCACGATTGCATCTCATTATCTGAGATTGATGTCTCATTGTTTGAACGTCCATGATCACGCTACACCGGTGACCCGTGGAATTTCCGCACCGGCGAGGTGTCTGACGGGTCACATCGGCGCACGCGCGAATCCCGCAGGCGGGCAGTGGCTTCGAATCACACCGGTGTGATCTTTCCCGCACTTCCCCCGGGCGGCTATCGAGCGACCGGTGTCGCATCACGGGTGCGTTCGGGCAGGTAGCCCCGTCTCGATAGACTCCGGGGCATGCGCTTAGGTCGAGTTGCCAGTCCCGATGGAGTCGCTTTCGTCAGCATCGAGGGTGACGGAAGCGATGCCGTCGCCAAGGAGATCGCCGAACATCCGTTCGGCTCGCCGACGTTCACCGGACGGAGCTGGCCGCTGGCCGATATCCGCCTGCTGGCACCGATCCTGGCGAGCAAAGTGATCTGCATCGGGAAGAACTACGCCGCCCACGCGGCCGAAATGGGCGGTGCGGCGCCGGTGGACCCGGTGATCTTCATCAAGCCGAACACCTCGATCATCGGCCCGAACGCATCGATCATCCTGCCGCCCAGCTCTTCTCAGGTCGACTACGAGGGCGAGCTGGCCGTGGTGATCGGCCGTCCGTGCAAGGACGTGGCCGCGGCCAAGGCGTCCGAGGTGATCCTCGGCTACACCATCGCCAACGACGTCACCGCTCGTGACCAGCAGCGCCACGACGGCCAGTGGACCAGGGCCAAGGGCTACGACACGTTCTGCCCGCTCGGCCCGTGGATCGAAACCGCGCTGGATCCAAGCGATCTGGAGATCGTCACCGAGGTCGACGGCGAGGTTCGTCAGCGCAGCCGCACGTCGCTGTTCCTGCACGATATTCCGAAGATCATCGAATGGATCAGCTCGGTGATGACCCTGCTGCCCGGTGACGTGATCCTCACCGGCACACCGGAAGGCGTCGGACCGCTGCAGGCCGGGCAGAACGTGTCGGTCACCGTCGAGGGCATCGGCACCCTCACCAATCCTGTTGCCACCAAGCGCTGAGACCAGCGGAGAAGAGAGTCATGACTGAAGTACGGGTCCGTTTCTGCCCGTCGCCGACCGGCACGCCGCACGTCGGCCTGGTGCGCACGGCGCTGTTCAACTGGGCGTTCGCGCGGCACCACGGCGGCAAATTCGTATTCCGCATCGAGGACACCGACGCCGCCCGCGATTCCGAGGATTCCTACCGCGCGCTGCTCGACGCGCTGCGCTGGCTGGGGCTCATCTGGGACGAGGGCCCCGAGGTCGGCGGACCCTACGAGCCCTACCGGCAGTCGCTGCGCCGCGATCAGCATCTGGATGTGGTGCGCCGGTTGCTCGAGGCCGGGGAGGCATATGAGGCATTCTCGACGCCGGAGGAAGTCGAGGCCCGTCATCGCGCCGTCGGCCGCGACCCGAAACTCGGTTACGACAATTTCGATCGCGATCTCAGCGCCGAGCAGATCGCGGCGTACAAAGCCGAGGGTCGCCCCGCCGTGGTCCGTTTGCGGATGCCCGAAGAAGATCTCGGATGGAATGATCTCGTTCGCGGCGAAACCACCTTCAAAGCCGGCACCGTCCCCGATTTCGCCCTCACCCGGGGCAATGGTGACCCGCTCTACACGTTGGTGAATCCGGTCGACGACGCGATGATGCGGATCACCCATGTGTTGCGGGGTGAGGATCTGCTCTCCTCGACACCACGTCAGCTCGCGCTGTATGCCGCGCTGCAGCGTATCGGGGTTGCCGAGTTCACGCCCGAGTTCGGTCATCTGCCGTTCGTGATGGGTCAGGGCAACAAGAAACTGTCCAAGCGCGACCCGGAATCGAATCTGTTTCTGCATCGGGACCGCGGATTCATCCCTGAGGGTTTGCTGAATTACCTCGCCCTGCTCGGCTGGAGCATCGGCGAGGACCGCGATGTGTTCTCCATGCTGGAAATGGTCGCGGCTTTCGATATCTCCTCGGTGAATTCGAATCCGGCGCGCTTCGATCAGAAGAAGGCCGACGCGATCAACGCCGAGCAGATTCGCCTTCTCGAGCCCGGCGATTTCGGTCACCGTCTGCGTGAGTTCCTCACCGCGAAGAACCACATCGGGGCCGAAGTCGACGAGAAGACATTCCTGGTCGCCGCCGAACTCGTGCAGACCCGCATCGTGGTGCTCGGTGACGCGTGGGACCTGCTGAAGTTCCTCTTCGTCGCTCCCGCGGAGTTCGCGATCGACCAGGCGGCGGGCACCAAGAATCTCGGCGCCGAGGCCGACCCCGTGCTCGACGCCGCGATCGCCGCTGTGGAGCCGCTGGGCGAGTGGACCACCCCGGCACTGGAGGAGGCGCTGAAAAATGCGCTGATCGACGATCTGGGGCTCAAGCCGCGTAAGGCGTTCGCGCCGGTGCGGGTCGCGGTGACGGGTTCGCACATCAGCCCGCCGCTGTACGAGTCGATGGAATTGCTGGGTCGCGAGGCCTCACTCGATCGACTGCGTGCCGCCCGTGGTTGGGCTCCTGCCGCGCAGTAGCTGTGGGAAGCGGGTGCGGCCCTGCGCCGCATCCGCTCCAGCGGGTCGAAAACGGCCGAAAAGCGGCTTCTGACCAGGCGATTTGTAGTTTACCCCCTAGTGTTTGGTAATCTTCTCATCGCCGCGGAACACGGCCTCGCAACACCGACAACCACTCGGTGGGGATTGCAAGGCCGGACGTTTCGGTCTTTGGGGTATGGTGTAATTGGCAACACAGCTGTTTCTGGTACAGCCATTCTAGGTTCGAGTCCTGGTACCCCAGCAAGGTTTCACTCTGTGAGATCGTCCTGGCCCCGTCGTCTAGCGGCCTAGGACGCCGCCCTCTCAAGGCGGTAGCGCGGGTTCGAATCCCGTCGGGGCTACAAAGCAAAGTAAGGCCCCCGGTCGAATCCGACCGGGGGCCTTCTTCGTTTCTACAATCGCTTGTGCAACGCCTCGGCGGCCGCGACCAGATCGGCGGCCCAGCGCGCGCCCGGCCTACGGCCCATTCGATCGATCGGCCCCGAGACCGACACGGCGGCCACGATCACCCCGCCCGCATCGCGCACCGGCGCCGACACGCTCGCCACCCCCTGCGCGCGCTCGGCGGCACTCTGCGCCCAGCCGCGCTTGCGCACCTCGGCCAGTGCCCGGTCGCCGAACACCGCGTCGGCCAGGACCGTGCGCTGCAACTCGGGATCGGCCCATGCCAGCAACACCTTCGCCGCCGAACCCGCGGTGAGCGGTAGTCGCGAACCGACCGGCACCGTGTCGCGCAGGCCGACGGGCGGCTCCAGCGCGGCGACGCAGACGCGGGCGTGACCGTCGCGGCAGTAGAGCTGGACGCTCTCGCCGGTGATCTCGCGCAGACGGGGCAGAATGGCACCGGCGGCCTCCACCAGTGGATCGGCCGCCCCCGCCGACAACTCGGTGAGCGCGGGCCCCGGCCGCCACAGTCCGTTGCCGTCACGGGCCAGCAGCCGGTGCGTCTCCAGCCCGACCGCCAGCCGATGCGCGGTGGCGCGTGGCAGGCCGGTGCGGGTGCACAGGTCGTTGAGACCGCAGGGCTCGTCGGCGACGGCATAGAGCACCGCCACGGCTTTGTCGAGAACACCGATACCGCTATGCTGTCTCATAGAACGATACTAACGTCTCAAATGCTGAGATACCAAGTATGCCCGTCGAAAGGTGATCAAGCTATGGCCGAGCGCGCTCGCACACTGGCCGAGAAGGTGTGGGAACAGCACGTCGTCGTCACTGGCGAAGGCGATGGTTCCTCCCGCGAACCCGACCTGATCTACATCGATCTGCACCTCGTGCACGAGGTGACCAGTCCGCAGGCCTTCGACGGGCTACGCGCGGCGGGCCGTCCGGTGCGCAGGACCGATCTCACCATCGCCACCGAGGACCACAACGTCCCCACCACCGATATCGACAAGCCGATCGCCGACCCGATCTCGCGTACCCAGGTGGAGACGCTGCGCCGCAACTGCGCCGAATTCGGCGTGCGCCTGCACTCGATGGGCGACGCGGAGCAGGGCATCGTGCACGTGGTCGGTCCGCAGCTGGGTCTCACCCAACCCGGCATGACCGTCGTCTGCGGTGACAGCCACACCTCCACCCACGGCGCCTTCGGCGCGCTGGCGATGGGCATCGGCACCAGTGAGGTCGAGCACGTGCTCGCCACCCAGACGCTGTCGCTGCGCCCGTTCAAGACGATGGCGATCACCGTCGACGGTGAATTGGCGCCGGGCGTCACGAGCAAGGACCTGATCCTGGCCGTGATCGCCGAGATCGGCACGGGCGGCGGCCAGGGTTATGTGCTGGAATACCGCGGCGAGGCGATCCGCAAGCTGTCGATGGAAGCGCGGATGACGATCTGCAACATGTCCATCGAAGCGGGCGCACGCGCCGGCATGATCGGCCCCGACGAGGTGACCTACGAATTCCTGAAAGGCCGCCCGCACGCACCGCAGGGAGCCGACTGGGATGCCGCAGTGGCCTCCTGGGACGCGCTGGTCACCGACGAAGGCGCGCAGTACGACGCCGAGGTCCACATCGACGCGAACACGCTCACCCCGTTCGTCACCTGGGGCACCAACCCCGGCCAGGGCCTGCCGCTGGGCGCGAATGTGCCCGACCCGGCTCAGATCGCCGACGAGAACGAGCGCGAATCCGCCGAGAAGGCCTTGCGCTACATGGACCTGACACCGGGAATGCCGCTGCGTGAGGTGAGCGTCGACACCGTATTCGTCGGCTCCTGCACCAACGGCCGGATCGAAGATTTGCGCGCGGTGGCCGATGTTTTGAAGGGGCGCCAGGTCGCCGAGGGCGTACGAATGCTGGTTGTGCCTGGCTCGATGCGGGTGCGCGCGCAGGCGGAAAAAGAAGGACTCGGCGAGATTTTCACCGCCGCGGGCGCGGAATGGCGTCAGGCGGGCTGCTCGATGTGCCTGGGTATGAATCCCGATCAGCTCGAACCCGGCCAGCGCTGCGCGTCGACCTCGAACCGCAATTTCGAGGGCAGGCAGGGCAAGGGCGGTCGCACGCACCTGGTCTCGCCGCTGGTCGCGGCCGCCACGGCGGTCCGTGGAACCCTGTCCTCGCCTGCCGATCTGGCCTGAGTCACCGATCACCTACAGATCGAAAGGGAATCGTTATGGAAGCCTTCACCGTTCACAAAGGCATCGGCGTACCGCTGCGCCGGTCCAATGTCGACACCGATCAGATCATCCCCGCCGTTTACCTGAAGCGCGTGACCCGAACGGGTTTCGAGGACGGCTTGTTCGCCGGTTGGCGTGCCGATCCGGAGTTCATTCTCAACACCGAGCCGTACACCCGGGGCAGCGTGCTGGTGGCGGGCCCGGATTTCGGTACCGGTTCTTCGCGTGAGCACGCTGTGTGGGCGCTGTCGGACTACGGCTTTCGGGTGGTCATCTCGTCGCGTTTCGCGGACATCTTCCGTGGAAATGCGGGCAAGGGCGGGCTGTTGGCCGCGCAGATGTCACAGAACGATGTCGAAATGCTCTGGAAGCTGATCGAGGAACAGCCCGGCATCGAATTGGTTGTCGACCTGTCCGCGCGCACCGTCACAGCGGGAACCGTCGTGTTGCCGTTCGATATTGACGACTACACCCGGTGGCGTCTGCTGGAGGGTTTGGACGATGTCGGCCTCACGCTGCGCCGCGCCGACGAGATCAGCGAGTTCGAAAAGGGAAGGCCGTCATGGAAACCCGTGACGCTGCCGGAGCCTATTTCACGGGCGTAATCAGCTGGGGCGCTTAGGGGCGCATCCTGGGCGGCGGTAGCTGGACGTGTGCTAAACCACATGAATTTTGGCGTGGCACATAGACTCTTGCTCAAACTGGGTTTACCGTGGTACCTAGTCGGTCCGACGACGGGCCATTAGTCTGCGGAGGATTCAATGAACAAGGCGGAACTGATCGACGTTCTGACCGAAAAGTTGGGTACGGACAGGCGGACGGCTACCGCGGCTGTCGAGAATGTTGTCGACACCATCGTCCGTGCCGTGCACAAGGGTCAGAGCGTCACCATCACCGGATTCGGTGTGTTCGAACAGCGCAAGCGTGCTCCCCGGGTTGCCCGTAACCCGCGTACCGGTGAAACCGTGAAGGTGAAGGCTACTTCGGTGCCTGCCTTCCGGCCGGGCGCGCAGTTCAAGGCAGTCATCGCGGGTAAGCAGAAGCTGGCCTCGTCCGGGCCTGCCGTCAAGCGGGGCGTGAATGCCCCGGTGGCGGCGAAGAAGGCGGCAGCCAAGAAGACCGCGGCGAAGAAGACCGCGGCCAAGAAGGCCACGCCGTCCAAGGGTCCGGCCAAGACCACGGCCCGTAAGGCCGCCACCAAGGCACCTGCCGCCAAGAAGACCACGGCGGCAAAGAAAGTGACGGCGGCCAAGAAGGCGCCCGCCAAGAAGGTGACGGCGGCCAAGAAGGCTCCTGCCAAGAAGGTGACGGCGGCCAAGACCACGGCCGCCAAGAAGACCACCGCTGCGAAGAAGGCTCCTGCCGCCAAGAAGACTGCTGCTAAGAAGACTGCCGCCCGTCGTGCTCGTTGATCCTGCCGCAGCGGGATCAGGTCGGGGAATGTGCACGTAGGCCGCATCACCCACCACTGGACCGAGAACGGCCCCGGGAATCCCGGGGCCGTTTCGGCTGTTTCCGAGCCGGTCCGGGTGACTCAGGTGGTGACGATTGCCGTCGACAACGAACGGTCCATATGGTCCGCCGCGACCAATCGGTCCGCGACGAACGACAATGCCCAGACGCTGCCCTTGCGATTGCGCGCCGAGGGCAGCGTGAGTCCGCCCTGCTCGGCCAGCCACTGGGTGAGATCGGGAATCACCCCACCCTGACTACACACGACCGGCACCCCCCGATCTGTTACCAACGACAGAAATCGTTGCCGCGCCGTGCTTTTCGCTGAATCGTAACCTTGCTCGGAAAACATTGGCTCGCAATTGATTTCGGTGTTGAGCTGTTCCGCCAACGGGGTCACGGTTTGGATGCAGCGCAGCGGATCGGCGGAATAGATCTCGGATGCGCCGAACGCCAGCAGATTCGGCGTCAATGCCTTCGCCTGCTGTTCCCCGGCGGCCTCGAGCGGCCGTAACTCGTCGGGTCCGTCGAAGCGGTTGCGCTTGCCCGCCTTGGCGTGGCGCACCAGCAGCACCGTGTTGGTGCGGGCGGGCAGCCGCGCGAAGATCCGCACGATCTGGCGATCCATCGGATACGACAATTGGTCCATCACCCGGGCCAGCGGGAACCACCGCAGCTGGTCGACTTCGTCGTTGACGGCGAAGTCGCCGTCGGCCGCCTCGGCGGCCCAGTAGTCGACCCGCTTGAGCTGACGGTGGCCCGGGATCGGATAGGTGACGTGGCCGAGATAGCGCCCCAGCGTGGCAGCGAGGCCGGTTTCCTCGCCCACCTCGCGCACGGCCGCGACCACCGGGGTCTCGCCGGGATCGAGCTTGCCCTTCGGCAGTGACCAGTCGCCGTATTTCGGCCGGTGGATCACGCCGATCTCCGGGCCGAGCGTCCCCGCCCGCCACAGAACCGCCCCGGCGGCATGGATGTTGGGCCGTACGCGCGGGTCGCGCAACGACCCGTCCTGACTCTGTGCGCTCACGGCTGATCGGGGCGACGCCGGCGCATGAGGAAGGCCTGGTGATCACGCACCTGGTCGGCCTCGACATCGGTGGGACTGGCCTGCCAGGTGCCGTCCGGCAGCAGGATCCAGCAGCGGGTCGCCGGATCGAGCGCGGAATCGAACACCTGCGCGAGCTGATCGACGAGTTTGGGATCCTTCACCTGCACCATCACTTCGACGCGGCGGTCGAGATTGCGGTGCATCATGTCGGCGCTGCCGATCCAGGTCTGCTCCTGCGCGCCGAATTCCATGACCCGGGAATGTTCCAGGAACCGGCCGAGGATCGACCGCACCTCGATGTTCTCGCTCAGACCGGGCACACCCGCGCGCAGGCCGCAGATGCCGCGCACCACGATCTGCACCGGCACGCCCGCCTGGGAGGCCCGGTAGAGCGCGTCGATGATCTGCTCGTCGACGATCGCGTTGGCCTTGATCCGGATCCGGGCGGCCGCGCCCTGTCCGGCCAGTTCGATCTCGCGATCGATCCGCTCGATGATGCCCGCGCGCACGCCCAGCGGCGCGACCATCAGATTGCGGTAGTCCTCCTTGCGGGAGTAGCCGGTCAGCGAATTGAACAGGTCGGTGAGATCGGCGCCGATCTCCGGTGCGGCGGTGAACAACCCCACGTCCTCGTACAGGCGCGCGGTCTTCGGGTTGTAGTTGCCGGTGCCGATGTGGCAGTAGCGCCGGATCGTGGAACCCTCGCGGCGCACCACCAGGCAGGTCTTGCAGTGGGTCTTCAGACCGACCAGGCCGTAGACCACGTGCACGCCCGCCTGTTCCAGCTCGCGTGCCCATTTGATGTTGGCCTGCTCGTCGAAGCGGGCCTTGATCTCGACCAGCGCGACGACCTGCTTGCCCGCCTCGGCGGCCTCGATCAGCGAATTGATGATGGGGGAGTCACCGGAGGTGCGGTAGAGCGTCTGCTTGATCGCCAGTACCTGCGGGTCGGCCGCGGCCTGTTCGATGAAGCGCTGCACGCTGGTGGAGAAGGAGTCGTAGGGGTGGTGCACCAGCACGTCGCCCTCGCGTAGCGCGGCGAAGACGTTGCGCGGAGTCTCGCGCTCGCCGAAGGCCGCCGGAGTGGCCGGAACATACGGCGCGTCTTTCAGCTCGGGGCGGTCGACACCGTAGACCTGCCACAGGCAGGACAGGTCGAGCAGGCCGGGCACCTGGATCACATCGGCGGGGTCGACCTCGAGCTCACGTAACAGCAGTTCCAGCATGTGCTCGGTCATGTCGTCGGAGACCTCGAGGCGCACCGGCTTGCCGAAGCGGCGGCGGGCGAGTTCGCGCTCCATCGCCTGCAGCAGGTCTTCGTCGCGGTCCTCGTCGACCTCGAAATCGGCGTTGCGGGTGATCCGGAACGAATGCGTCTCCACCACGGTCAGACCGGGGAACAGCAGGTCGAGGTGGGCGGCGATGAGGTCTTCCATCGGCAGGAACGCCGCGATCGCCGACGGCGCGCCGGTGCGGCGTACGCGCACGAAACGGTCGACGTTGTCGGGCACCTTCACGCGGGCGAAGTGCTCACCGCCGGTGCCGGTATCACGCACGGTCACGGCCAGATTCAGGCTCAGGCCCGAGATGTAGGGGAACGGGTGCGCCGGGTCGACGGCGAGCGGTGTGAGGACCGGGAACACCTGGTCGGTGAAGTAGTTCGACAGGCGTTGGCGCTCATCGTCGTCGAGGTCACTCCAGCCGATGATGTCGATGCCCTCGACGGCCAGCGCCGGGTTCACCGCGTCGATGAACACCTTCGCGTGCCGCTCGGCGAGCTCCTGGGCACGGGCGGTGATCATCTCCAGCTGTTCCGACGGTGAGCGACCATCGGCCGAGCGCACCGACAGGCCGGTCTCGGCACGGCGTTTCAAGCCGGCCACGCGCACCATGTAGAACTCGTCGAGGTTCGACGCGAAGATCGCGAGGAATTTGGCGCGCTCCAGCAACGGCAACGAGGCGTCCTCGGCCAGGGCCAGGACACGGGCGTTGAAGTCGAGCCAGCTCAACTCGCGGTTGAGGTAGCGATCTCTGGGCAACCGCTGCGCGCTCGCGTCACCGCCCGAGGCGAGGGCGGCCGCAGGTGGCGGGGAAATCGGGGGCAGCTGCTTGATGGTTTCCGTATCGCTCACGAGATCAATCATCCCTCGAGGAACGGGCGCCGCGCATCACGACATTGCACGATTCGTTCCGACCGGTCCGATTGTGGCGATCAGCTAGCACACAGTGCGAACGGGATCACTTCTGTGCGATGAGAATCCGAATTCGCGCAGCGTCGAGGTGGTGAATTCGCCGACGCCGAGCGTGCGGACGAGATCGAGATCCTCGGGGGTGTCGACATCGCAGCGCAGGCCCGGCCAGTGCCCGAGCAGCGGCACGGCGCCGTCGTCGCGGTGTGCGCGCGCGGAATCGGCGCCGAAGCGGGGCGACAGCGGTGCGGTGGCGTCGCGGATCAGCAATGCGGCGGTGCCGGTACCGGTGTGATCGATCACCACCGATCGCGCGCTGACGGCGACGGTGAGCACGTCGGCCAGTTCGGACGGGCGAAGAGCGGGCAGGTCGGCCTGCAGCGCGAGCAGCGCGGTGGGTCCGTGGCGATCGCGCACGTGGGCGGCGCCCGCGGCGAGCGCGGTGTTGAGCGGGTCGGCACCGGCCGGTGGCTCATCGAGCACGTGCGCGCCGAGCTCGCGCGCGCGGGCGGCGACCAGCGGATCGGGCGTGACCACGGTCAGCGACGACAACTCGGGCACCGCGGTGGCGGCAACGGCGGTGTCGGTGAACATGGCGAGCACGAGCTGGGCCCGCTGCTCGGTGCTCAGCACGTTCGCCAGCCTGCTCTTGGCCCGGCCGATGTGTTTGACCGCCATCACGGCGTGCACGGTGTGCATGGTTCCGATCCTTGCATGGCATATTGGGCTGATGACGAGGGCGGCGGTTATGGGTGCGGGGTCGTGGGGTACGGCGTTCGCGAAGGTGTTGGCCGAGGCGGGGACCGACGTGACGATCTGGGCCAGGCGGCCCGAGGTGGCGCAGGCGCTCGATACCGAGCACCGCAATCCGTTCTACCTGCCCGGCGTGCAGTTGCCACCGGTGCGGGGCACCGATGACCATCGGGTCGCGCTGGACGGGGCGGATCTGGTGGTGCTGGCGGTGCCGTCGCAATCGTTGCGGGCGAATCTGGATCTGTGGAAGGGCGATATCGGGTCCGACGCCACGCTGTTGAGTCTGGCCAAGGGGATCGAGACCGGCACGCTGCTGCGGATGAGTCAGGTGATCGCGGAGGTCACCGGGGCCGAGCCGGGACGCATCGCGGTGTTGTCGGGCCCGAATCTGGCGCACGAGATCGTCGAACGGCAGCCCGCGGCGACCGTGATCGCCTGCACCGACACCGAGCGGGCCGGGGTCGCGCAGCGCGCGTGTGCCACCGGGTACTTCCGGCCGTACACCAATACCGATGTGATCGGCTGCGAGATCGGTGGCGCGTGCAAGAACGTCATCGCGCTCGCCTGCGGCATCGCTTCGGGAATGGGGTTGGGCGACAACACGGCGGCCAGCCTGATCACGCGCGGGCTCGCCGAGGTGATCCGGCTCGGGGTGGCGCTGGGCGCGCAGCCGGTGACGCTGGCCGGGCTGGCGGGTGTCGGCGATCTGGTGGCTACCTGTACCTCGCCGCTGTCGCGCAACCGGTCTTTCGGGTACGCGCTCGGTGCGGGCGGCACGATGAGCGCCGCGCAGGAAGCGACCAATGGGCAGGTGGCCGAAGGTGTGAAGTCGTGCACATCGGTGCGGGCCCTGGCCGCCGAGCACGGGGTGGAGATGCCGCTCACCGACGCGGTGCACAGGGTGTGTCATGAGGGGCTATCGGTGAGCGAGGCGGTCGGCAGCCTGCTCGGCAGGCGGATCAAGCCCGAATAAGGGCGATAGCGCCACGGCGGCGAGAACCTACTACGGTGACGTTCATGACGGAACGGATCAGGGTGGCTGTGGTGTTCGGCGGGCGCAGCAGCGAGCACGCCGTCTCGTGCGTGTCGGCGAGCAGTGTGCTGCGCAACCTCGATCCCACCCGCTACGAGGTGGTGCCGATCGGCATCACCCCGACCGGCGGCTGGGTACTGGCCGACGGGATCGGCGAGCTGGCGCTGAGCCACGGCGTGCAACCGCAGGTCGACGCGTCGGGAACCGCCCTCACCCTCGCCGCTGACCCCGGCCGCTCCGGTGCGCTGGTCGCCCTCGACTCGAGCGACGTCCTCGGCAATGTCGATGTCGTGTTCCCGATCCTGCACGGGCCCTTCGGTGAGGACGGCACGTTGCAGGGCATGCTCGAACTGGCCGGGATTCCCTACGTCGGCGCGGGCGTGCTGGCCAGCGCGGCGGGCATGGACAAAGAGTTCACCAAGAAATTGCTGGCCGCCGAATCGCTGCCCGTCGGCGTGCAGGTCGTGCTGCGGCCGGGCACCGAGACCCTGTCCGAGGCCGACCGGACCCGGATCGGCCTCCCTGCCTTCGTGAAGCCCGCGCGCGGTGGCTCCTCGATCGGCATCACCAAGATCACCGATTGGGCCGATCTCGCCGCGGCGATCTCCGCCGCCCGTGCGCACGACCCCAAGGTGATCATCGAAGCGGGCATCGTCGGACGCGAAGTCGAGTGTGGCGTACTGGAATTCGCCGATGGTGAGGTGCGCGGCAGCGTCGTCTCCGAGATCCGCATGCCCGATGCCGACGCGGCCGCCCCCGAGTTCTACGACTTCGCCACCAAATACCTCGACGACGTGTGCGAATTCGATGTGCCCGCCAAGCTCGACGACGATGTCGCCGACGAGATCCGGGAGCTGTCGGTGCGGGCGTTCCGCGCGCTCGACTGCCAGGGGCTGGCGCGGGTCGACTTCTTCGTCACCGAGAACGGTCCGGTGATCAACGAGATCAACACGATGCCCGGCTTCACGCCGATCTCGCAGTACCCGCGGATGTGGGAAGCGACCGGTATCGACTACCCGACGCTGGTGTCGACGCTGATCGAGACGGCGCTCGCGCGCGGAACCGGGCTGCGGTAGTCCTGTTCGGCCGCAGGGCTTTCGGCGGGGTTGTGCGCGAAAGCCCCACGGCGCCAGTCAGTTAGCTCAGAGTTCGCCCGGAGTCGGTTCGCGGGCAGGCAGATTCGCGTTGATGATGTCGGACACGGTCTGCACCGCGCTGGTGCCGGAGCCATCGGGGACGGTCAGCGCGATGTAGGTCTCGCGGTCGACGGCGAACCAGGTGCCGGTCTTGCCGACCTCGTCGCGGACCTGGAACCACTTCACGCCGTCGATCACCGTCAACGGTGACGCGCGGTTGAACTCGAGGGGGCGGTCGAGGCCGCAGCGCAGCGTGATCGGATCGCCGCCGTCGGGGAGCTGCCAGGCGCGGGTGGCCGGCGGGGCGGGTTCGACGAGGGTCGACTTGGTGTAGTCGCCGAGCTCGGCGGGCAGGGCCGGGAGCAGTGTTTGACAGGCGGGGCCGTCGGCGGCGGGGGCCGGGACCGGGCCGAGGGCGAGGGGCTCGCGTTCGACGGGGGCGCGCAGGGCGATGAAGGCGGCGACCAGGACGGCGACGATCAAGACGACGGGCAGGGCGACCGCGGTGGCGATCAGCGCGGGAGAGTGGTGTGACTCGAGGTCGGCGTCGTCGGAGTCCTCGTCCTCGTCGTCGGACTCCGAATCGCCCGCGTCCCTGTCTGTGTCGGCGGCGAGGCTCGGCTCGGCGGCGGGTTCCGGGTGGGCGCCTTCGCCGGACGGTGGATTGTCGTCGGACGTCGGCTCGTCGCCGGACGATTTCGCGTCGGCAGCGGCGGTGTCGTCGGGAGTGGTCGCCTCGTCGCGATCCTCCGGTGTCGAGTCCGCCATAGCTGTGTGGTCCTTCCGTTCGCTGGTTCGCCTGCGCCGTCGGTGGTGCCCGATCGCCTCCGAAAGGGTACCGTCGGGGCGATTTCGTCGGTCAGCAGCACAGCGGGAAGGGGTCGGTCATCAGCGAGGACAGCCGTCCGCAGACGGTGCGTGAGCTGGGCGAATTCGCCTTGATCGACCGGATCAACGCCGGTCGGGAGCAGGCCGCGCACGTGCTGCTCGGCCCCGGTGACGACGCCGCGCTGGTCGCGGCGCCCGATGGGCGGTTCGTGGTGAGCACCGACATGCTCGTCGAAGGCAGACACTTCCGCCTCGACTGGTCCTCGCCCGTCGACATCGGCCGCAAGGCCATCGCCCAGAACGCCGCCGATGTGGTGGCGATGGGTGCGCGGCCTACCGCGTTCGTGGTCGCGCTCGGCTGCCCGGCCGACACCCCCGTGTCCGTGGTCGAAGGGATCGCCGACGGGATGTGGATCGAGGCCGGCCGCGCCGGGGGGTCCATCGCGGGCGGCGACCTGGTGCGCAGCGATCAGCTGATCGTCTCGGTGACCGCGTTCGGCGACCTCGGCGGACAGCCCGCGATCACCCGCTCGGGCGCGGTGGCCGGTGACATCGTCGCGGTGGCAGGCGAACTCGGCTGGTCCGGCGCCGGGCTGGCCGTCCTGACCGGCGGCGCGGACCTCGTCGATCCCGAGTTCACCTATGCCCTTGCGACACATCGTGTTCCGCAGCCGCCGTACGCGGCGGTGATCGACGCGTTCGGCGCGCACCCCCCGACCGCCCTCACCGATGTCTCCGACGGACTGCTCGCCGACCTCGGGCATCTCGCCGCCGCCTCGAACGTCGCAATCAACGTGCACAGCGCGGCACTGACCGACCCCGAACTGGCGGCCCTCGCGACATTGCTCGATGCCGATGCCGCGCAATGGATTCTGGCCGGCGGCGAAGACCACGCCTTCGCCGGAACCTGGCCGGCCGAGGTGGCGCTCCCCGCGGGCTGGCGGCCGATCGGCGTAGTAACCGCAGGCAGTGGCGTCACCGTCGACGGCGTGACACCCACCGGCGGCACCGGCTGGGAATCGTTCCGTGGGGCGGACGCCACGCCCACCGACGGCGAACGATAGGTTGTGCGGTCATGGGTGCCAAACCACTGTCGGAGATCATCGATCCGGGCTGGGCCCGGGCACTGGAGCCGGTCACCGACCGCATCAGCGAAATGGGCGAATTCCTTCGCGAAGAGAACGCGGCGGGCCGCGGCTATCTTCCCGAAGGGGAGAACGTGCTGCGCGCGTTCCAGCGCCCGTTCGACGCGGTGCGCGTGCTGATCGTCGGCCAGGATCCGTACCCGACACCGGGCCACGCGATGGGGCTGAGTTTCTCTGTCACACCGCAGGTTTCGCCGGTTCCACGCAGCTTGTCCAACATCTTCGCCGAATACAGCAAGGATCTCGGCTTCGATACGCCGACCTGCGGAGACCTGAGCCCCTGGTCGGATCAGGGTGTGCTGCTGCTGAACCGGGTACTCACCGTCACCCCCGGCGCGCCCGCCTCGCACCGGGGCAAGGGTTGGGAAGCGGTCACCGAGCAGGCGATCCGGGCGCTGGTCGCCCGTGACGAGCCGCTCGTGGCGGTGCTGTGGGGCAACGACGCCCGCTCACTGAAGCCCACACTGGTCGACGCCGAGGTGCCCTATGTCGAATCGGCGCACCCCTCACCGCTTTCCGCCTCGCGCGGGTTCTTCGGTTCACGACCGTTCTCCCGGGTCAACGAACTGCTCGACGAACTCGGCGCCGACCCCGTCGACTGGCGGCTGCCCTGACCCGGGGCGTCGCCCGCACCAGAAGAGAATGATGAAGGAGCACAACCCGATGCACATCTCCACCGTTCGCGCTGCCCTCGCGACCGCCGCCGTCGCCGCCGCCATCACCGCGGGCGCGGGCTCGGCCACCGCCGCAGGCCTGCAGCTCGAGCCCTACAACGAGCAGGCCGCACCGGTGGCCACCACCCAGGTCGGCGAGGAATGGACCTCCACCGGCACCTCGACCATCTCCTCGGGCGTGAACGCGAAGGTGACCTGCCTGCTGCAGAACACCTTCAGCGCCCTCGGCGCTGCTTGTTAGAGCGGCTGGCGCCGCGGGGTTTTCGGCCCTGAGGGCCTCGCATCCGAAGGGCGATACTGCGCCTTCGGCGTTCCGTCTCGCCCTTCGGATGCGAGGCGGCCGAAAACCCGTGGTGGCTGACACCCGGCGTGGCGTTGGTCGCGCCGGGGTGGTCAGTTCAGTCGCGGGAGTTGGTGACTTCTATGTCGAAGTTGGTGGCTTCTAGGTGAGGCCGACGTAGTTCGGCTTGCGCTTGCCGACGAAGGCGTCGACGCCTTCGCGGCCGGTGTCGCTGTTCGCGGCGGCCGAGATGCTGTCGCGTTCGGCATCGAGCTGCTGGTCCAGAATCGCTGTGGGCGACTGGGCCAGCAGTTTTTTCATGGCCGAGTAGGTGGCGCGGGGGCCGTTGACGAAGGTCTGTGCCAGGCGGAGGGCTTCGGCGCGGATGTCGTCGTCGGCGACCGTGCGGCTCAGGATGCCGAGGCGGACGGCTTCGTCGGCGTCGAGGACGGCGTCGGTGAGCAGGATCTCGCTGGCGCGGCCCAGGCCGACGATCCGGGGGAGCAGCCAGGACATGCCGCCGTCGGGGGACAGGCCGATGCCGGGGTAGGCGGGGCGCAGTTTCGTCGAGGGTCCACCGATCGCGATGTCGGCGGCGCAGACCAGGCTCATGCCCGCACCCGCCGCCCAGCCCTGCACCGCGGCGATCACGGGAACGGGGGCGGCCGCGAGCGCGCGGACGAACTCGTGGAGTTCGTCGGCCAGCTGGTGCAGGTAGGCGCCGCGGTCATCGGCCCCGGCGAAATTGCGGACATTGCCGCCCGCGCAGAAGTTCGCGCCCGCGCCGGTGAGCAGGATCGCGCCGACCGACGGGTCGAGGGCGCGCAGGGCCGCGGTGCCCGCGTTGATCAGGTCGAAATCCATCGAGGTGCCCGCGGCGGAGGTGGCGATGGTCAGCTGGAGCACGCCGTCGATGATCTCGGCGGCGGCGACCGGTTCGGTGGTACTCATGGCGTCACATTAACCCGGCTCGCGTCGCCACAATTGTTCGGGCAGCAGGGTGAACGGGTCGGTGCGGCGGTTGCCGGTGTCGGTGAAGCCGTGCCTGCGGTAGAAGGCGTGGGCGCGCGGATAGTCGGCGAAGACCCAGAGGGTGCACGGCGATCCGGGGGCTGCCGCCTCGATCAGGGCGTCGGCGATGCCGGTGCCGTGCCAGGCGCTGCGGACGTAGAGCGCTTCGAGTTCGGCCTCGGTGGACGGGCACCGGTCCGGCGCTCGACCGGGTACGGGCAGATCCCGCCCGGCGGCGAAACCGATCAGGCGGTCGCCGGCCAGCGCGACCGGCAACCGGTGGGTGCCCGCGGCACGACGACGTTCCCAATTGATCGCGGAGCGTTCGAGGTCGAAGCCGTCGAGGATGTGGGCGGGGACGAGCGTGTCGTAGGCCTCACGCCAGCTGGCGATGTGGCACGCGGCGAGTTCGGTGACCCGGTTCGCCGTGAGCGGCGCGATCCGCCAGTCAGACACGGCGCGCTCGTTCGAGGGCACGGGGCCGTTGTACGACAACGCCCCGGATCACCCACGAGGGGTGCCGGGGCATTGTCGGCAGAATGTACGGGCTGAAAATCAGCCGCGGACGACCTTGCCCGCCTTCAGGCAGGAGGTGCACACGTTCATCCGGCGGGTGTTGCCAGGGGCAACCTGCGCACGCACGGTCTGGATGTTCGGGTTCCAGCGACGGTTGGTGCGCCGGTGCGAGTGCGAGACCGACTTCCCGAAACCGGGGCCCTTGGCGCAGACGTCGCAAACGGCAGCCATGTCGCGAGCTCCTTCATGTCATAAGCGGACAGCGGCGCACGTATGCCCGCTGAACCGGAAACTGATGTCGTCAAATGCCTTGCCGACTGTCGTCGGCCAGCGCAGACCCACGTGGGCCGCACAAAGCAACCCTGCAAGACTAGCGGGCCGGGCCTCGAAGTTCCAAACCGGGTATCCCGGTCGACTTGCCGAGCACAGCCCGGCTGAGGGCCCGTCCGAGGTCAGCGTACCCCGGTCGGTAGCTGCCGCTAACCTGGCGTGCGTGCTCGGCGCGCGGGTACGCAGAACGGGGAGCGAGGTGGCGGTGGCGCACGTGCGGGAGTCTCTCGACGGCCCCGATCTGCTGGTCTGGGCCCGCGGTTGCCGCACCGACCTGGAGCTACGCCGCGCGGAGATCGACGCGCTCAACGTGTTCCCCATCGCCGACGCCGACACCGGGACCAACCTCCTGGCCACCATGCGCGCCGCGGTCGCGACGGCGGAGCGGGCCGTGCTCGACGCGCAGGACGCCACGTCCCACCTCGTCGCCCAGGCCTTGGCCCGCGGCGCGACCACGGGTGCGCGCGGAAACTCGGGCATCATCCTGTCGCAGGTCCTGCGCGGGATCGCGGAGGCCGTTGTCGCAGGCCCGTTGACCGGTGCGCGGCTGCAGGAGGCATTGCGGCGGTCGGCCGTGCTCGTGCGCACGGGACTGAGTGCCCCGGTCGAGGGCACGATCCTGACGGTTCTCGACCGCGCCGCCGCCGCGGCCGCCGAGGTCGCCGAACCCTCCCTGGAAGAGGTGGCCCGTGCCGCCGCCGAAGGCGCCGCGCGGGCACTGAGCCGGACTCCGACCCAGCTGGGCGTGCTGCGCGCGGCGGGAGTCGTCGACGCGGGGGCGCGCGGGCTGCTGGTGTTGCTCGACTGCCTCGTGGCCGAAGTCTGCGGTGAGGCACCCGCGCGAGTCAGGTACACGCGGGGCGAGCGCGCGGATCAGGGGCCGCACCGGCGGCCGGACGACGGCGACGAGCAGGGAGTGACTCTGCCCGGCGGGTCCGGTGACATCGATCACGAACCTGCGCGCGACGGCGAGGGGGAGGCCGTTTCCGACGGCCGGGAGCAGCGGATACGCGACGACCATGATCACCGTGATCGGGACGCTGATCCACACTTCGAGGTCATGTACGTGATCTCCGGCACCGACGAGACCGCCGCGGGTGGGCTGCGCGATCGGCTCGCCGTTCTCGGTGATTCGGTGGTGGTGGTCGGCGACGGCGACAGCACCTGGTCGGCCCACGTGCACTGCCGCGACGCGGGGGCGGCGATCGAGGCCGGGCTCGCGGTGGGCACGGTGACGAGCATTCGAATCGAGAGTTTCGCGGTGACCGCGCCGCACAGCGGCCATCACGAGCCCGGCCATCACGATCACGGCCACCACGCGCGAGGCGCCGACCGGCTCGGTGCGCGGCACGCGCGGGGCGGGACGGGTGCGCGAGACAACTCCGCGGTGTGCGCGCAGGTTGCGAGCGGTGCCGGTGATCGACTGTCGCGTCCCGCGGAGGGAGACGTCTTTCCCGTCACCGGCGGTGCTCGCGATGGTCGCGTCTTCGGCGATCCCGCCGCGCGCGGTGTCCTCGCGGACCGCGGTGTCCTGGCGGTGGTGGCAGGCGCTGCCGCCACGCGCCTGTTCGAAGATGCCGGGGCGGTGGTGTTGCGCGGGGATCGGCAGGTCGATACGAGCACTCTGCTGACCGCGATTCGGCGGATGCCACATCGTGAGGTGCTCGTGTTGCCCAACGGCGCCCTGCCCGCGCAGGAACTCGTCGCGGTCGGTGTGGCCGCGCGTGACGGGTCGCGTGATGTGTTGTTGCTGCCGAGCGCGTCGATGGTGCAGGGCCTCGCGGCGCTGGCGGTGCACGATCGCGGGCGGATCGCGGTGGATGACGCGTTCGCGATGTCGGAGGCGGCGGCGACCATGCGCTGGGGTGCCCTGCGGGCTGCTCGGGTGCGGGCCCTGACGATGGTCGGAATGTGTTCTCCCGGTGACGGACTCGGGCTCGTCGGCCAGGATGTGGTGGTGATCGACCCCGATGTGGTCGGCGCGGGACGCATTCTGCTCGACCGGATGCTCGGTCTCGGTGGGGAATTGGTGACGCTGCTGATGGGCGCCGATACGGGGCCCGAGCTGGCGCAGGTGCTCGCCGAGCATGTGACGGCCGGTTTCCCCGGCGTCGAGGTGGTGGTGTATTCCGGTGGACAGCAAGCGGATCTGGTGCAGATAGGGGTCGAGTAGATGGCGACGTTGAGTGACCGGCTCGACCATGTGCTGGGCGTCAAGGCGGCCGACCGGCTGACCGAGGCGTTCGACATGTCCACGGTCGAGGATCTGCTGCGCCACTATCCGGTGCGCTACGCCACGCAGGGGCAGCCCCTCACCGAGGAGGAGCCGGAGGAGGGTGCGCACATCACCGTCATCGGTCGCATCACGAAAACCGAACTGCGCCCGATGAAGAACCGGCGCGGCTCCCTGCTGAAGGTGCAGCTCGACACCGGCGCCCAGCGTCCACTGGAAGCCACCTTCTTCAACGGCGACAAGGTGCGATATCTGGTGAAAGAAGGTGTGCGAGCGATGATGTCGGGCACCGTGCACTGGTGGCGTCCCGACCGCTGGAACCTCTCGCACCCCGACTACCTGATCCTGCCCGACAAGGCCGAAGCCGGTGTGGAGGAACTCACCTCCGTGCGCGGTAGCGGCGCGCTGCGCGGGCTGGCGCAGAGCGCGAAAGGCGCGGGCGGAGTGGATGCCTCGTTCTTCGAGCGCGAATTCGTGCCCGTGTATCCGGCGACCGCGAAGGTCCAGAGCTGGGACCTGCTGGCCTGCATTCGCCAGGTGCTCGACCAGCTCGACCCCATCGACGACCCGCTGCCCGCCGACCTGCGCGAGGAGCGCCAACTGCTTGCGCTCTCGGAAGCGTTGCGCCTGATCCACCTCCCTGAGCACAAGCTGGATATCGAGAAGGCCAGGGACAGGCTTCGTTTCGATGAGGCGCTCGCCTTGCAGCTCGTGCTGGCCGAACGCCGCCACGAGGTGGAGGGCCGCACCGCCCCCGCCTGCCCGCCCTCGGCCGACGGCATCGCCGCCACCTTCGACGAGCGCTTGCCGTTCGAGCTCACCGAAGGCCAGCAGCAGGTGCTCGCGGAGATCTCCGAAGACCTCTCCCGTACCCGCCCGATGCACCGCCTGCTGCAGGGTGAGGTGGGTTCGGGCAAAACGATCGTGGCACTGAACGCCATGCTCCAAGTCGTGGACTCGGGGCGTCAATGCGCCCTGCTCGCGCCGACCGAAGTCCTGGCCGCCCAGCATTATCGGTCGCTGCGGGCGATGCTCGGCGACCTCGGCAACGCGGGCGAACTCGGCGCTGCGGAGAACTCGACGAAGGTCGTGCTGCTCACCGGATCGATGTCGACGGCCGCGAAGAAGGCGGCATTGCTGGACGCGATGACCGGCGAGGCGGGCATCGTCATCGGTACCCACGCGCTGATCCAGGATGCCGTCGAGTTCTACGACCTCGGCCTCGTGGTGGTCGACGAACAACATCGCTTCGGTGTCGAACAGCGAGACGCGTTGCGCGCCAAGGCGAAAGACGGCATCAGCCCGCACCTGCTGGTGATGACCGCCACCCCGATCCCGCGCACCATCGCGATGACGACACTCGGCGATCTCGAAACCTCCACGCTCACCCAGCTGCCCAAGGGGCGCTCACCGATCGTGTCGAAAGTTGTTCCGCGCAAACTGCACCCGGGCTGGGTGGATCGTGCCTGGGAGCGCATCGTCGAGGAGGTCGGCCAGGGCAGGCAGGCCTATGTCGTCTGTTCGCGCATCGGCGAGGATCCCGACGCGCCACCGGCCAAGGGGAAGAAGGCGGAGAAGGAAGGCCCGACCACCGCGGCCGCGGTGGAGATGTACGAGACGCTGAGCGCCGGTCCGCTCGCCGGTGTACGCGTCGGCCTGCTGCACGGCAGGCTGCCGTCCGATGAAAAAGACCACGTGATGCGCCAATTCAACGACGGCGCCATCGACGTGCTGGTCTGCACCACGGTCGTCGAGGTCGGTGTCGACGTGCCGAACGCGACTGTCATGGTGATCGTCGACGCCGACCGGTTCGGGGTGAGTCAGCTGCACCAGCTGCGCGGTCGTATCGGCCGAGGTAAGCACCCGGGCCTGTGCCTGCTGGTCACCGATGCCGCGCCGGGCGGGACAGCGATGGCGCGGCTGGAGGCGGTGGCGGCGACGACCGACGGCTTCGAACTCTCGGTGCTCGACCTGCGCCAGCGTCGCGAAGGTGACGTCCTCGGTTCGGCGCAGTCCGGTACCGCCCGGTCGTTGCGGTTGCTCTCGCTGCTCGACGACCTCGAGGTGATCACCGCCGCACAGGAACTCGCCCGCCAGGTCGTCGCCGAGGACCCGGGTCTGGTGCATCATCCGGGCTTGGCGGGCATGATGCACGCCGCCGTCGACGGCGAACGCATCGAATACCTCGCCAAGTCCTGACCCCCGCGATGTCAGCGAGGTAGGCGCGGGTACGGCAGGTCGGTGCTGGTGTGTTCGGTCACCGACAGTGGCCGCCCGATCTGCGGGAACGCGCGCTGCGGGCACGACGGACGCTCGCACACCTTGCACCCGGCCCCGATCGGCACCGCCACCTGCGGATCGTCGAGCTGCAGCCCCTGCGAATACACCAGCCGGTCGGCGTATTCGATGTCGCAGCCGAGCCCGATGACGAAGTTCTTCGACGCCGCCCCGAACCCCTGCGCGGCGGCGGGGGTGGTGCGCGCGATCCACAGGTACCGGCGCCCGTCGGGCATCTCCGAGATCTGCGTGAGGATGCGTCCGGGGTGCGCGAATGCCTCGTGGGTGACCCACAGCGGGCAACTGCCGCCCACCCGGGAGAAGTGGAACGCGGTGGCGGACTGGCGTTTCGAGATATTGCCGGCCCGATCGGTACGCACCAGGAAGAACGGCACGCCGCGCTGACCCTGCCGCTGCAGGGTGCTGAGCCGATGGCAGACCGTCTCGAAGCCGACTTCGAACCGCAGTGCGAGCAGGTCGACGTCGTAGCGCAATTCCTCGGCCGAGCGCAGGAACCGGCCGTAGGGCAGGATCAGCGCACCGGCGAAGTAGTTGGCCAGCCCGACCCTGGCCAGGGTGCGCGATTCGCCGGTGAGCGCCCGGGATTCGGCGAGCACGTTGTCGATCTCGCGGCCGTAGAGCAGCAGGCCGAGGGTGGTCGCGATCTGGAAGGCGCGCTGCCCGGGGCGCAGTCGCCTGGCCAGGGTGAGGGTTCGGGTGTCGGGGTCGTAGTGGCGTTTCGGGATGGCCGGGTCGGCGCCGTCGCCGCGGACCAGCACCGTGACGCCGGCGCGTTCCTCGGCGATCCTGGCCAGCTGACGATCCAGCGAGCCGATGCTCAGACCGGATTCCTCGAACAGCTGCTCGGCGGCATGGTCGAGGGTCGAGATGTGGTTGCGGTGGTCGTAGAAGAAGTCGCGCACGTCCTCGTACGGCATGGGGGTGCCCGGCGCGCCGGCCGGTGTGTCGACGCGTGAGGACAGCAGGTCGAGCTGGTCGGTCGCCGCGCGCAACCGCCGGTGCATCGCGATGACGATGCGCGCCACCTCGGGCAGCCGGGTCGCCAGTTCCTCGACCTCGGTGATCGGGGCGGTGTCGCCGCCGCCCGCGGCTTCCACCAGTACCTCGTGCAGGTCCGAGACCAGCCGCGCGTCGGAGTCGGCGGCGAAGAACTGCACGTCCAGATCGAAGGTCGAGTTGAGTTTCAGCAGAACAGGAATGGTCAGCGGGCGCTGATCACGCTCGAGCTGATTGAGATAGCTGGGTGAGAGGTCCAGCGACTTCGCGAGCGCTGCCTGGGTCATCCGCCGTTCTTCGCGCAGCCTTCGTAGCCTGGCCCCCGCGTACATCTTCCGCACGTCGCAGATCCTAACGCGACCTGTTCGCAATGTTTGCTCAAAGTGGCGAATGCCTCGGGAGAAGTCCAGTCCCGCAAGGGATTTTACCTGTGTCTACCCGTGCGTAACATGCGAAGTCGCGCTCGGCGGCAGACGCGAGCTCGCGTGCGGCGACCGCATTGTCGCCGAGGGTGGCCCGCGCGTTCTCTGCGTGGTTGCCGGGAGAATCAACCATAGCGCTTCGGTATCACCGATCCGGCGATGATCGTCAATCTTCGCAATAGTTGCTGATTTGTCGTCTATCGCACGCAAAAATACGCTTGTTCAGCCCGTTTTCAGCGATAGATCCAGTGCGTAGCGTGCGAACCATGGCAATGAAAACCCATATCGTTCGCAGCGTCGGGGCCGCCGAGGACTTTCCGCGGTCACAGCATCTGGCCACGCTGATCGCCGAGGTGGCCACCGATCCGGTGGCGGTGACCGGCGAGGTCACCGACATGATCGTCAACCGCATCATCGACAACGCCGCCGTGGCCGCCGCGTCGGTCCTGCGCGGTCCGGTCCGCACCGCCCGCGCGCAGGCGTCGGCCCATCCACTGTCCGCCGCTTCGCCTCGCCACGGGGCCACCGTCTTCGGACTGCCCGGCGGGCAGCGATTTTCACCCGAGTGGGCAGCGTGGGCGAACGGGGTCGCGGTGCGCGAGCTCGACTTCCATGACACGTTCCTCGCGGCGGAGTACTCGCATCCGGGCGACAACATCGCGCCGATTCTGGCCGTCGCCCAGCACCTGGGCCGGTCCGGCGCCGAGCTGATCCGCGGGCTCGCCACCGGCTACGAGATCCAGATCGACCTGGTGCGCGCGATCTGCCTGCACGAACACAAGATCGACCACGTCGCTCACCTCGGCCCGTCGGTCGCCGCGGGCATCGGCACGCTGCTCGGCCTCGACACCGAGACCATCTATCAGGCCGTCGGCCAAGCAGTGCACACCACGACCGCCACGCGGCAGTCCCGCAAGGGCGAGATCTCCAGCTGGAAGGCCTATGCCCCCGCGTTCGCCGGGAAGATGGCCGTCGAGGCGGTCGACCGGGCGATGCGCGGTGAAGGCGCGCCCGCACCCATCTGGGAGGGCGCCGACGGTGTGATCGCCTGGTTGCTCGGCGGCACCGATGCCGAATACCAGGTGCCGCTGCCGACTCCGGGCGCGGCCAAGCGCGCCATTCTCGACAGCTACACCAAGCAACACTCCGCCGAATACCAGAGCCAGGCCCCGATCGACCTCGCCCGCCGACTGCGCGAGCGGATCACCGACACCGCCCGCATCACCTCGATCGTGCTGCACACCAGCCACCACACGCACTACGTGATCGGCACCGGATCCGGCGACCCGCAGAAGTTCGATCCGCACGCCAGCCGCGAGACCCTCGACCACTCGCTCCCCTATATCTTCGCGGTCGCCCTCCAGGACGGGACCTGGCACCACGAGCGTTCCTACGCGCCCGAGCGCGCCCAGCGACCCGACACGGTGGCGCTGTGGCGCAAGATCGCCACGGTCGAGGATCCCGAGTGGACGCGCCGCTATCACGCGACCGATCCGGCCGAGAAGGCCTTCGGTGCCCGTGCCGTGGTGACTCTCGACGACGGCGAGGTGATCGTCGACGAACTCGCGGTTGCCGACGCGCATCCACTGGGCGCTCGGCCGTTCGCGCGCGAGCAGTACGTCGAGAAGTTCCGCGTCCTCGCCGACGGTGTCGTGGCGCCCGCCGAGCAGGACCGTTTCCTCGATGCCGCCCAGCGCACACCGGAACTCGGCGCGGGGGAACTCGATCAGCTGAGCTTCACCGTCGACCCCGCGCTGTTCGACCGGCTGCCCGCCGCACGGGAAGGACTGTTCTGATGGCTGTTTCCGGACTGCTCGCCGCGCACACCACTGCCTCGCAGAAGCGGGCGAGTTTCCGCGCCGGGCTGGCCTCAGGTCGCCTGCAACGACTGCCAGGAGCGGTGAACCCGCTGGTGGCCACACTGATCCAGGAGATCGGATTCGACGGCGTCTACGTCTCGGGCGCGGTGATCTCGGCCGAGCTGGCACTGCCCGATATCGGCCTGACTACGCTCACCGAGGTCGTCGAGCGTGGCCGCCAGATCGCCCGCGCCACCGATCTGCCCGTCCTCATCGACGCCGACACCGGCTTCGGTGAACCGATGAACGCCGCCCGCACCGTGACCCTCCTGGAGGACGCGGGCCTGGCAGGCTGCCATCTGGAGGACCAGGTCAACCCGAAACGCTGCGGACATCTCGACGGCAAGGCGGTCGTCGACACCGCCGAGATGGTGCGCCGCATCCGGGCCGCCGTGGCGGTGCGCCGCGATCCGGACTTCGTGATCTGCGCCCGCACCGACGCACGCGCGATCGAGGGTCTCGACGCGGCGATCGAGCGGGCACGAGCCTACGTCGACGCGGGCGCGGATCTGATCTTCACCGAGGCGCTGGCCGAGGAGGCCGAGTTCGCGAAGTTCCGTGCCGCCGTGGCTGTCCCGCTGCTGGCGAACATGACCGAATTCGGTAAGACGCCGCTGCTGAGCGCGCGGACATTGACCGATCTCGGCTACAACGCGGTGATCTATCCGGTCACCACGCTGCGCCTGGCGATGGGCGCGATCGAAGACGGCCTGCGCGAGATAGCGACGGCTGGAACACAATCGGCGCTGCTGGACCGGATGCAGCACCGGTCTCGGCTCTACGAACTGCTCGGCTACCGGCACTACAACGCATTCGACTCCGGCATCTTCGACTTCACAGTGGGTGAGTGACGCCATGACCAGTGGACACACAACACAACCCGCCATCGCCAAGGGCTTGGCCGGGGTGGTGGTCGACACGACGAGCATTTCCAAGGTCGTCGCCGAGACCAACTCGCTGACCTACCGTGGCTACCCGGTCCAGGACCTGGCCGCGCGCTGCGGTTTCGAGGAGGTCGCCTACCTGCTCTGGTACGGCGAACTCCCCGACGACGGTCAGCTGCAACTGCTCTGCCAGCGTGAACGCGCCCAGCGCCGGATCGACCGGTCGGTGCTCGCCCTGCTGGAGAAGATGCCGCAGACCTGCCACCCGATGGACGCGGTCCGTACGGTCGTGAGCTACCTCGGCACCGAGGACGCGGCCTCCGAGAGTACGAGCGAGCGCGAAAGGCTCGACGGCGCACTGCGATTGACCGCGCTGCTGCCGACGGTGATCGCGACGGCGATGCGCAGGCGCCGGGGGCTCGACCCGATCGCACCGCACTCCCAGCTCGGATTCGCCGAGAACTTCCTGTACATGTGCTTCGGTGCGGTACCGGATCCGCGGATCGTGCGCGCGTTCGAGATCTCGCTGATCCTCTACGCCGAGCACGGATTCAACGCGTCGACCTTCGCCGCTCGCGTGGTGACCTCCACCGGCTCGGACTCCTACAGCGCCATCACGGCGGCGATCGGCGCCCTGAAGGGACGATTGCACGGCGGCGCCAACGAGGCGGTGATGCACACGATGCTCGAGATCGCCGATCCCGCGCACGCGCAGGCATGGATCGCCGAAACCCTCGGCGCCAAGCGCAAAGTGATGGGCTTCGGGCATCGCGTGTACCGCAACGGCGATTCCAGGGTGCCGACGATGAAGGCGGCCCTCGACGATGTCGCGGCGGTGACCGGAGGACAGCAGTGGGTCCGCATGTACGACGAACTCGCCGCCGCGATGGCCGAGAAAACCGGCATAGCGCCGAATCTCGACTTTCCGGCAGGGCCTGCCTACTACCTGATGGGCTTCGACATCGAGATGTTCACGCCGATCTTCGTGATGAGCCGGATCACCGGCTGGACCGCGCACATCGCCGAGCAGTCGGCCGCCAACGCGCTGATCCGGCCGCTGTCGGAGTATCGCGGCGTGGCCCAGCGTGCGGTTCCGGTCGCCAGGGCGAGCTGAACCGAACCACTGCCCCGGACGGAAATCTCCGTCCGGGGCAGTGGTCTGTGTGCCGCTCACCGTCGCGGTGCTCAGCTCCCGTCGGTCAGCGCAGCGCCGCGGCGGCCGTCACCAGATTGCGTAGCGACGCCTCGACCTCCACCGGTCCGCGGGTCTTCAGGCCGCAGTCCGGATTCACCCAGAGTCGTTCGGCCGGAACGGCTTTCAGCGCCGCGGACAGGGAGATCGTGATCTCCTCGACCGACGGCACCCGCGGCGAGTGGATGTCGTAGACGCCAGGCCCGACACCGAGCGCGAACCCGGCCGCGTTCAGGTCGTCGAGGACCTCCATGTGCGAGCGCGCCGCCTCGATCGAGGTGACATCGGCGTCCAGGCCCGCGATCGCCGAGATGACCTCACCGAACTCCGAGTAGCACAGGTGGGTGTGCACCTGGGTGGTGTCGGCGACGCCCGCGGTGGCGAGGCGGAACGAGTCCACCGACCACCGCAGGTAGGCAGGCTGTTCGGCCGCGCGCAGCGGCAGCAGCTCGCGCAGGGCGGGCTCGTCGACCTGGATGATCCGCGCGCCCTGGGCTTCCAGGTCGAGCGTCTCGTCCCGGATGGCGAGCGCGACTTGGCGGGCCGAGTCACCCAGCGGCTGATCGTCGCGGACGAACGACCACGCCAGGATGGTCACCGGGCCCGTGAGCATGCCCTTGACCGGCTTGGTGGTCAGCGACTGGGCGTATCCGATCCACGACAGTGTCATCGCCGCGGGCCGGGTGACATCGCCGAACAGGATCGGCGGACGCACGCAGCGGGTGCCGTAGGACTGCACCCAGCCCGCCTCGGTGACGGCGAAACCGTCGAGCAGTTCGGCGAAGTACTGCACCATGTCGTTGCGCTCGGGTTCACCGTGCACCAGCACGTCGAGACCGAGCTCTTCCTGCAGGGTGATCACGTCGGCGATCTCGGCCCGCATCCGCCGCACGTACTCGGCCTGGTCGATCTCACCCTTGCGCAGCGCGGCACGGGCCAGCCGGATGGTCGAGGTCTGCGGGTAGGAGCCGATGGTGGTGGTCGGCAGCACCGGCAGGTCGAGGTGATCGCGCTGGCGGGCGCGGCGCTCGTCGGCGGGGGAGCGGGTCAGGTCGTTCTCGTCGAGCGCGGCCAACCGGCCGCGGACCTGGTCGTTGTGCAGACGCGGATCGGTCCGGCGTGAGTCGGCGGCGGCGCGGGCCGCGGCCAGCTCGTCGGCGACCGCGTCGACGCCCGCGGTGAGTGCGGTGGCCAGGACGCGCACCTCGCCGACCTTCTCGGTGCCGAAGGCCAGCCACGAGCGCAGCCGCTCGTCCAGCCCGGTCTCGGGAGTCAGCGAATACGGCACGTGCAGCAGCGAGCACGAGCTCGACACGGCCACCGCGTCGGCGCTGCCGAGCAGGGTGCCCAGGGTGCCGAGGGCAGCGTCGAGGTCGGCGCGCCAGATATTGCGGCCGTCGACCACACCCGCCACCACCAGTTTGCGGGACAGGGTGGGCAACGCCGCGACCGCCGAGAGATCGGCGCCCGCGGTGACATCGAGGGCGACACCCTCGATCTCGGTGTCGGCCAGCACCGCCAGGGCGGCATCGGGGTGCCCGAAGTAGGTGGCGACCAGGATCGCGGGCCGGTTCTGCGCGGCCGACAACGCGCTGTAGGTCTGGCCGACCAGGGCGAGCTCCGCCTCGGTCAGGTCGGTGACCAGCACCGGCTCATCGATCTGTACCCACCGCGCGCCCGCGTCCGCCAGCCGGGCCAGCAGGTCGAGATACAGCGGCACCAGCTCGGGCAGCCGCTCCAGCGCGGCGCCGTCGACGGCTTTGGCCAGCTTCAGGAAGGTGATCGGACCGATCACCACCGGCCGTGCGGGGACCCCCAGCTCGATCGCCTCGTCGAGTTCGGTCAGCAGCTTGCCCGGATGCAGGGAAAAGGTGGTGGCCGCGTCGATTTCGGGCACCAGGTAGTGGTAGTTGGTGTCGAACCACTTGGTCATCTCCAGCGGAGCGATCGTGTCGGTGCCGCGCGCGGCCGCGAAATAGCGGTCGAGCGGATCGGCGATTCCGGCGACCCGCACCGGCAGTGCGCCCAGCAGTTCCGCGGTGTCGAGCATCTGGTCGTAGTAGGAGAAGGTGCCCACCGGCACCGAATCCAGTCCGGCCGCGGCGAGTTCGGTGAGCTGGGCGCGACGGAGCTGCCGGCCGACCGCGTGCAGGTGCGCGGCATCGGCGCGGCCCGCCCAGTAGGACTCGGTGGCGCGCTTGAGTTCCCGGTTCGGGCCCACTCGCGGTAGGCCGAGAACCGTTGCGGTGAAGGGGGTATGCGAAACAGTCACGGAGATTCTCCAGTGTCGTGCGGGGAGAGCCGCCGCCTTTTCGCGGGCACACGCCACACGGCCGACAGAGTCGCGAGAGAACACGACAGGTCGGCATCGGTGGTCCGCGCGCCCGATCCACGAGGCGGTGGCCGCCGGATACGGCGTATCCGGCACAGTCGGCAGGTCTTCGGACTCGCGGGCACCGGTCGTGTGATCGACCGACCTACTGGCCGTCGCTTCCCAGGCGTGCAGCCCAGTGCTGATGACGGCGGTCGTTCCTGCTCACCGCTGCGGGACAGTCCCGGATTCTCACCGGGTTCCCTCTCACCCGGTGCGGAACATGATCCGCACCCGGGTTTCGACGCCTACGCGGGAGGTCGGGGCTCCGACTCTTCCACCGCGCACGCGAACCAGCTGCCCGCCCAGCATAGGCCCTCGGCGGGGACATGGGTCACCGCCCCGTCCTGAACACGGCCGTGACCTGCGGTTGCGCCCACGTTGTCCGCGCGCACCGCGCACCGCTGCGCACGGTGAGATGTGACGGCCCGATGAACGCAACTTCGCAGGTAGGCAGGTGTGCGGTGTGAAGATTGCTGCGAAGCCACCTTGCGTGTCCGGCCCCGGCTCGTGGCCGGGTACCGTAGGCCAATGTTCTCGAAAGTCTTGGTCGCAAATCGTGGTGAGATCGCTATCCGTGCCTTCCGCGCGGCCTACGAACTCGGCATCGGAACGGTCGCGGTGTTCCCGCACGAGGATCGCAATTCCGTCCATCGCCTGAAGGCTGCCGAGTCCTATCAGATCGGCGAAGAGGGTCATCCCGTTCGCGCGTATCTGTCGATCGAGGCGATCATCGAGGCGGCCAAGAGCGCAGGCGCCGACGCGATCTACCCCGGCTACGGCTTCCTGTCGGAGAACCCCGACCTCGCCGCGGCCTGTGCCGCCGAGGGCATCACCTTCATCGGGCCCACCGCCGAGATCCTGGAGATGGCCGGCAACAAGGCCACGGCCATCGCGGCGGCGAAGGCGGCCGGACTGCCGACGCTGAAGTCCAGCGAGCCCTCGGCCGATATCGACGAATTGCTCACCGCCTCGGCCGAACTCGAATACCCGATCTTCGTCAAGGCCGTCGCCGGTGGTGGTGGCCGTGGCATGCGCCGGGTCGCCGCGCCCGAGCAGCTGCGTGAGTCGATCGAGGCCGCGTCGCGCGAAGCGGAGTCGGCGTTCGGCGATCCGACGGTGTTCCTCGAGCAGGCGGTGGTGAACCCGCGCCACATCGAGGTACAGATCCTGGCCGACCAGCACGGCAACGTCATGCACCTGTTCGAGCGGGACTGTTCGCTGCAGCGTCGCCACCAGAAGGTGATCGAGCTCGCGCCCGCCCCGAACCTGTCACCGGAACTGCGCGAGCGCATCTGCGCCGACGCGGTGGCCTTCGCCCGCCAGATCGGCTACATCAACGCGGGCACCGTGGAGTTCCTCCTGGATGAGCGCGGCAACCACGTGTTCATCGAGATGAACCCGCGCATCCAGGTGGAACACACGGTCACCGAGGAGATCACCGACGTCGATCTGGTGCAGTCGCAGCTGCGCATCGCGGCGGGCGAATCCCTCGCCGACCTGGGGCTGAGCCAGGAGACGGTGCAGATTCGCGGCGCCGCCCTGCAGTGCCGCATCACCACCGAGGACCCGGCCAACGGCTTCCGCCCCGACACCGGCCGCATCACCGCCTACCGCACCCCCGGCGGCGCGGGCATCCGCCTCGACGGCGGCGCGAATCTCGGCGCCGAGATCGGCGCCTACTTCGACTCGATGCTGGTGAAGCTCACCTGCCGTGGTCGTGACCTGCCCGCCGCCGCCGCGCGCGCCCGCCGGGCGCTGGCCGAATTCCGTATCCGCGGCGTGACGACCAACATCCCGTTCCTGCTGGCGGTGCTCGACGACCCCGATTTCCAGGCGGGCCGGGTCACCACCTCGTTCATCGACGAGCGCCCCGAACTGCTCACCTCGCGCGGCTCGGCCGACCGCGGCACCAAGATCCTGACCTATCTGGCCGACATCACCGTCAACAAGCCGAACGGCGACCGCCCGACCACGGTGTACCCCTACGACAAGCTGCCCGCTGTCGACCTCACGCTGCCGCCGCCGGACGGTTCGCGCCAGCGTCTGCTCACTCTCGGCCCGGAGGGTTTCGCGAAGGCCCTGCGCGAGCAGAGGGCGCTCGGCGTCACCGACACGACCTTCCGTGACGCACACCAGTCGCTGCTGGCCACCCGCGTCCGCACCAACGGTCTGCTCGGTGTGGCGGGTCATGTCGCGCGGCTGACCCCCGAACTGCTCTCGATCGAAGCCTGGGGCGGCGCGACTTACGATGTGGCACTGCGGTTCCTGCACGAGGACCCGTGGGAGCGCCTGGCCGCGCTGCGCGAAGCCGTGCCGAACATCTGCCTGCAGATGCTGCTGCGCGGTCGCAACACCGTGGGCTACACGCCCTACCCCGAACAGGTCACGCGCGCTTTCGTTTCCGAGGCCGCCGCCACCGGTATCGACATCTTCCGCATCTTCGACGCGCTCAACAACGTCGACCAGATGCGCCCGGCGATCGACGCGGTCCGCGAAACCGGTACCGCCATAGCCGAAGTCGCGCTCAGCTACACCGGTGACCTGCTCGACCCGAACGAATCGCTCTACACCCTCGACTACTACCTGAAGCTGGCCGAACAGATCGTCGACGCGGGCGCGCACGTCCTCGCGATCAAGGACATGGCCGGTCTGCTGCGTGCCCCCGCCGCCGCGAAACTCGTGACCGCACTGCGCAGCAACTTCGATCTGCCGGTGCACGTGCACACCCACGACACCCCCGGCGGCCAGCTGGCCACCTACCTGGCGGCCTGGCAGGCCGGGGCCGACGCGGTCGACGGTGCGTCCGCGGCCATGGCGGGCACCACCTCACAGCCCGCGCTGTCGGCGATCGTGGCCGCCACCGCGCACACCGATCGCGACACCGGCCTGAACCTGCAGAACGTGTGCGATCTCGAGCCGTACTGGGAGGCGCTGCGCAAGGTCTACGCGCCGTTCGAGTCGGGTCTGCCCGCGCCGACCGGCCGGGTGTACACCCACGAGATCCCGGGTGGTCAGCTGTCGAACCTGCGTCAGCAGGCGATCGCGCTGGGTCTGGGCGACCGGTTCGAAGAGGTCGAGGCCAAGTACGCGGCCGCCGACCGGCTGCTGGGTCGCCTGATCAAGGTGACTCCGTCGTCGAAGGTCGTCGGTGATCTCGCGCTCGCGCTGGTCGGCACCGGTGTCGACATCGAGGACTTCGCCGCCGACCCGGGCCGGTACGACATCCCCGATTCGGTGATCGGCTTCCTGCGCGGTGAGCTCGGCACCCCGGCCGGTGGCTGGCCCGAGCCGTTCCGCAGCAAGGCGCTGGCCGGGCGCAACGAGCCCAAGCCCGAGACCCCGCTGAGCCCGGCGGATCAGAAGGCCCTCGACGGCTCGTCCGCCGAGCGTCGCGCCACGCTGAACCGGCTGCTGTTCCCCGGCCCGACCGCCGAGTTCAACGCTCACCGCGAGAAGTACGGCGACACCACCGGGCTGTCGGAAAACCAGTTCTTCTACGGCCTGCGCCGCGGCGAAGAGCACCGCGTGCAGCTGGAGAAGGGCGTCACCCTGCTCATCGGCCTCGAGGCGATCTCCGAGCCGGACGAGAAGGGCATGCGCACGGTCATGTGCATCATGAACGGGCAGTTGCGCCCGGTCGCGGTGCGTGACCGGTCCGTCGCCTCGGAGGTGCCCGCGGCGGAGAAGGCGGACAAGAACAACGCGGGCCACATCGCGGCACCGTTCGCCGGTGTGGTCACCCTGGCGGTGTCCGAGGGCGACGAGATCCACGCCGGCGACACGGTCGGCACCATCGAGGCGATGAAGATGGAAGCGGCCATCACCGCGCCGCGCGGTGGCGTGGTGGGCCGGATCGCGACCACCAAGGTGGCCCAGGTCGAGGGCGGCGACCTGCTGGTGGAACTGGTCGCACGCGAGTCGGAATGACACGCATCGTCGCGGGTGTGGCGGGCGGGCGGCGCTTGAAGGTGCCGCCCGCCGGTACCCGCCCTACCTCCGATCGGGTGCGTGAAGCGCTGTTCAGCGCGATCGACGCCCGCCTCGATCTGGACGGGACGCTGGTCCTGGACCTGTACGCGGGCTCGGGGGCGCTGGGGTTGGAAGCGCTGTCGCGCGGGGCGCAGCGGGCGCTGCTCGTGGAGTCCGATCGCAAGGCGGGCGAGGTGGTGCGCGCCAATATCGCCGAGCTCGGTCTCCCCGGTGCCGAACTGAGGCTCGGCAGTGTGTCCTCGGTGCTGAAACAATCCGCGCCGAGGGCCTACGACGTGGTGTTCTCGGATCCGCCCTACGACGTGAGCACCGAGGACGTGATCGCCGACCTCACCGCGCTGGCGAACAACGGCTGGCTCGCGCCGGAAGCGCTGGTGGTGGTGGAACGGTCGAGCCGCTCACCCGAGATCACCTGGCCCGCAGGCTATGTGGCGTTGAAGACACGCAAATACGGGGAGACCAGAGTCGAGCTCGCCGAGTTCGGTGCTACAGCGTGTCCGGAAACCTAGATCGTCCCGGACACCGCCCTTCTCGGGCGTCGTCGGTTCACGCCACAAGCGTGGCGTGAACCTCTGTTCCCGCGTCTACCAGGACGGTTTCACCGACACCCACAGGGTGCCGGTCAGAGCCTTCCCGTCGGCGGACTTTGGTAACCCGGCCTCCTGCTCGGGGGTCCGGGGATCGTGAAAAGTCTTGTTCAATCGTCGGCCACAGTGCGAGGTTGACCGCCGCGTTGTGGTCCCGGTCAGCGCGAAACCCACATTCGCAGACGAACACGCGATCCGCCAACGACAGCGTCGGATTATGTGCGCCGCAGGCCGAGCACCGTTTACTCGATGGAAACCAACGATCCGCGACGGTGACCGTGCCACCGTGCCATGCCTGCTTGTAGACCAACAGGCGCGCGAAATCGGCCCATCCGACGTCGCTGATCGCGCGGGCCGAACGACGGTTGCCGAGCATTCCCGCAACGTTCAAGTCTTCGACAACGAGCCGGTCGTGGGTCTTGACCAACTGGTTAGCAACTTGATGAGCGAAATGACGGCGAATGTTGGCGACCTTGTGATGGTGGCGGGCCAGCTGGGCAACCGCCTGCCGATGGTTGCGGGACCCGCTCTGCTTCCGAGTCACCGACTTCGCCATCCGTCGTTGACGATCCAGCCCGGTAGTCAGTGGTTTGGGGGCGTTGGTGATACGAGCGACCTCGGCACCGGTGGAGTTCGCGGCGACAGCGAACGCGGTCAAACCGCGGTCGATCCCGACCCAGCCACCGTGATCAGCGTGTTCCCGGGGCCGGTGACGATGGGCTGTGTGGAGATCAGATGCTTCGACGGTCAGGCTGATCCACCAGCGTCGCACCCGATAGGCGACGGTGACGTAGAGGATCCTCGCCCGGTCTTTGGTAAGCATCCGCCGCAACCGGCGGGTGTCCTCGCGCACCCGGATCGCGCCGATCCCAGGCAACGCCACTGACCGAGCGCGTCCCTGGTCACCGACTCGGATCGACGCTCGCCCCGACTTGGCGGGCTTGTTACGGATCCGGAATGCCGGGACGGTTGTACCCTTCTTCTTGAACCGGGGAAACCCGACCCGTTTACCCGCGTGTTTGCCGGTTCTGGAATCAGAGAACGCGGCCAGCGCGCGACCGCAGTCGACGGCGGCTTCCTCGAAAACTTGCTGAGACACCTGAGCACGCCATGCCAACCCGGTTACCTGTACTTCGGTGACCCCAGCCGCGTCGACAGTGAAGACCCGTCCTGCGGCTTCGGTCTTCTTCCAGGTGTTGAACGTTTTGATCAGGTCGAACCGAGTCCATGGGACCGGATGTGCTGGGCGGGTTTTGCGTTGGGTGAGAGCGGTTTTCACGAAGTCGAGGCTTTGGTTGAACGCGAATCGGGCCGCACCGGCATGCCTTGCGAGCATGTCGGACTGCTCGACTATGGGGTCGAGGCAATACCGGAAAGTCGTGTGGCGGCTCATCATCCACGAGTGTGACACGCACCACCGACACTGAATGACGAGCCGCCCGGCACGGGCCGTCTCAGTTCTCAGATAGTCTCTGAGGTATGGCTGCAGCACTGTGCCCCGGCTCCTTCGACCCGGTCACCAACGGTCACCTCGACGTGTTCGCTCGCGCGGCCGCCCAGTTCGACGAGGTGATCGTCACCGTCAATGTGAACCCCAAGAAGCAGGGCATGTTCACCGTCGAGGAGCGCATGGAACTGCTGCGCGAATCCGTCGCCCACCTGCCGAACGTGCGCGTCGCCTCCTGGCAGGGCCTCACGGTGGACTTCGCCAAGCAGGAGGGGATCAGCGCGATCGTCAAGGGGTTGCGCGACGCGGGCGACTTCGGCTACGAGCTCCAGATGGCCCAGATGAACCACAAACTGGCCGGTGTGGACACCTTCTTCATCGCCACCAACCCGTCCCTGAGCTTCCTGTCCAGCTCGCTGGTCAAGGAAGTGGCGGCCTATGGCGGCGACGTGAGCGACATGCTCCCGCCGGCGGTCCACAAGCGCCTGCTGGACCGCCTGGCCGAACGTAAGGGCTAGGAAGTCGCGGGCAGGCGGAACAGTCCACGCAGGGCGAGGAATCGCATGCCGCCGACCGCGGCGGTGATGGCCAGGACCGTCAGTGCCTGCGTGATGTCACCCAGTCCGGGTGCCCAGAAATCCAGTCCGGCCAAACACGCGGTCGTGATCGCGAGTCCGATCAACGCGATCCCGCCGCCTTCCCACTGCGCCGTGAACCAGGTGACCCGGTCGGTGGCGTGGAACGTGAGCTGCCGGTGGAATTCGTTGGCGATGATCGTGCTGACCACCGATCCGGCCACATTGGCGACCAGCGGGCCGATGCCGTGCATCGCGAAGAACAGCAACACATAGGCGATGTTGCTCGACCCGCCGACGAGGGCGAAGCGGAAGAGCTGGGGCAGCGCCCGGTCGCCGCGCAGGTAGGTGAGCGCGCCCTCGAACTGCGGGCGCAGCGCGGGTGCGACTTCACTCGGCGTCACCACGGGGAACGGACCGGTCCAGGGAGTGAACATGCCCGCGACGTGCGACACCGGACTCCTAGGAGTTTCCAGGAGGGTCATGTTCGACTCCGATCCCAAATGAACAGACGTCGAGGAGTACAACAGCGAAAAGGTTGCGGTGCTTCCCGGCGGACGGCGTTGTCGTGCTTACCGATGGTAGCCGAAGTGGAGGGCTGCACTCCACTTGATATCTGTGCGATCTTGGACACTGTCGCGACACACCGCGACGACATTCGGCACAGCCGCCCCGGACAGGCACACTGGGCGTCGGCGGTAGTGGTTTCGCCGTGAGTCCGCAGGAGGGTAGTGAGCATGTATCGCGTATTCGAAGCACTCGACGAACTGGTCGCCATCGTCGAAGAGGCGCGTGGCATCCCGCCGACCCGCAGTTGCATCGTGCCGCGCGGCGATGTTCTCGAGCTGCTCGACGACGTCCGCGACGCGCTACCCGGTGAACTCGACGACGCCCAGGACGTGCTCGATCACCGCGACAAGATCGTCGGCGACGCCCGTTCCGGCGCCGAAACGACGGTCACCACGGCCAACGAGCAGGCACGCACCACCATCGACAAGGCGCGCGCCGAGGCCGATCGCATCCTCGCCGACGCCAAGGACCACGCCGACCGGATGGTCGCCGAGGCCACCGCCCACGCCGACCGCCTGGTGACGTCGGCCCAGGCCGAGGCCGATCAGGTTGTCGCCGATGGCAATGCCGAGTACGACGAGCTCACCGGTCGCGCCCAGATCGACGCCGACCGGGCCATCGAAGCGGGCAAGGCCTCCTACGAACGTTCGGTCGCCGACGGGAAGGCCGAGCAGGCCCGCCTCGTCGCGCAGACCGAGGTCGTCCGGGTCGCGCACGCCGAATCCGCCCGTCTGATCGACGAGGCCCAGGCCGAGTCCGACCGGGTGCGCACCGAATGTGACGACTACGTCGACGAGCAGATGGCCGATTTCGGCAACAGGCTCGCATCCATGGAAGAGACGCTCAACACCACCCGGCGCTCGATCACCCGCGGACGCCAGCAGATGCGCGGCGCACCGGCCGCCGAATACCCGGAATACGCTGCCGAGCACCGGCGCTGACCGGTCCTGGCGACCAGCGCGCGTTTTGAGTTCCGGCGGGGTCCTGCCGTACTGTGGAGTGGTTGCCCATTATCCCCTCGACGGTAAGTGAGTCCGTGATGTCCGCCGGTTCCGGTTCGTCCGCGCGTCCACGCAAGACCAGTGGTCCTGTGTCGGAGGCGGGCTTTGTGCTGGATGTCCGCAATCTCGGCCGTCGGCCGGGAACCATGCGGGAGCTGCGTCGCACGGTCACCGACCACGAGCGGCTGGGTCTCGACCTGATCGCCATCCCGGCCGATGCCGAGGTGGAACTCGATCTGCAATTGCAGGCGGTCTCGGAGGGTGTGCTGGTCACCGGCACGGCGTCCGGGCCGACGGCCGGGGAGTGTTCGCGCTGCCTCGAACCGTTCGAGGACCAGGTGGAGATTCGTCTGACGGAGTTGTTCGCGTATCCGGACAGCACCACCGAGCAGACGACCGAGGATGCCGAGGTCTACCGCATGGAAGACGACCTCGTCGACCTCGAGCCGGTGATCCTCGACGCCATCGGGCTGGAGCTTCCGCTGCAGCCGCTGTGCTCGCCGGACTGCGCGGGCCTGTGCCCCGAGTGCGGTGTGCGGATGGCGATTGCGGGTCCTGATCATGGGCATGAGATACTGGACCCTCGCTGGGCGAAGTTGGCGAATTTTGCCACTGACGAGCCCGGTACCGGCGACCCCGCCTGAGGGTTCCACCACCAAGACCAAACCGTTGCCGCGGCATCTGATGCCGGTGTAGTCAGCGAAAACCAAGAGGAGAAGTAGCCGTGGCTGTTCCCAAGCGTCGGATGTCGCGTTCCAACACCCGGTCGCGGCGCAGCCAGTGGAAGGCCACCGCGCCGACCCTGGTCACCTGCCCGAACCGCGCGTGTGGTGAGAAGACCCTCCCGCACATCGCGTGCCCGTCCTGCGGCACCTACAAGGGCCGCCAGGTCACCTCTGCAGTCTGATCGTTGTAGATCATTCCTAGCAACGTGACAGCCAGTAAAGACAATGTGGGCGCGGCGGATCACGCCAGCCTGCTCACCGCCCTCGGTGTCGACGTACGACCGGAGCTTCTGCGCCTAGCGCTGACGCACCGGTCGTACGCGTACGAGAACGGCGGTTTGCCGACCAACGAGCGCCTGGAGTTCCTCGGCGACTCGGTACTCGGCCTCAGCATCACCGAGCGCCTGTATACCGAGCATCCGGAGAAGTCCGAGGGTGAACTCGCGAAACTGCGCGCCAGTGTGGTGAACATGCACGCGCTCGCCGAGGTGGCGCGTGGTCTCGGCGACGGCGGACTCGGTCAGTACCTGCTGCTCGGCAAGGGCGAGGAGCTCACCGGCGGTCGCGACAAGCCGAGCATCCTCGCCGACGGCATGGAATCGCTGCTCGGTGCGGTGCACCTCGAGCACGGCATCGAAACCGCGCGCGGTGTGGTGCTGCGGCTGTTCGCCGACCTGCTCGAGCGCGGCCCCCGCATGGGCGCCGGCCTCGACTGGAAGACCAGCCTGCAGGAGCTCACCGCCGAACGCGGTCTCGGCGTGCCCGCCTACGAGATCACCTCCACCGGACCGGACCACAACAAGGAGTTCACCGCCACCACGGTGATCGCCGGTGTTCCGTACGGCTCAGGCGTGGGTCGCTCCAAGAAGGAAGCCGAGCAGAAAGCCGCCGGTACCGCGTACAAGGCGCTGACCGCCGAATCCGCAGACAAAGCCTGAGCCGTGCCCGAACTGCCCGAGGTCGAGGTTGTTCGTCGCGGTCTCGCCGAGCACGCCGTCGGTAGGGCCATCGATACCGTCACCGTCACCCACCCGCGAGCCGTGCGCAGGCACATCGCGGGTGGTGCTGATCTGGCGGCGAGGCTCACCGGGTTGCGGATCGACTCCGCCCAGCGCCGCGGGAAGTATCTGTGGCTCACCTTCGACGAGCCCGATACCGCACTGGTGGTGCATCTGGGCATGAGCGGTCAGATGCTGGTGCAGCCCGCCGACGCTCCCGTCGAGAAGCACGCGCACATCCGGGCCGTGCTCGGTGACGGCGCCGAATTGCGCTTCGTCGATCAGCGCACCTTCGGCGGCTGGGCGCTGGCCGACCTCGTCGAGGTGAACGGGACCGTGGTGCCCGATTCCGTGGCCCATATCGCGCGCGATCCGCTCGACCCACTGTTCGATCGCGAGGCCGTGGTCGCGGCCATCCGCGCCAAGAACACCGAGATCAAACGCGTGCTGCTCGACCAGACGGTGATCTCGGGTATCGGCAATATCTACGCCGACGAAGCACTGTGGCGGGCCGGATTGCACGGCACCCGCGTGGCCGCCGAACTCACCCGGCCGGTCGTGCGTACCCTGCTCGACGGAGTCAGCGCGGTCATGACCGAAGCGCTGGCCGTCGGTGGCACCTCCTTCGACGCCCTGTACGTGAATGTGAACGGCGAATCCGGCTATTTTTCCCGGTCACTGGCCGCTTACGGGCGCGAGGACGAACCGTGCGATCGGTGTGCGACGCTGCTGGTGCGGGAACAGTTCATGAATCGGTCGTCGTTTTCCTGTCCGAAGTGTCAACGGAAGCCGCGCCGCCGCTGATCCGGGCACGCTAACGTTTCCTCTGACAGGTCGTGACAGACCGGGTCCGTGCAGGGAGGACGTTATGCGCAAGCTGACCTATTTCGTGGCATCGACAATCGACGGTTTCATCGCCGCCGAGGACGGAACGCTGGACTTCTTCCCGGTAGGCGGTGATCACGGGCCCGCGATCATCTCGCAGTACCCGGAAACCCTGCCCACCAAGGTGCGCGAGGCGCGCGGAATCGCGGCGGGCAACATCTACTTCGACACCGTGATCATGGGCCGCAAGACCCACGACTTCGGGGTACGCACCGGCACCGCCAGCCCGTACGAACACCTGCGCCAGTACGTGGTGTCCACGACGCTGCCCGAATCGCCCGCGCCCGGGGTGGAATTGATCGCCGAGGATCCGATCGCCGCGGTGCGTGAGCTCAAACGCGAAGACGGACTGGGCATCTGGCTCTGCGGTGGCGGTGAACTGGCGCAGGCGCTGCTGCCCGAGATCGACCAGGTGTTCCTGAAGCTGCACCCGGTGGTGCTCGGCACCGGCAGGCCGCTGTTCGGCGGCGGGGCGAAACTGCCCGCGCCGGAGAAGTTCCGGGTGATCACCAGCCGGGTGTACGCCGACGGCGTCGCGTTCCTCAAGTACGGCCGGATCAAGTAGTCGCGATGACATCGGCGGCGAGTCCGGGTCCGGTGGCGGCACTGCGCGAGGTCGGGTTCTGGCTCGAACGCGGTCGTGCCGAAACGCACCGGGTGAAGGCTTACCGCCGTGCCGCCGATGTCGTCGCCGGGCTCGCCGACGACGAGGTGGAGACGCGCGCCCGCGAACACAGCTGGCGTGAGCTCGCCGGGATCGGGCCCAAGACGGCCTCCATCATCGAAGCGGCCTGTGCCGGTGAGGTTCCCGGCTATCTTGCCGAGCTCCGCGCACAGGCGAAGCCGATCGCGCCCGCGGGCGAGGAGCTGCGCGCGGCGCTGCGCGGTGATCTGCACACCCACTCGGACTGGTCCGACGGGGGCAGCCCGATCGCCGAGATGATGGGCGTCGCGGCCGCGCTCGGCCACGAATACTGCGCGCTGACAGACCATTCGCCGCGTCTCAAGGTCGCCAACGGGCTGTCCGCCGACCGGCTGCTGCGCCAGCTCGACGTGATCGCCGAACTCAACGAGCAGATGGCGCCGTTTCGCGTCCTCACCGGTATCGAGGTCGACATCCTCGACGACGGCACCCTCGACCAGCGGGCAGATCTCCTCGAACGCCTGGATGTCGTTGTCGCCAGCGTGCACTGGCACCTGCGCGACGACAGCGACACGATGACCAAGCGCATGGTCTACGCCGTCGCGAACCCTCACGTCGATATCCTGGGTCACTGCACGGGCCGTCTCGTGGAAGGGGCGCGCGGCACCCGGCCGGAGTCGTCGTTCGACGCCGAACTCGTCTTCGAAGCCTGCCGCCGCTACGGCACCGCCGTCGAGATCAACAGCCGCCCCGAACGCCGTGATCCACCCGGGCGTTTGATCGAGCTGGCCGTCGAGATGGACTGCCTGTTCTCCATCGACACCGACGCGCACGCGCCGGGCCAGTTGGCCTGGCAGGGATACGGATGCGAGCGGGCGTTGGCGCACGGTGTGACGGCCGAGAAGGTGATCGACTCCTGGCCGGTCGAGGAGCTGCTCGCCTGGTGTTCGGAATCGAATGGGTGAAGTCTTGCCCAACAACTGATTTCGATCTCTGATCCGCCGAATCCCGCCTGGTACACATCAACTCGCTGATCGACATGGTTTAGTGGGGGATTTGATGGACATTCCGGTGGAGCTCGTACTTTCCGCGGTCGGCCTCGTGGTGGCCTCGGCGGCGTTCGTTCGCGAATTCGTCCTGGTCGGGCGGCGTCGGCTGGGATACCGCGTCCAGATGGATACGCCGGTGACAGGCGAGACGGACACCGCGTCGCTGGTCGGCGCCCTGGCGAATCTGAGCACCCCGGAAGCCGGTGGGCCACAGCTGGACCTGTCCAAGCTGTCGGTCGTGCTGGTCCGCGTCGAGAACAACGGAACGCTCGCCATCGACCCCGACGACTACACGATGAGTGGAGCCGATCCGCGGGTCGGGCTGCATGTCACGTTCCCTGGTCGTGAGGTCATCGGTTTGGCGGTGACCGAGCTGGACGGGCCGCTCTCCGACAATCTCGGCCCCGCATCGGGTATCGGCAAACGGGCCAGAGGCGAGGGCGAGAACTTCGCCGGCATCATCGATCTGCCGAAGGTGCAGCTCGAACGACGCCAGCACTACAAGATTCTCGCGGTGCTCAAGCGGGTGCACGGTGACGGGGAGCCGGTGGAACCGGTCCTGACCGGGCGGGTCAAGCGAGGCAAGGTCGTCGAGACCACGAGTCACTCCGGCCCGTCGAAGAAACTGATGGCGCTGTCGGGCTTCCTGGTCGCGCTGATCGCGGTGCAAGCGGTCCTCGCTCTGCAACCGGACCCGCCACCGCGTGACTGCGCGGAGGGTGCCCTCACGCTGGTCGGTTCCACCGCGATGGCGCCGATGATTCGCACGGCCGCGCAGAACTACGCAAAGACCTGCACCGGAGCGAAATTCACCTTCGACTTCGCGGGAACCTCCGACGGGCTCGTCGAGCTGGTCCAGACCGGCCCGACGCAGGAGATGCTCGCGATCAGTGACGGTCCAAAGGGCAACGGCTTCGACAAACTGATCGAGTATCAATTGGCTCTCAGTTCCTTCTCGATCGTGACCCACCCGGGTGTCGACCTGCCGAATCTCACGACGCAGCAGGTCCGTGATCTGTACCGGGGAAACATCAAGAACTGGAACCAGATCGGTGGGCCCGATCAGCCGGTGGTGCTGATCGACCGGGAGGCGGGTTCCGGCACCCGAACGGCGCTCGAGAACCGGTTGCTCGAAGGTAACCGTAAGGTATTCCCGTTCATCCCGTGCGCCGGAAGGCCATCGGAGGGCGAACAATGCGAAGTCAAGACCACCGAGGGGGTGGCATCGTTCGTCGCCCGTACCCCGGGCGCGGTGGGTTACATGGAGACTTCGGCGGTCAGCGGTGAGGTGAAACTCGTCGCGCTGGACGGGGTCAACGCGTCGGAGGACACCATGAAGATGCGGACGTACCCGCTCACGGTGGTGGAGTACGCCGATACACATGGACAGGTGGCCGGTGATTCGCTGGCGGCTCAGTTCATCGACTACCTGATGCACGGTCAAGGCAGGGCCACTATTCGGGAGTTCGGCAATATTCCGTGCCTGGATTCGGTTGGACAGGCAATCTGTACGCCGTAGACCGCCTCTGACCGCGTAATCTCCTGCCGTGGTAGGTAATCGATATAGAACATTTCCAGCAACACGCTGGTTTACTCTGCGGTAGCGGGGTACGTTCCTTGACGGCCCCTCTGTTCAGGCGGGCACCCGAAACGGTGCGTATTGCGTCTGGCCAGGCCAACCATGCCCCATGGACGGCGGTGAAGCTCTCGTCTCCACCTCCGCCGAGGCGGCCATCTCTTGTTCGCGCAAGTGTTGCTAGGTTGCGTCCCTGGAAGGAAGGTCATGAGTACAGACACGTCGGCAATGTCGCCGACCGGTTTGTCCGCGTCCGATCTCTACTCGATCGATCACCACGGTGGTCCCCTGCGGATCGCGATGGTTGTTCCACCGTATTTCGATGTTCCACCCAAGGCCTACGGCGGCGTCGAGGCCGTCGTCGCCGATCTGGTCGACTCCCTGTGTGAGCGTGGCCATCACGTCACGCTGTTCGGTGCGGGTGTCGACGGTACCAAAGCGGATTTCGTTCCGCTGTGGGACCGGATCCAGCCCGAACGGCTGGGCGATCCGTTCCCGGAAATCGTGCACGCGCTGCGGGTGCGCCGCGCCATCGAGCGGCTGGCCGATACCGAAGGCATCGACCTGGTCCACGACCACACGTTCGCGGGCCCGCTGAACGCGCCCGCCTACGCCAATCTCGGGTTGCCGACGGTGGTCACCGTGCACGGCCCGGTGCAGGACGACTGCTACCGCTACTACAAGGAACTGGGCCAGGAGTGCTCGCTCGTCGCGATCAGCGACCGTCAGCGCGCGCTGGCGCCCGATCTGCCATGGGCGGGCCGGGTCCACAACGCGCTGTGTCCCGATCAGTGGCCGTACGAGACCGAGAAGCAGGACTACGCACTGTTTCTCGGCCGGTTCAGCGACGACAAGGGCCCGCATCTCGCGCTCGACGCCGCCCACGCCGTCGGCATGCCGCTGATCCTGGCGGGCAAGTGCAGTGAGCCGCCGGAGAAGGCCTACTTCGAGGAGTTCGTGCGGCCGCGGATGACCGATCAGGATCAGATGTTCGGTCTCGCCGACGCGGCCGCCAAGCGTAAGCTGCTCTCCGGAGCTAAGTGTCTGCTGTTCCCCATTCGATGGGAGGAGCCGTTCGGCATGGTGATGATCGAGGCGATGATCTGCGGTACGCCTGTGGTCGCGTTGCGTGGCGGTGCGGTGAGCGAAGTGGTGGTCGACGGGGTCACCGGGCGGATCTGTGACGATCCGGCCGAGCTGCCCGAGGCCATCGCCGAAGTTCAGACCTACGATCCGGCGGTCTGCCGCAAGCACGTGGTCGACAACTTCAGCGCCGACACCCTCGGCCGCGGCTACGAACAGGTGTACCGGGATCTGCTCGCCCGCACCACGATCGGGTACGACACCGCGTATGCGATGCCGATGCCCGTCGGGGTGGCGGCCAACGGGCGCGCATGAGCACCGACAGCGCCTCGGCGCCGAGCCCCCTCAACGCGGGGGAACCCGCGGGGCTCGGTGGCGGCGGCGGCAACATCACCCTGGTCGAAGGCGGCACGTTCTGCCTGTCCGACCGGCTCGGCGATATCGAGCCGGGTAAGCCGCAGGGCCTGTTCTTTCGTGACGCCAGGGTGATCTCGCGCTGGGAGCTGATGATCGACGGCAAACGGCCCGAGGCGCTGTCGGTGTTGAGCCCGGAGGCCTTCGCGGCGCGGTTCGTGCTGCGCAGGCCACCGCAACAGGGTCGGGCCGACAGCACCCTGCTCGTGGTGCGCGATCGGCTCGTCGCCGAGGGCATGCACGAGCTGATCACGCTGGAGAACATGAGCCGTGAGGCGACAGCGGTGGTGCTCGAACTGCACGTCGACGCCGACTTCGTCGACCTGTTCGCGGTGAAGGAAGGCCGGACCCACGGGCGCCGGGCGGAGATGACCACCACCGACGGTGAACTGCTGCTGCACGATCGCGCCGATCTGTCACGTGGGCTCGCGCTCACCTCGACCGTCGAGCCGATGGTGTTGCCCGGCACCATGATCTGGCGGGTCGTGGTCCCCGCGGGCGGGCGCTGGCAGACCGAGATCACCGCCCAGCCGGCGGGTGCCGCGCAACGCCCGCAGATCGCGGGGACACCGGGCGAGCGATATCGGGCCAGCGAGCCCGTGCGCAAGATCCAGGCTTGGCGAGCCACCGCCACCGATATCTCCGCGGATTCGGGCCTGCTCAACCAGATCCTGCGGCGCACCGAAAGCGATCTGGGCGCCTTGCAGATCCACACCGATTCGGGTACCAACCGGCCCTTCGTGGCGGCGGGTGCGCCGTGGTTCATGACGCTGTTCGGCCGGGACTCCCTCCTCACGGCGTGGATGTCGCTGCCACTGGAAACCGATCTGGCACTGGGCACTTTGCAGCAGCTGGCCGAATTGCAAGGGCAGACGATCGACCCGCTCGTCGAGGAGGAGCCGGGCCGGATCATGCACGAGATGCGGCGCGGGCCCTCGGTCGGGCAGGTGCTGGGCGGGCAGATCTATTACGGAACCGTCGACGCCACACCGCTTTTCGTGATGCTGCTCGCCGAATGTCTGCGATGGGGCGCGGATCCGGCGTCGATCGCCACCCTGCTGCCCGCGGCCGACGCCGCGATCAGCTGGATCACCGATTTCGGTGACCGCGACGACGACGGTTTCGTCGAATACGTGCGCGCCACCGATCGCGGCCTGATCAATCAGGGCTGGAAGGACAGTTTCGACGGAATCAACGACGCCGCGGGACATATCGCCGAGGCCCCGATCGCGCTGGCCGAGGTCCAGGGATATGTGTACGCGGCGTTCCTGGCCCGCGCGGAGCTCGCCGACCAGTTCGACGACCCCGAGCTGGCCGTGCGAATGCGGGAACGGGCCGACGAGTTGCGAACCAAGTTCGCCGAACAGTTCTGGCTACCCCATTACGGGTGGTACGCGGTGGCCTTGGACGGACGCAAACGCCAGGTCGACGCGTTGACCAGCAATGCGGCGCACTGTCTGTGGTCGGGCATCGCGACCGACGAGCACGCCGAGATCCTGATCCGGAATCTGTCCCGGGCGGAGATGGATTCGGGCTTCGGGCTGCGGACGCTGGCTTCCGATATGGGCGCCTACAACCCGATGAGTTACCACTGCGGGTCGATCTGGCCGCACGACACGGCGATCGCTGTCGCCGGGTTGATGCGATACCAGCATGTGCCGGGCGCGGTGGAACTGGCGACGAAGCTGTCGGGTGGTCTGCTCGATGCCGCCGCGGCGTTCGACGGCCGGTTGCCCGAGCTGTTCTGTGGTTTCCCACGGGCGAGATTCGCCGCGCCCGTGCCGTATCCGACGTCGTGTTCGCCCCAGGCCTGGGCCAGTGCGGCGCCGCTGCTGCTGGTTCGGTCGTTCCTCGGGCTCGATCCCGATGTGCCGGCCAGGACGTTGACGCTGCGGCCGCAGATTCCCCCGGCCTGGGGGTGCGTGCGGATGTCGGAGTTCCGGCTCGGCGACGGGGTGACGGTGGATCTCGAGGTGTGCGGCTCGGCGGTGACCGTGACGGGCCTGCCCGAGGGCTGGGCGCTGATCACCGACGAGGAGTAGATCGCGGAATCGGGGCCGCGACCAGCGATGGTCGCGGCCCCGATTGCTGTGCTTCAGCCTTCGAACGGGTAGCGGGCGTCGAGATCGAGGTTGAGTTCGACGACGTTCACCCGTGGCTCCCCGAGGAATCCGAGCGTGCGCCCGTCGGTGTGCGCGGCGAGTAGTTCGCGCACCTGGGTGGCGGTGATGCCGCGTGCTTCGGCCACCCGATCGACCTGGATGGTCGCGTATTCGGGGGAGATGTGGGGGTCGAGACCGCTGCCGCTCGCGGTGACCGCGTCGGCGGGGACCGTGGCCTCGGCCGGCGCGTCACCGAGGATCGGGATGATCCGGCCGACGGCGTAGTCCTCGCCCTCCTGCGCACACTCCACGGCGACGCCGCGGAACGTGGTCAGGAACGGTCGCGCGGGGCAGAGTTCGTTGACGCTGACCACCTGCACCGGCCGCGACACGTCGCCGTCGGCATCACGCGGCCCGATCACCGAGAGCGCCGCGCCCACACCGTCTTTCGTGCAGAACTGCCGGGCGCCGTCGACCCCCTCACGGTCGCCGACCTCCTTCGAACGGGCGCACACGGTGGTGAGCAGGCTGGTGCGGTCGGCGGTGTCGACGATGTCCTCCGGGCCGAGATTGCTCGCGGCGGTGGACAGCGGGTCGTAGCCGTCGCCCGCGGCCGACGGGCGGCTCTGGAAGTACTGCGCCATGGCCTTGCCGTCGGCGTCGGCGAACGACTGCCCGATCAGGCTGGAGCCCACCAGTTTTCCGTCCCGCTCGATGAGCGAGCCGTCGGCCTTGTTGTCGAGTCCGGGCAGCTGAGCGACCGCGAAAACCGCCACGGGATAGATGATTCCGGTGATCGCGGTCAGCACGAGCAGGGCGCGCAGGGCGGCCAGGTGCTGGCGGATCCAGGTTGACATACGCATTTCAGGACATCCCGGGGAGGAGTTGGACGAACAGATCGATGACCTTGATGCCGAGGAACGGCGCGATGATGCCGCCGAGGCCGTAGATCGTCAGGTTGCGGCTCAACAGCTTCGAGGCGTTGCTCGGCCGATAGTTGACACCGCGCAGCGCGAGCGGGATGAGCGCCACGATGATGATCGCGTTGAAGATGACCGCGGACAGGATCGCCGACTGTGGGCTGGCCAGGCGCATGATGTTGAGTGCGTCCAGACCGGGGAACAGTGCCACGAACAGCGCGGGAATGATCGCGAAGTACTTGGCGATGTCGTTGGCGATCGAGAACGTGGTGAGCGCGCCACGGGTGATCAGCAACTGCTTGCCGATCTCCACGATCTCGATCAGCTTGGTCGGATCCGAGTCGAGATCGACCATATTGCCCGCCTCTTTGGCGGCCGAGGTGCCGGTGTTCATCGCCACGCCCACGTCGGCCTGAGCCAGGGCGGGAGCGTCGTTGGTGCCGTCACCGGTCATCGCGACCAGGCGGCCGCCGTCCTGTTCGGACTTGATCAGCGCGAGCTTGTCCTCGGGCGTCGCCTCGGCGAGGAAGTCGTCCACGCCCGCTTCGTCGGCGATCGCCTTGGCTGTCAACGGGTTGTCGCCGGTGATCATGACCGTGCGGATGCCCATGCGGCGCATCTCGTCGAAACGTTCCCGCATGCCCTGCTTGACAACATCTTTGAGATGGATGACGCCGAGCAGACGCGGTGTTGCGTCGCGGACTTCACCGACCATCAGCGGGGTGCCGCCGGAGGCGGAGATGCCGTCGACGATCGCCGAAGCCTCGGCCGGGATCGAACCACCTTGGGCGCGAACCCATTCGGTGACCGCACCCGCTGCCCCCTTGCGCAGCTGGTGCCCGTCGGCCAGGTCGACGCCCGACATGCGGGTCTGCGCGGTGAACTCGACCCAGGTGGCCCCGGGAAGTTCACCCGCGCTGCGCTCGCGCTTGTTGAACACCTCCTTGGCGAACACGACGATCGAGCGCCCCTCCGGCGTCTCGTCGGCGAGGCTGGACAGCTGTGCCGCGTCGGCCAGGTCGTCGTCGAGAACGCCGGGTACCGGGATGAACGCGGCTGCCTGGCGGTTGCCGAGGGTGATCGTTCCGGTCTTGTCCAGCAGCAGTGTGTTCACATCGCCCGCGGCTTCCACCGCACGACCGGACATGGCGAGCACGTTGCGCTGCACGAGGCGGTCCATGCCCGCGATGCCGATGGCCGAGAGCAGCGCGCCGATGGTGGTCGGGATGAGACAGACCAGCAGCGAGACCATCACGATGCCGGTGATGCCGTGCGCGTCCAGTGCCGAGGTGTCCGGCACGCCGGGGTTGTTCGACTTGGCGAAGACGGCCAGCGGCTGCAGGGTGGTCACCGCGAACACGAAGATGATCGTGAGCGCGGCCAGCAGGATGTTGAGCGCGATCTCGTTCGGGGTCTTCTGCCTGCTCGCACCCTCGACGAGGGCGATCATCTTGTCGATGAAGCTGGCGCCGGGTTCCTGGGTGATCCGCACGACGATCCGGTCCGAGAGCACCGTGGTGCCGCCGGTGACGGCCGAGCGGTCGCCGCCGGATTCCCGGATCACGGGCGCGGATTCACCGGTGATGGCCGATTCGTCCACCGAGGCGATGCCTTCGACGACGTCACCGTCGCCAGGGATGATCTGGCCCGCCTCGACGACGACGTAGTCGCCGCGCCGCAGCTCGGGAGCCGCGAGGCGTTGCTCGACGATGCGCCCACCCGGTGTCCAGTCGGCCAGGCGGCGGGCGATGGTGTCGGTCTTGGCTTTGCGCAGCGAGTCGGCCTGCGCCTTGCCGCGCCCCTCCGCGACGGCCTCGGCCAGATTCGCGAAAACGACGGTGAGCCAGAGCCAGACGACGATCGCCCAGGCGAAGAAGCTCGGGTCGGCGATGGCGAGGACGGTCGACCACACGGCGCCGATCTCGACGATCAGCATCACCGGGTTCTTCCACAGCGTGCGCGGATCGAGCTTGCGCACGGCGTCGGGAAGGGAGGTGAGCAGCAACTTCGGGTCGAGGACGCCGCGTTGCACGCCTTTGCTGCGGTGCTCGGGCCGCGGTGCGGATTCTAGTGTGGGAGTGGTCATTTCAGTGGATTCCTTCGGCGAGCGGCCCGAGCGCGAGAGCGGGCAGGAAGGTGAGCGCGACCAGGATCACCGTCACGCCGACGACCATGCCGACGAACTGCGGCCGGTGCGTCGGCAGCGTGCCGATCGACGCGGGGGTGGTGCCCTGCTGGGCCAGCGAACCCGCGAGTGCCAGCACGATGATGATCGGCAGGAATCGGCCGAACAGCATCGCGAGGCCGAGTGCGGTGTTGTACCACTCGGTGTTGCCGGTGAGACCGGCGAAGGCGGAACCGTTGTTGTTGGCCGCGGAGGTGAAGGCGTACAACACCTCCGACATGCCGTGTGGCCCGCCGTTGAGCATGCTCGCTCGTTGTCCCGGCAAGGCCATGGCCACCGCCGTGCCGACCAGGACGATCAGCGGACTCACCAGGAAATACGTTGCCGCCAGCTTGATCTCGCGCGGGGTGATCTTCTTGCCCAGGTATTCCGGAGTGCGTCCGACCATCAGGCCCGCGACGAACACCGTGATCACGGCGAGGATCAACATGCCGTACAGGCCGGAGCCGACACCGCCGGGCGCCACCTCGCCGAGCTGCATGTTGAACATCGTCATCATGCCGCCGAGGCTGGTGTAGGAATCGTGGAACGAGTTCACCGCGCCGGTCGAGGTGAGGGTGGTCGCACCGGCGAAGGTGGCCGAATCGGCCACGCCGAAACGGGTTTCCACGCCTTCCATGGAGGCGCCGATCGCGGTCGGCACCGTGCCGTGGTGCTGGAGCTGGAACAGGTTGGTCAGCGAGATGCTGGCCAGGGCGATCGTGCCCATCACCGCCACGATCGCGTAGCCCTGCTTGGTGGAACCGACCATCCGGCCGAAGGTGCGCGGCAGTGAGAACGCGATCACCATCAGCAGGAAGATCTCGAGGAAGTTCGTCCAGGTGCTCGGGTTCTCGAACGGGTGCGCGGAGTTCGCGTTGTAGAAGCCGCCGCCGTTGGTGCCGAGTTCCTTGATGACCTCCTGGCTGGCCACCGGACCGCCGGTGATGGTCTGTTCGGCGCCGCCGATGGTCTGCGCGACCTGATCGTGGAGGTGGAAGTTCTGGATGACGCCGCCCGCGACCAGCGCGATCGCGAACACGAACGCCAGCGGAAGCAGAATGCGCAGGGTGCCGCGCACCAGGTCGACCCAGAAGTTGCCGAGGTCGCCGGTGTGGCGACGGGCGAAGCCACGCACCAGCGCCACCGCCACCGCCATGCCGACAGCCGCGGAGACGAAGTTCTGCACCGCGAGACCGGCCATCTGCACCAGGTGACCCTGGGTGGACTCACCGGAATAGTTCTGCCAGTTGGTGTTGGTGACGAAGCTGACCGCGGTGTTCCACGCGAGCGCGGGGGTCATCTCGGTGCCGGGATCGTCGAGGTGCAGCGGCAGCGCGCCCTGCACCAGCTGGAAGAAGAACAGGAACAGCACGCTGACCGCCGAGAACGCCAGCACGCTGCGGGCATAGACGGGCCAGGTCTGCTCGACCTCGGGTTTCGCGCCGATGGCGCGCAAGATCAGCCGCTCGACGCGGGAGTACTTGTCGCTGCTGTAGACCCGGTACATGTAGTCGCCCAGCGGCACATGCACCAGGGCGAGCGCGAGAACCAGAGCCGCCACGAAGACGATCCCCGCAGTAGTCGTGTTCACCTAGAACCTCTCGGGGAAGAGCAGCGCCGCGACCATGAAGACGGCGACTCCGGCAGCCAGAGCGAGACCGACAAGGTTCGCGATCACAGCTTCTCCACCCCTCGCTGGATCAAGCCCAGCAGCGCGAAGATCGCCACGGTGAGCACCGTGAACACCACGACAGACATTCCAACCTCCTTGCGCTCCGAGGTGGAGCACCTAGGTGAGTGAAACGCCGGATCGCGGCTCGGCGTGGCTTCCTTACGACTCCTTAGCGCCTCGGGGCCCGGCCTTTGCGCAACGTTGACGCTGCCGATGGGTGTGAGGATGCCGTCAAAGCAGGCGCGATAGCTGTCAACACACCGTAAAGATCGAGATCACGCGCCTGTTCGGGCGGTAGAAAGTGGGCACCGGTCGGCGAATGGCGCCGGCGGTCCCTGGTGCACGGAAAGTGAGATCGCGGTGTCGGTAGTGACCCTTGCGGTGATTTTCGGTTTTGCCGGATCGCTGCTGTTGATCCGGATGCTCGGTCGGCTGAACACCTCGCACGCACCGATGGTGAGCGTCGGTGTGTTGCCGGTGCGCACGTCGGCTCCGGCGCGACGACACGCGATGATGGACCGGTGAAACGCGGACAACTGCGCATCTACCTCGGTGCGGCGCCGGGCGTGGGCAAGACCTACGCCATGCTCGGCGAAGCGCATCGGCGGTCCGAACGTGGCCGTGATGTGGTGGCGGCCGTCGTGGAGACGCACGGGCGCAAGAAGACCGCCGAACTTCTGGATGGCATCGAGCAGATTCCGACCAAGACGGTCTCCTATCGCGGGACCGAGTTGCCCGAACTCGATGTCGATGCGGTACTCACGCGCAAGCCCGCGGTGGTGCTGGTCGACGAACTGGCGCATACGAACGCACCGGGCAGCGTGCACGAGAAGCGTTGGCAGGACGTGGAGCAACTCCTGGCCGCGGGTATCGACGTGATCTCCACGGTGAACGTGCAGCACCTCGAGAGCCTCAACGATGTGGTCCAGCAGATCACCGGGATCGAGCAGCGGGAGACCGTGCCCGACGCGGTGGTGCGCGGCGCCGATCAGGTGGAACTGGTCGACCTGACACCGGAAGCATTGCGGCGCAGGCTTTCTCACGGGAATGTCTACGCCGCCGACAAGGTCGACGCAGCGCTGCGCAATTACTTCCGCCCCGGCAATCTCACCGCGCTGCGCGAACTCGCGCTGCTGTGGCTGGCCGACCAGGTCGATGCGGCGCTGGCCAGGTACCGGGCCGACCACAAGATCACCGAGCTCTGGGAGGCGCGTGAACGCGTCGTGGTCGCGGTCACCGGTGGTCCCGAGTCGGAGACGGTGGTGCGCCGGGCCGGGCGGATCGCGTCCAAGTCCAGTGCCGATCTGGTCGTGTTGCACGTGGTGCGCGGCGACGGGCTGGTCGGGGTGTCGACCGAACGGATGACCAAGCTGCGCGATCTCGCCGCCGGTCTCGACGCCTCGCTGCACACCGTGACCGGCGACGACGTGCCCACCGCGCTGCTGGAATTCGCGCGAGAGGTCAATGCCACTCAGCTGGTACTCGGCACTTCGCGGCGTTCGCGCTGGGCGCGGATGCTCGATGAGGGCATCGGCTCCACCGTGGTGCAGCGCTCGGGCAAGATCGACGTGCACATGGTGACGCACGAGGAGGCCAATCGAGGGGTGCGCAGGCATTGGCTGCGTCCGAGGCGGCCGGTGAGCGCGTGGCCCGCGGCGGTGATCGTGCCGGTGCTGGTGAGCGCGATCTGCGCGGTATTCCTCGACGGGTGGTTGCAGCTGGGCGGGCTCAGCGCCATGTTCTTCGTCGGCGTGGTGGCGGTCGCGTTGTTCGGCGGTATCGTTCCCGCCGGCCTGTCGGCGCTGCTGTCGGGGCTGCTGCTCAACTGGTACTTCACCGATCCGCGCTTCAGCTTCACCATCGCCGAGCCGGACAACTTCGTCACCGTGGTCGTGCTGCTCATCGTCGCGGTGGCCGTGGCGGCGCTGGTCGATGTCGCGGCGAAGCGAACGCTGCAGGCGCGCAAGGCATCCCGGGAAGCCGAGCTGCTGACGATGTTCGCCGGATCCGTGCTGCACGGCGCCGATCTGAACAACCTGCTCGAGCAAGTCCGCGAAACCTACGGCCAGCGCGCGGTGAGTGTGCAGTGCGGCGATCGGATCGTCGCCGCGGTCGGCCCCGAACCACCGACACGTCCCTCCGATGCCGAGACCGTCATCGAAGCCGGTGACGCGCAGAGTCACCTGCTGCTCGCCGGTCGGTCGATCGACTCCTCCGATCGGCCGGTGCTCAACGCGGTCGCCAATCAGGCGGTCGGGCTGGTGCGCCAGGCCCGATTGGCGGAGGAAGCCAGCGCGGCGGCGGCGCTGCTGGAAGCCGACCGGCTGCGTCGTGCGCTGTTGTCGGCGGTCAGCCACGATCTGCGCACCCCCCTGGCAGGCGCGAAAGCGGCCGTGTCCAGCCTGCGCAGCGACGACATCGAATTCTCGGCGGAGGACACCGGCGAACTGCTGGAGGCGATCGAGGAATCCGTCGACCAGCTGACCGCGCTGGTGGGCAATCTGCTCGACTCCTCGCGACTGGCGGTCGGCGTCGTCACGCCGCAGTTGCGACAGGTGTACATGGACGAGGCGGTGCATCGCGCGCTGGTGAGTGTCGGCATGGGCACCCGTGGCCTGCGCCGCGCGGCGATGGACCGGGTGAAGGTCGAGGTCGATGAGGTTTCGGTGCTCGCCGACAGCGGTCTGCTCGAACGCGTCCTGGCCAACCTGATCGATAACGCTCTGCGCCATTCCGGTCGCGAGTCGCCCGTGCGGGTGACTGCCGAACACGACGGTGACCGGGTGTCGATCGCGGTTGTCGACGTCGGCCCCGGCGTCCCGTCCGGCACCGAAGAGCAACTGTTCGAACCCTTCCAGCGCCTCGGCGACCGCGACAACACCACCGGCGTCGGCCTCGGCCTGTCCGTGGTCCGCGGCTTCGTCGAAGCAATGAGCGGCACCGTCCACGCCGAGCCGACCCCGGGAGGTGGGCTCACGATGCTCGTCGATCTGCCGTCCGGCACACCCGCGGCGCCGGCACACGTCGACTCCCGAGGAAAGTGAGCACATGGGCAACTCATCGGGGACGGGCGAACCGGTCCGCCGGCCGCCGGCGGTGGACGACCACGCGCAGGAGGCCGATCCGAAGACGCGGGGAGGCGGGGCAGCGCATCCCCCGGTCAAAGTGCTCGTCGTCGATGACGAGCCACAGATCGTCCGCGCCTTGCGGATCAATTTGTCGGTGCGCGGGTACGAGGTCCTGACCGCGGGAAACGGCGCCGCCGCCTTACGGGTGGCGGCCGAAAAGCACCCCGACGTCGTCATTCTCGACCTCGGTCTGCCCGACATGGACGGGATCGAGGTGCTGGCCGGACTGCGTGGGTGGTCGCCCGCACCGGTGCTCGTGCTGTCGGCGCGCACCGATTCGGCCGACAAGGTCGAGGCGCTCGATGCCGGCGCCGACGACTACGTGACCAAGCCGTTCGGGATGGACGAACTGCTGGCCCGGCTGCGCGCGGCGGTGCGTCGTGGTGCCAGCGCGACCGATGCGGGCGACCCGATCGTGGTCACCGACTCGTTCACCGTCGACCTCGTCGCCAAGAAGGTCACCAAGCAGGGTGTGCCGGTGCACCTGACGCCCACCGAGTGGGGGATGCTCGAGATGCTGGTGCGCAATCGCGGAAAACTGGTGGGGCGCAAGGAACTACTGCGCGAGGTGTGGGGTCCGGCCTATGCCACCGAGACCCATTACCTGCGGGTCTACCTCGCGCAGTTGCGGCGCAAACTCGAAGACGATCCGGCCAACCCGCGCCATCTGCTCACCGAGGCGGGGATGGGGTACCGCTTCCAGGAATGAGCGTGCGCCCGGTCACGTGACCGGAATGCCGGGAGTGGCGTGGACGTTCCCAGGCGTGGATCGTCGTCGAGCGAATGGCAGGATCAAGGCATGGCTGAGCAGATCGCACCCGTGACCAACGCCCCCACCGAACTGTGGGTCGAGCGCACCGGAACCCGCGCCTACACCGGGCGCAGCAACCGTGGCGCCGAGGTGTTGATCGCCTCCCAGGGCGTGCCGGGTGCCTTCACCCCGGGTGAGTTGCTGAAGATCGCGCTCGCGGGCTGCACCGGGCTCAGCTCCGATTTGCCGTTGTCGCGTCGCCTCGGCGACGAGTTCGACGCCACCATCCGCGTCTCGGGCGATGCCGACCGCGAGAACGAGCTCTACCCGCAGCTCGACGAGGTCCTCGAACTCGACCTGTCCGAACTCGACGAGGCCGCCCGCGAACGACTACTGGTCACCGTGCAGCGTGCTGTCGACAAGGTGTGCACCGTGGGCCGCACGCTCAAAGCGGGCACGAAGGTGACGCTGACCTTCAACATCGACGCATGAGCGAGGAGCCGGTTCGGCTGAGCGCGTGGGTGCACGGGTACGTGCAGGGCGTGGGATTCCGGTGGTGGACGCGGTCGCGCGCACTGGAACTCGGCCTGGTCGGCTACGCGCGCAACCACAGCGACGGTCGCGTCCACGTTGTCGCCGAAGGGCCACGAACGGCGGGCGAGAAATTGCTGGAACTGCTACGGTCCGGCGAAGCGCCCGAGAGCTCGCACGCTGTCGGGCACGTGACACATGGTCTGTCCGGGCGTGCTCCTGGGCGGGTAGACCTGGTTGTGGAAAGCTGGGAGCCCGTGCGGGGCGACATGACGGGATTCGAGGAGCGCTAGTGGTGACTTCGGGGGCTAGGGGGCGGCAGCGGTGAGCACACAGAACCCTGGTCCGCCCGATCGACCGGAACAACCCTCGAACGGCGAGCCCGAGAGATCGCCGTGGACCCCGCCCGACTCCGGCGCGGGCTGGACCCCGCCGGACCCGGGTTCGGCACCGTCCGATCCGAATGCCGGTGCGACGCCAGCGGACCCGGTGTTCGGCGGGGGCGGGCATCCCGTCGGCCAACCGCAACCCGGCCGGATGTCACGGCAGGAACCCGGCGTCACCCAGCCACGTCCACCCACTGTCGGTGAGGCGCGCGCCAGGGACAAGGCCCGCAGGCAGGCCGAAGAGGCCGAGCGGGCAGCGGTCGCGGCGGCCGAGGAGAAGCGGCGCAACCGTAAACGCGTGATGATCGGCGGTGTCGCCATCGTGGGCGTCGCCGCGCTGGTCGGTGGCGGTTACCTCGCCTACCGGGCGATCACCGCACCCGACCAGGTCACGGCCTCGTGCGTGCAGATCGACCAGAACGGGCAGGAAGTCGTTGTCCCCGACGACAACTGCGGCGACGGCAAGACCAATTTCCGCAGTGAGGGCTCCGGCGGTCACGGCGCCGGACTGTTGATTCTGGGCTGGCCGCAGTACCGCTACCACTACGGCGGCACACCGACGATCGGCAAGCCACCCACCGGCGGCACCTCGGTGAAACCGCGCAATGCCCAGATCACGACCAAGAGCGGCACCACGGTGCAACGCGGCGGACTCGGCAGCAAGTCGACCGGGGGGAGTGGGTCGTAGATGCGGCGCACCAAGAGCACACCACGCCAGGACTGGCAGCAGATCGTCGAGAAGCAGGGCCTCGTCTACGGCGCGCCGGGGCGCGATGCCAGCGGTCAGCCGCGCCCGTACTGGGACGAGTCGGTGCACTACGAGTTCTCGATGGACGAGATCCTCGCGCTGGAAGCCGATGTGGAACTGCTGCAATCGATGTGTCTGCACGCGGTCGAGCACGTGGTCCTCACCGAGCGCTTCGCCGATTTCGGTCTGCCGGAATGGACGTGGGGCCCGATCGCCGAATCATGGCGTCGCAGTGACCCTTACGTGTACGGCCGCTTCGACCTGCGCTACGACGCGCGCCGCCCGGCCAAGCTGCTGGAATACAACGCCGACACCCCCACCTCGCTGCTCGAGGCCGCGATCATCCAGTGGCACTGGTTGCAGCAGGTGTATCCCGGTGGCGACCAATGGAATTCGCTGCACGAGAAACTGGTGGAGCGCTGGACCGAACTGCGCGGCGTGCTGCCCGGTACCGAACTGCACTTCACCTGGTCGGGCGCCGACGCGACCGGCGAGGACAATGTCACCACCGCCTACATGCAGGAGACGGCGGCCGAAGCCGGGTTCGACACGGTCGCGCTGCCGATCGAGGAAGTCGGTTTCGACACCGAGCTGAACCGGTTCGTCGATCTGGCCGAGGCGCCGATCGAGGCGATCTTCAAGCTGTATCCGTGGGAGTGGATCCTCGACGACGACTTCGGCAAGCGCGTGGTCGGCAGCCTGCCCGCGACCGCGTGGATCGAACCGCTGTGGACCACATTGCTGAGCAACAAGGCGATCCTGGCGATCCTGTGGGAGATGTATCCCGGTCATCCCAATCTGTTGCCCGCCTACCTGGACAACCCGCACGAGCTCACCGAATACATTCGCAAACCCAAGCTCGGCCGCGAGGGCGCGAACATGACCATCGTCGGTCCCGGCATGGAGACCGCGACCGGCGGCGTCTACGGCGCCGAGGGTTTCGTCTACCAATTGCTCGATCCGCTACCGGAATTCGACGGGATGCGCCCGGTGCTCGGCGCCTGGGTCGTGGGTGACACCGCGGCGGGGCTGGGCATTCGGGAGACCGCCGGCCTGATCACCGATGACGGCGCCGCATTCGTGCCGCACCGCATCGTCGACTGACACCTGACCTCACAACATTGTTCGAAAGGACCACGATGACCGCCCTCGCCCTGGAATCGGGTTATTGGAGTGCGCTCGGTGAAGGCGTCGGCGCCATCATCCTGTACTGCCTGATCGGCCTCGCCCTCATGCTGATCGGCTTCTTCGCCATCGACCTGACCACGCCCGGCAAGCTGCGCGACCTGGTGGTGGCGGGTAAGCCGAACGCGATCATCGTCTCGGCGGCCGGGATGATCAGCATGGCGTTCATCGTCGTGTTCGCGGTGCTGGCCACCGGCGGCAGCGGCAAGCTGTCGGAAGGTCTGATCGCGGCGATCATCTACGGCCTGGTCGGCATCATCGCGCAGGTGATCTCGGTACGGGTGATCGAGAAGGTCACCGGCATCGACATCGGCCGCACGCTGCACGCCGAGACCTACACCCCCGAGGTTCTCGTCGTCGCCGCCGCGCACTTCGCGCTGGGTCTCGTGGTGGCCTTCGCCATTCTCTGAACGAGGGTGATCGGTTGACATCGCACTGTGGAGGGTGGACGCTGGAAACCAGCACTCCACCGTGGATGTGACCGAGAGGACGTCGGCATGGATATCACCCCGGGTACGCGCGCGTCCGACGCCGAACGCAACGCGATCGTCGCCCAGTTGGGCACACATCTGGCCGACGGCAGGCTCGACCTGGGCGAATACGATCTGCGCGTGGCCAAGGTCTACGCGACCACCACGCGCGACGAACTCGCCGTCGTCCTGTCCGACCTGCCCGCGCTGACGAAACAGCAGCAAGCGGACGTACCGGTCGAACGCAAGCCCGGTACACGGTTCCCGATCTGGCAGCGCATCGAGGCGGGCAGCTGGCTCGGCGTCAGCGTGATCGTGCTGGTCATCTGGGGTCTGATCTCCTTGACTGCGGGCGAGCTCACCTACTTCTGGCCGATGTGGGTGATCGGCCCGTGGGGCGCGGTCCTGGTCTTCCGCGTGATCACCGGCTGGGAAGCGACTCCCGGCACCCAGACCCACTTGCGTCAACTTCAGAAGCAGATGAAGCACATCAATCCGCACTGACCGCAAACTTGCCGCTACGTCCGCTAGGCTTTCGCGAGCACATGGGTAACTCGTCGGGAACCGGCTGCCCGAGTCACCCCCATCACCGCTGGCCGCGTGCGATGCCTGCACGCACCTAGGTCTGGCCTGATTCGCGGAGAGGCGGACGAGTTCTCTTGCATTTGAAGAGCCTGACGTTGAAGGGGTTCAAGTCCTTCGCGTCTGCGACCACGTTGCGCTTCGAACCGGGCATCACCTGCGTAGTCGGGCCGAACGGGTCCGGCAAATCCAATGTCGTGGACGCGCTGTCCTGGGTGATGGGCGAGCAGGGTGCCAAAGCGTTGCGGGGCGGGAAGATGCAGGACGTCATCTTCGCCGGGACGGTCGGGCGGGCTCCGCTCGGGCGCGCCGAGGTGACACTGACCATCGACAACTCCGACGGCGCACTGCCCATCGACTACGCCGAGGTGTCGATCACCCGGCGGATGTTCCGCGACGGCGCGGGCGAGTACGAGATCAACGGCAGCACGTGCCGGCTGATGGATGTGCAGGAACTGCTGTCGGACTCCGGTATCGGGCGCGAGATGCACGTCATCGTGGGTCAGGGCAGGCTGTCGGCGATCCTGGAATCGCGGCCGGAGGATCGGCGCGCGTTCGTCGAAGAGGCCGCGGGCGTGCTCAAGCACCGCAGGCGCAAGGAGAAGGCGGTCCGCAAGCTCGACGCGATGCAGGCCAACCTCGCCCGGCTCACCGACCTCACCACCGAACTTCGCCGCCAGCTCAAGCCGCTCAGCCGCCAGGCCGAGGTCGCCCGCCGCGCGCAGACCGTGCAGGCCGACCTGCGCGACGCCCGGTTGCGACTGGCCGCCGACGACCTGGTCACCCGCCGCGGCGAGCTGGAATCCCAGCTCAGCAAAGAGGCCTACGCCCGCGAACAGCAGATCAACGTGCAGACCGAACTCGACGCCGCCAACGCCGCACTGGCGCAGCAGGAGTTCCAGCTGTCGCGGCTGAGTCCCAGCGCCGAGGCCGCCGCGCAGACGTGGTTCCAGCTCTCGGCGCTGACCGAACGGGTCAACGCCACCATCCGCATCGCCAGCGACCGGGCCCGGCACCTGCACACCGAGGCGCCGGTCGGCACCGGACGCGACCCCGACCAGCTCGAGGCCGAGGCCGACCGGATCGAAGCCGAAGAGGCCGAACTGCGGTACGCGGTGGAGATGGCCACCGAGACCCTCGAAGCCGCCCGCGAAGCCCTCGCCGAGCGGGAACACGCCGCCAAGGCGGCCGAGCAGGCGCACCTGGCGGCCGTGCGCGCGATCGCCGACCGGCGGGAGGGGCTGGCCCGGCTGTCCGGCCAGGTCGACACGTTGCGCACCCGTGCCCAGTCCGTGGACGCCGAGATCGCGCGTCTGTCCGTGGCCATCGCCGACGCCCGGCACCGTGGTGAGACCGCGCAGGTCGAATACGACTCGGTGCAGGACGAACTCGGCGAACTCGACGCGGGCGAGAAGGGTCTGGACGCCCAGCACGAACACGCCGTCGCCGCCCAGGAACTGGCCGACGAGCGCGTGCGGGAACTGCGGGAACTCGACCGGGAGGCGAGCAAGCTGGTCGCCCGGCTCGGTGCCCGCATCGAAGCGCTCGGCATGAACCTGGCCCGCAAGGACGGCGCGGCCTGGCTGCTCGAACACGGCGTGGGCGGGCTCGGCGGACGGCTGTCGGGCCTGCTACGCGTGCAGTCCGGGTTCGAGGCCGCTGTGGCCGCACTGCTCGGTCCGCTCGCCGATGCCATCACCGCCGATACCGCGACCACCGCCGACTCGGCGGTGCGGGAATTGCGCAGCGGTGACGGTGGCCGGGTGGCGTTCGTCTTCGCCACCGACGCGGCGTTATCGGCCGAGCGTTCCGCGTTGCCCGCCGGTGCGCAGTGGCTCGCCGACGTGCTCGAAGGCGACGAGCAGGTGCGACCCGCGCTGGCCGCGCTCACTGCCGACGTGGTGGTCGTCGACGATCTGGCGACCGCCACCGAGCTCGTCACCCTGCGCCCGGAACTGCGGGTGGTCACCCGTGACGGGGATCTGGCCGGTGCCGGCTGGATCGTCGGCGGTTCGGAACGGATGCCCAGCCAGCTCGAGGTCCAGGCCGATATCGACACCGCCACCGCCGAATTGGCGGCCGCGCAACGGCGGGCCGAGGAGCTGGAGGCCGCGCTGGCCGGCGCGCTGGCCGAACAGACCGACCGCAAGGACGCCGCCGACCACGCGCTGATGGCGCTGCACGAATCCGATCAGGCACTGCTGGCGATCTACGACCGGCTCGCCCGGGTCGGGCAGAACGCTCGCGCGGCACAGACCGAAGGCGAGCGGCTGGCCACCCAGCGCGCGGAAGCCGAAGCGGCGCGGGAGAAGTCGCTCGCCTCGCTCGCCGAGCTCGAGGACCGGCTGCGGCACGCCGAGATCGAACACGACGGCAGCGACGACAGCTACGGCGCCGCGAGCACCGAGACCGCGGGCTATGCCCGTGAGGAAGCCGCCGCCGCGCTCGCCGAGGCCCGGACCATGGAGGTCGAGGCCCGGCTGTCGGTGCGTACTTCGGAGGAGCGCGCGGAATCTGTTCGCGGCAAAGCGGATTCGCTGCGCAGGGCGGCCCGTGGGGAGCGGGAGGCCAGGGCTCGCGCCGAACGCGCGCAGGCCGCTCGGCGCCAGGCTGCCGCGGTCGCCGCGGCCGTCGCCGCATCGGGCACCGAGATCAAGAACGAACTCGAGCAGGTCGTGGCCGCCGCCGCGGCACGGCGTGACGAATTGGTCCGTCGCCGTGGCGAATGCGCGGCCGTGCTGGAACAGGTGAAGGAACGCGCCCGTGCGCTGAACACCCAGCTGACCCAGCTCACCGACGCCGTGCACCGCGACGAAGTCGCCAAAGCCCAAGCGGCACTGCGCATCGAACAGCTGGAGACGACGATCTCCGAACAATTCGGCATCGCGCTCGCCGACCTCGTCGCCGAATACGGGCCCGAGGTGCCGTTGCCGCCCTCGGCCCTGGAGCTGCACGAGTACGAGGAGGCCAAGGAGCGCGGCGAGCAGGTCAGCGCACCGCAGCCGATGCCCTACGATCGCCCGACCCAGGAGCGCCGCGCCAAACGCGCCGAGAAGGACCTCACCACCCTCGGTAAGGTGAATCCCCTTGCGCTGGAGGAGTTCGCGGCCTTGGAAGAGCGCTATACCTTTCTGGCCACCCAGCTCGAGGACGTCAAGAACGCGCGCAAGGACCTGCTCGACGTGGTCGCCGAAGTCGACGCCCGCATCCTCCAGGTGTTCACCGAGGCCTACGCCGATGTGGAACGCGAATTCGTCGGCGTCTTCGGGAAACTGTTCCCCGGCGGCGAGGGCAGGCTGGTGCTCACCGACCCGTCGGACATGCTCACCACGGGCATCGAGGTCGAGGCGCGCCCGCCCGGCAAGAAGGTGAAGCGCCTCTCGCTGCTCTCCGGCGGTGAGAAGTCGCTCACCGCTGTCGCGTTGCTGGTCGCCATCTTCCGCGCTCGCCCCTCCCCGTTCTATGTGATGGACGAGGTCGAGGCGGCCCTGGACGACACCAACCTGCGCCGTCTCATCGGCCTGTTCGAGCAGCTGCGTGAGAAGAGCCAGCTGATCGTCATCACCCACCAGAAGCCCACCATGGAGATCGCCGACGCCCTCTACGGCGTGAGCATGCGCGGCGACGGCATCACCCAGGTCATCTCCCAGCGGCTGAACCGAGCCGAGGTCCCCGACCCCGACCCGGTCTCGGCTTCGGCCTGAGGTCGGTGCTCGCGCGGCTGGACGGTCTCAGCCGAACCGGGTCGCCGGAGCCGTGGTGTCGATCCGGTCGATGATCCGCTCAGAGCCGCCGCGGGCGAGCCAATCCCGCAGGGAGGTCAACTCTGGGTACAGCGCGCGCAAGGCGGGCAGGTCGGCGTGCCAGCCGCCGGTCTCGCGGATCAGGCGCCAGGTGTTGCCGAGTTGGGGGCCGATCGCGTCGGCTTCCTCCTCGGTGACCTCGCGGTAGTGGACGGGCCGGCCGATCGCGGCGCCGATGATCGCGGCCGCGTCGACCGGAGTGATGGCGTCGCCCGCGAGTTCGAGGATGCGGGCGTGCCAGCCCGCGGGGTCGGCGAAGGCCAGGGCGGCGAACGCGGCGATATCATCGATCGCGATCATCTGGAGCGGGCGATCGGCGGGGAACAGGTGCGGGTGTTCGCCGCCGTCGCGGATACCGTCGACAGGGGAGCCGTGCAGCAGGTAGTTCTCCATGAACCGCACCGGGCGCAACACGGTGTAGCGCAGACCCGACGAAGCCAGCGCCTCTTCGATCCGGCGTTTGCCCTGCTGACCCCATGATTTCGCGTCGCCCATCGTCGCGACGCCGGTGAACACGATCTGTTCGACACCGGCGGCGCGGGCCGCGTCGATCAGGGCGATACCGCGGCGGGCCTCGGTGTCCTCACCCCAGCCCTTGACGCGGTAATCGGCTGGGGGAACGAGAAATACGGCTCGGGTTCCGGTCACCGCCACCCGCAGGGAGGCCGCGTCGTCGAAGTCGCCGACCGTCAGTTCGGCGCCGGCATCGGCCAGTGCGCGGGCGGCGGGGGAGCCGGGGTCGCGCACCAACGCGCGAACCGGCCGGCCTTCGGTGAGCAATCGGTGGGCGGTCGCGCCACCCTGCTTGCCTGTCGCGCCGGTGATCAGAACGGGAAGTGCTGACGTCATTGCGGAGGAGCTCCGTTTCGTGATCGATCGTGTGCCTACAATCGGGTCGGTCGACCCGTATTCCGGACGGTACGGGTGGTCACACCCGGTTGGCCAGGTCCGGTGCAGGGAAGGCGTAACGAAATGACGGTCGAGCACGGCGTGGAACCGGCGATCCGATCCGACGCGCGCCGCAATCGCGCGCTGATCCTGGCTGCCGCGCAGCGTGCGCTCGCCGAACGCGGCGCCACCGTCTCGCTGGCCGAGGTGGCCCGCCGCGCCGGTGTCGGCGCGGGCACCGTCCACCGGCATTTCCCCACGAAAACCGATCTGCTGGAAGCGGTTATGCAACAGCGCGTCGACCGGCTGGCGGCGCTGGCCGCCGACCACCTCACCGATCCGGATCCGGGCGCGGCCTTCTTCGCCCTGTGCACCCACGTCATCGTGACCACACCCGGCAACAAGGACCTCTGTGACCTGGTGCAATCCGACGACGGCTGGCCTCGCGCCCTGCTACGCGGGGCGGGCAACCGCTTCCATCGCGCACTGGGCGCGCTGCTGGCCTCGGCGCAACGTCAGGGCGCGGTCCGGCGCGACGTGGTCGTCACCGATGTGCTGGACATCTTCACCGGATGCGTTGCGATCCAACGACATCGACGCGCAGCGGACCCGCTCGCCCCGGCCGTCGCGCTCATCCTCGACGCCCTGCGCGCCCATCCGTCAGTCGTAACGGAACGCCCGGCGGCCGACCGTAACGAAACGGCGGAAGGTAACGAAACCTCGGCACCCTGCGTCGTCTGCGGCTCGCCCGTCCGGAGACCGGCCACCGGCCGACCGGCCCGCTACTGCTCCCCGGCCTGCCGCCAGAAGGCTCACCGCCTCCGCAACGGGTCGCGACCCCTTACAGCAGGTCGCTGACGTCGTCGGGGACGTCTACGGCGTATTTGCGCAGGATGTCCATGGAGATGACCTCCAGCGCGTTCTCATGGGTCGCGGCCAGTACCACGGGTGCGGCCACGCCGTCCTCGTGGGCGTGCAACCAGCGGACCGCCACCACGCACCAGCGGTCGCCCGGTTGCAGGCCGGGGAAGTTGTTCTCTGGGCGCGGGGTGCTGAGGTCGTTGCCGATGGAGGCCTGATGCTCCAGGAATTCCGCCGTCACGACGGTGCACACGGTGTGGCTGCCGAGATCCTCCGGACCGGTGCTGCAGCAGCCGTCCCGGTAGAAGCCCGTGAGAGGATCGGTGCCGCACTCTTCCAGCGGCCCCCCAAGCACGTTTCGATCGGTCACTCCGCCGATCCTATGGGGCAACCGCCAGAAGTTCCGCAGGACAACGAATCTGTAGTATTTCCGCCACGCCGCGACGCGCCCGGCTACGGCTCGCCGACCTGCCGCGCAGACGCCGCCGACGTGCGGCAACTCCCCGCCCGAATAGACTCGCCGGGTGAGTTCGCAAGCGTGGATCCTGATCGCCGCGATCGCCGCCGTCCTGTTGGTGGCGCTCGTCGCGGGTTTCGTCCTGTACAAGCGACGCCAGATTTCGCTGGCCCCGCCCGAGCCGGACAAGGAGTTGACGGACCGCTCCGGTGGTTACACCGCGTCCGGTGGATTCAGCTTCAGCCAGGGCGGCTCGACGGCGACCGTGCCGAAACCCGAACCCGTCCCTGAACGCACCGATACCGACGGTCAACCGCACGTCGGCGACGACGCCGCGATCCCGCGCGACGCCCCGCGCCGCGGGATCACCGATGTTCCGCTGCCCGAGGGCGATGTCGCCGTCGACGAGACCGTGGTCGTCCCCGACGACGCGTCCGCCCTCGACACGGCCGCACCGGCCGAGCCCGGCACCGAGACCGCGCCCGCGGACACGGCCCCCGCGAAGACCGCGCCGTCCGACCCGGTTGTTACCGAAGTCGAGCCCGCGGATACGTCCTCGATCGAGGCTCCCGCCGCACCGACCACCGAGCCCGCACCGGCTCCGGCCGATACCACCCCGGCCGAAGCCGGCGCCACCACCACCGCGATCGACGAGATCGACCCCACCACCGGCCGCCTCGTCCGGCTGCGCGGTCGCCTGGCCCGTTCCCAGAACGCGGTCGGCAAGAGCCTGCTCGGCCTGCTCGGCGGCGGCGACCTCGACGAGGACTCCTGGGAAGAGATCGAAGACACCCTGGTGCTGGCCGATATCGGCACCGCGAGCACCGCCAAGATCGTCGAACGCCTGCGCGAGGAGATGGCCTCGCGCAGCGTGCGCACTCCCGAACAGGCTCGTGCCGCCCTGCGTGATGTGCTCATCGAGGCGCTGCGTCCCGAGCTCGACCGTTCCATCCACGCCCTTCCGCACGGCGACAAGCCCGCGATCCTGCTCGTCGTCGGCGTCAACGGCACCGGCAAGACCACCACCACCGGCAAACTGGCCCGCGTGCTCGTCGCCGACGGCCGCCGGGTGCTGCTCGGCGCCGCCGACACCTTCCGCGCCGCCGCCGCCGATCAGCTGCAGACCTGGGGCGAACGGGTGGGCGCCGAGACCGTACGCGGTAAAGAGGCCGCCGACCCGGCCGCTGTCGCCTTCGACGCGGTCACCGCGGGCATCGACCGCGGCGTCGACGCGGTCCTCGTCGACACCGCGGGCCGCCTGCACACCAAGACCGGCCTGATGGACGAGTTGGGCAAGGTGAAGCGGGTCGTGGAGAAGAAGGGCGAGGTCGACGAGGTGCTGTTGGTCCTCGACGCGACCGTCGGCCAGAACGGCCTGATGCAGGCCCGGGTGTTCGCCGACGTCGTCGACATCACCGGCGTGGTGCTCACCAAGCTCGACGGCACCGCCAAGGGCGGCATCGTGTTCCAGGTGCAGCACGAACTCGGTGTGCCGGTGAAACTCGTCGGCCTCGGCGAGGGCGCCGACGACCTGGCGCCGTTCGAGCCGGGCGCGTTCGTCGACGCGCTGCTCGGGGGTACCGCGTAACGGTCCCGCCGATGCCCGTCCGATCCAGCGATCGGGCGGGCATCGCTGTTTTCCTGGGCTGACATCACTGTTTCCGGACAGCGGTGGTGTGGGGAATCGCCGCGCGAACTCGCGGCGAATCGCACATCCGTACCAACCTCACCGTGAGCTGACAGGCTCGTGCCAACCACGCGAAACGTGGATGCAACACAACAGCGCTATCCGTTCACTCAGGTGAAACACCACAGCTCAACGGATGAAACACCGAGTGGCGACCCTTCTGTACAGGTCCTTTTGCCGTCATCGGCAGGGCCCGAGATGAGGAGGAACACAAGGTGGCATTTCCACTGATCGGCGCACCGGACGCCGGTGACACCGCCTGGATGCTGGCGTCAGCGGCCCTCGTGCTGTTGATGACGCCGGGTCTGGCGTTCTTCTACGGCGGTATGGTCCGTGGCAAGAACGTGCTGAACATGATCATGATGAGCGTCTCCGCGATGGGCCTGATCACCATCCTGTGGTGTCTATACGGCTTCTCGATGGCGTTCGGCGAGGACAAGGGCAAGCTGGTCGGTGACCCGCTCCAGTACTTCGGCCTCAAGGGCGTCCTGGGCGGCGACTATCTAGCGACTACCGACCCCGCGGCCCCCGCCGCCATCCCGCTGTTCGGCACGATCCCGCTCTCGGTGTTCGTCGCCTTCCAGCTCATGTTCGCGATCATCACGGTCGCACTCATCTCGGGCGCGGTCGCCGACCGCTTGAAGTTCGGGTCGTGGCTCGTATTTGCCGGAATCTGGGCCACGGTCGTCTACTTCCCCGTCGCGCACTGGGTGTTCGCCTTCAGCGGCTACACCGGTGAGAACGGCGGCTGGATCGCCAACAACCTCAAGGCGATCGACTTCGCCGGTGGTACCGCGGTCCACATCAACGCCGGTGCCGCCGGTCTGGTGCTCTGCCTGATCCTCGGCAAGCGCAAGGGCTGGCCGAAGACGCCGTTCCGTCCGCACAACCTGCCGTTCGTGATGCTCGGCGCCGGTCTGCTGTGGTTCGGCTGGTACGGCTTCAACGCGGGTTCGGCGCTGAGCGCCAACGGTGTCGCGGGTGCCACCTTCCTCACCACCACGATCGCCACCGCCGCCGCCATGATGGCCTGGCTGCTCGTGGAGAAGATCCGCGACGGTCACCCGACCTCGCTCGGTGCCGCCTCGGGCATCGTCGCCGGTCTGGTCGCGATCACCCCGGCCTGTTCCTCGGTGAACGTGGTCGGCGCCCTGGCTGTCGGTGTCGTCTCCGGTGCGCTGTGCGCCCTGGCCGTCGGCCTGAAGTTCCGCTTCGGCTTCGACGACTCGCTCGACGTCGTCGGCGTCCACCTCGTCGGTGGTCTGGTCGGCACGCTGATCGTCGGACTCGTCGCTACCAGCGAAGCTCCCGCAGGTGTCGATGGACTGTTCTACGGTGGTGGGGTCGAGCAGTTGAAGCTGCAGGCCGTCGGTGCCTTCGCCGTTCTCGCCTACTCGCTGGTCGCCACGGCCATCATCGCGTACGCGATCAAGTTCACGATCGGCCTGCGCGCCAGCGAAGAATCCGAGTCTGCGGGCCTGGATGAGTCCGAGCACGCGGAAACCGCTTACGATTTCGCTGCTGTGGGTGGCACGGCACGCACGCTCGTCAAGGAGGCATGACGAACATGAAACTGGTTACGGCAATCGTCAAACCGTTCACGCTCGAAGATGTGAAGTCCGGGCTGGAACAGGCAGGCGTGCTCGGCATGACCGTCAGCGAAGTCCAGGGATACGGCCGGCAGAAGGGCCACACCGAGGTTTACCGCGGTGCCGAGTATTCGGTGGACTTCGTGCCCAAGGTCCGGGTCGAGGTCGTCGTGGACGATGCGTCGGTCGAGAAGGTCGTCGAGGTGATCGTCGAAGCCTCGCGCACCGGCAAGATCGGTGACGGCAAGGTGTGGGTGACCCCGGTGGACACCATCATCCGCGTCCGTACCGGCGAACGCGGAAGCGACGCACTGTAATTCGGTAGGGCACGCACGATAAATCGATCGAGCGGCGGCCCCGCTCCCACCGGTGAGACTGATCCGGTCGGGGCGGGGCCGCCCGCATGAAATGGTGGTGTGGGCTGTGGCACAGCGGAACGGTGGTATTCAGAACAACGGAGCGGCGGACCTGGTCAAGGCCAGGTCGCAACTGCTCGACGGAGCGGGCACCCGCAATCCGCGGCTCGATCCGGAATCGCTGCGCGAGGCCTTGGTCGATCTGTTCGAACTGTGGCTCACCAGCAAGGGCAACGAACTCGGCATCACCGCCGACAGCGGCCTCTCGCTCGTCGCGGTGGGTGGACTCGGACGCCGCGAGATGCTGCCCTACTCCGATCTCGACCTCGTGCTGCTGCACGACGACGTCGACCCCAAGGTGGTTTCGGAGGTCGCCGATCAACTCTGGTACCCGCTCTGGGACGCCCACATCAAGCTCGACCACAGCGTGCGCACCGTGCCGCAGGCGCTGCGGGTGGCCGCCGACGACATGATCGCCGCGCTCGGCCTGCTGGAGGCGCGCCACATCGTCGGCGACCGAGACCTCAGCAATCTGCTCATCGGCGGCGTGCGCCGGGAATGGCGCACCGGTATCCGGTCCCGCTTCGACGATCTGATCGCCCAGACCACCGCCCGCTGGCAGCGCAGCGGCGAGATCGCCCATCGCGCCGAACCCGATCTCAAGAACGGTCGCGGCGGGCTGCGCGATATCCAGCTGCTCGACGCGCTCTCGATCGCCCAATTGACCGACGCCATGCCGGGATTGGGCCCTGAGGTCCCCGGCGGCGGCCTGAAACAGGCCCACCGCAGGCTCCTCGACGTGCGCACCGAACTGCACCGCGTCGCAGGCCGGGCCCGCGATCAGCTGCGCGCCCAGGATGCCGACGAGATCGGCGCCGCGCTGCGCATCGGCGACCGCTTCGATCTCGCCCGGACATTGACCGATTCGGCGCGTACGGTGAGCTATTCGTGCGACGTCGGTCTGCGCACGGCCGCCAACGCGTTACCGCGGCGCGGCCTGGCCAGACTGCGCCGCATGCCGGTGCGCCGACCACTCGATGAGGGGGTGGTCGAGCACTCCGGCGAGGTGGTGCTGGCCAGAGACGCCCGCCCGCAGCGTGATCCCGGGCTGATCCTGCGTGTCGCGGCGGCATCGGCGCAGACCGGGTTGCCGATGTCGGCGACCACGCTCAACAGGTTGTCCGAGGACGCGCCCGAACTACGCGAACCGTGGCCCAAGGACGCGCTCAACGATCTGCTCGTCCTGCTCGGCGCGGGTCGCGGCAGCATCGACGCGGTCGAGGCGCTCGATCGAACCGGATTGTGGGGCAGACTCTTTCCCGAATGGGGTGCGGTCCGTGATCTGCCGCCGCGCGATGCGATGCACACCTGGACCGTCGATCGGCACCTGATGGAGACGGTCGCCTACGCGAGCAGCCTGAGCACCAGGGTCGCCCGGCCCGACCTGCTGGCGCTCGGCGCCCTGCTCCACGACATCGGCAAGGGGCGGCAGGGCGACCACAGCATCGTCGGCGCCGAGCTGGCCACGCATATCGGCCGCAGGCTCGGAATGTGGCCTTCGGATGTGCGTACCCTCAGCGCGATCGTGCGCCACCACCTGCTCCTGCCCGACACCGCGACCCGGCGCGACCTCGACGACCCGGCGACCGTGCAGCACGTCGCCGACGCGCTCGGTGGTGACGTCGGCCTGCTCGAACTGCTGCACACGCTCGCCGAAGCCGACTCGATGGCGACCGGCCCCGGAGTGTGGGGCGACTGGAAGGCCTCGCTGATCGGTGAGCTGGTGCGCCGCTGCCGGCTCGTCATGGCGGGCGAGCCGCTGCCGCAACCGGAACCGATCGACCCGGAGCTTCTGGACAAGGCCAGGGCGGGCGGCGTGCACGTCACCCTCGCGCCCGGTGACGGCAAGCACACCTTCGTGGTGACCGTGATCGCCCCCGACGAGCCCGGCCTGCTCTCCGACGCCGCCGGTGTCCTGGCACTGCACGCGTTGCGGGTGCTCTCGGCCGCGCTGGGCAGTGCGGGGGAATCGGCGATCAATACCTTCGTGGTGATGCCGAAATTCGGCGATCCGCCGGACGCGGGTCTGCTGCGTCAGGAACTCATCCGGGCCACCACCGGCGCGCTCGACCTGCCCGCGGTGCTGGCCAAACGCGAAACCGACGCTGTCGGGACCGGGCCAGGCCGGTACGCGCGCGCCGCGCCGCGCCTGATCTGGTCACCGACCAGCACTCCCGGACAGGTGATCCTGGAGCTGCGCGCCGACGACCGGATCGGTTTGCTGAGCAGGCTGGCCGGTGCGTTCGCCGCGACGGGAGCCAATGTCCGGTGGGCCAAGGTGGTCACGATGGGCTCGGCTGTGGTCGACGCCTTCTGCCTCGATCTGGGCGACACCGACAGCCCAGCCCTGCGCGACCGGATCGAAAAGGCCGTCCTGGACGTGGTTCCGCGGCCCGCGCCCACCCCGCCGCCGACCGAAACCACCGACGCCGGCTGACACCGCAAGGACACGGTTTACTCACTGATTGCTATCAGGTTGCTACACAGCGTCCTCGCGGCCCGATAAGTCGAGATGGGACCTATAGCATTCCCCTGGTCCGGCTGTCGCTCGTACGAGGGGAGCTGATCCGTGGCTATCGAAGTCGTTTCCGCGTCGATGATGACCAGCGACGCGACCGCGCACATCGCGCGGTGCGTCGGTGGTGACCTGTGGGTGGTTTCGTGGTTGCCGGGTCGCACCCTCAGTGGTGCGCAGGCGTTGGCCGCGATGACCATCGCCTCGACCGCCGCCCACCACGCCGACAGTGCCGATTCCGAATGGATTCGGATCGAGGCGCTCTCCCGGGAACTCGGCCTCACCGGCAGAGAAGCGGTGTATCTGGTGGACATCGAATCGCACGAGTTGCGCCGCACGGCGCCACCGCACGTGCAACATACCGAATAACCTCCATTACCCTGGGAGGGCAAGAGACGTCCGGCTTCGGTCAGACGACCTGAGACCCTTTCAGATCAGGAGCGCGATCGGTGTTCGAATCCCTGTCCGACCGGCTTACCGGTGCACTGCAGGATCTGCGCGGTAAGGGGCGTCTGTCACCGGCCGACATCGACGCCACCGCGCGCGAGATCCGCCTCGCACTCCTCGAGGCCGACGTCGCGCTGCCCGTGGTGCGCGGCTTCATCGCCAACGTCAAAGAACGCGCCAAGGGCGCGGAGGTCTCCGGCGCGCTCAATCCCGCGCAGCAGGTCGTCAAGATCGTCAACGAGGAACTCGTCGCGATCCTCGGTGGCGAGACCCGTCGCCTCAATCTCGCCAAGAACCCGCCGACGGTCATCATGCTGGCCGGTCTGCAGGGTGCGGGTAAGACCACGCTCGCGGGCAAGCTGGCCAAATGGCTCAAGGGCCAGGGGCACCAGCCGTTGCTGGTGGCCTGTGACCTCCAGCGTCCCGGCGCGGTCACCCAGCTGCAGGTCGTCGGTGAGCGCGCGGGCGTGCCCGTGTTCGCCCCGCACGGCGGCACCTCCATCGGTGGCGGTGAGAACCCGCTCGGGATCACCGCGGCCGACCCGGTCGCCGTCGCCGCGGCCGGTATCGAAGAGGCCAAGGCCAAGCAGTACGACGTGGTCATCGTCGATACCGCAGGCCGCCTCGGTATCGACGCCGAGCTGATGCGCCAGGCCGCCGGCATCCGCGACGCCGTGCAGCCCGACGAGACGCTGTTCGTGCTCGACGCGATGATCGGTCAGGACGCGGTGAGCACCGCCGAGGCCTTCCGCGACGGCGTCGGGTTCACCGGTGTCGTGCTCACCAAGCTCGACGGTGACGCCCGCGGTGGTGCCGCTCTGTCGGTCCGCAACGTCACCGGCGCGCCGATCATGTTCGCCTCCACCGGTGAGAAGCTCGAGGACTTCGACGTCTTCCATCCCGACCGGATGGCCTCGCGCATCCTCGGCATGGGCGATGTGCTCACCCTCATCGAGCAGGCCGAACAGGTCTATGACGCCGAGCAGGCCGAGGAGACCGCGCGCAAGATCGGCAGCGGCGAGCTCACCCTCGAGGACTTCCTCGATCAGATGCTGGCCATCCGCAAGATGGGCCCGATCGGCAATCTGCTCGGGATGCTGCCGGGCGCCGGTCAGATGAAGGACGCGCTGGCCGCGGTCGACGACAAGCAGCTCGACCGGGTGCAGGCGATCATCCGGGGCATGACCCGCGCCGAGCGGGACAATCCGAAGATCATCAACGCCTCGCGGCGCCTGCGCATCGCCAACGGTTCCGGGGTGCAGGTCTCCGAGGTCAACCAGCTCGTCGACCGGTTCTTCGAAGCCAAGAAGATGATGGCGATGATGGGTCGGCAGATGGGGATGCCGGGAGCTCGCCGCGGCAACAACAAAAAGGGCGGTAAAAAGGGCAAGAAGGGCGGGCGTGGGCCCACTCAGCCGAAGATGCGCGGCGGGTTCCCCGGAATGCCCGCCGGGATGCCGGGCTTGCCGCCGGGCATGGATCTGTCGAACATGCCCCCCGGTCTCGATCAGCTGCCGCCCGGCCTGGAGGGGATCGACCTGTCCCAGCTGAAGTTCCCCAAGAACTGAATTGTTGGCGCGCTGGCGCGCGCGTGTCCGCGGCCCTGAGGGGTCGCGGTGCTGGTCGGCGTGTTAGATCACGCCGGGGATCAGCGCTTTGCGGGTGGTCGGGTAGTCGGCGAACTTCTCGCGGTACCAGCGGTGGGTGGCGAAGGCGCGCGGCACCAGGTTTCCCGCGGTGATCAAGAAGATCGCGACGCCGGCCAGCGACCAGGTGAGCAGGGCGAACCCGGCCCAGGCGATCAGCTCGCCCAGGTAGGCCGGGCTGCTGACGAAGCGGAAGCCGGCGCCGTGGGGGACCCGGTACTCGGCGGCGCCGGGGTTGTTCTTGTCCCGCAGATTGCGCACGATCGCCTCGGATCGCACCAGCAGCCCGAATCCGCACAGGTACACGACCAGCCCGATCAGGAAGCGCGGATCGGTGAGCCAGGCGGTGCCGTACTGGTTCTTGTAGTCGTTGCTGAAGAACGCGCCGTTGAGGTAGCCGTGCAGGGCCGTCACGAACACGCCCGCCGCGACCACCGAAACGTTGAAGCTGCTCGTCTTACCCGGCACCTGCCGGATGGAGAGCGGGAAGAACCAGCCGCGATTGCCGTAGTGCAGCAACCAGATGGCGGCCAGCACCAGCGGCACCGGCTCGAAACGATCGGGGCCGCTGAGATAGAACACCGCGAACACGACGGTCGCGGGCAGCTCCATCAGCCACCAGCCCAGCTTGGGGTTGAGATTGAAGCCGACCTTGTTCGACGCGAAGCGGCCGTAGGGGCTCTGCGCGAACAGCCCGCCGACGATCACGAACGCGGCGAAGGCGAAGGCGATGGCCAGCACGGTGTCGTAGGTGGTGTTCCCGGTGTACCAGTCCATCGAGATCCTCTTGTCCAACAGGCGCCGAGCACGATCGCCGACGCAAAACTAGAACACGTTCTATCATGGATCGCGGAGGGGGAGCGTGACTATGGAGGACCTACATGTCGTTGGATCGGACCGCCGAGGACCTGCTGGCGGCGGTGCGGGCGTCACCGCGTGCGGTGGCCGCGCACGACAAGACCGCGTGGGTCGGGCTGTTCGCCGAGCAGGCGGCGGTACACGACCCGTACGGCTCGCGCGAGCACATCGGCCCGGACGCGATCTCGCGTTTCTACAACGTCTTCATCGCGCCGAACGCCATCGCCTTCCGCGTGGACCGCGACATCGTCGCCGGCTACGCGGTGGTGCGTGACCTGCACATCGAGACCACGATGTCGACGGGCGCCACCGTCACCGTGCCGATGCATCTGCGCTACGACCTGGTCGATACCGATGGCGGCTGGCGGATCGCCCGGCTCGCCGCGCACTGGGAGCTGGGGGTGATGGTCGCGCGTCTGCTGCGCACCGGCCCGTCCGGATTGCTCGCGGGAGCGAAGCTCGGGCCGCAACTCGTGGGCGAGCTCGGCATGGGCGGAGCGATGGGCATGATGCGGGCGCTGCGCGGCATAGGCGGCTCCGGCAAGCGCATCGTCGGCAGACTCTTCGCTGCTGTCGCGTCCGGCGACACGGGTGGCGTGCGAGCGCTGCTCGATGAGCGGACGGTGTGCGAGCTGCCCGCCGGGCGACCGATCTCGGTGACGGAGTTCGCCGACCGCGCGCGAGACATCGAGTGGGACAAGATGATCGCCGCGGGTCGCACGGTCAGCGTGAGCGTGCGGGTCGGTGCGTCGCGGGGTGTGGCCTTCGTCGACTTCGCCCCGGACCGGCCGCGGATCACCGCTGTGCGGGTCTTTCTCGACGGCGATCCTTCAGGCGACTGACCGCTCGCCCGAAGGGTGCCGACCCCGCGCCCGGTGCTGGCGCGGTGGCCGGGCCTCGGAGCGTGTGCGTGCGCCGATCCTGCGAGGTAGGTTCGGTTTCAGGCCGACGACTGGAGGTTCGTGTGCATCTGCGTGGTGTAGTTCTCCCCGGCGACCGGGAGCGCGACCTCTGGGTTGTCGACGGCGCCGTGACGTTCGAGCCCGTGCGTGGTGCCGAAACCCTGTGCGGCACAGGCTGGATCGTGCCCGGCCTGGTCGACGCGCACTGCCATGTCGGCATTCGCTACGGCGGCGGGGACGAGACCCGCGACGGCGCGATCGAGCAGGCCGAGACCGAACGCGACGCCGGGGCGCTGCTCCTGCGCGACGCGGGCTCGCCGATCGACACCCGCTTCATCGACGAGCACGCCGAGCTGCCGCGGATCATCCGCGCGGGTCGTCACATCGCCCGCCCCAAGCGCTACATCCGCGAACTCGGGATCGAACTCGACGACGAGCGCGACCTGCCCGAGATCGTCGCCGAGCAGGCCCGCTTCGGTGACGGCTGGGTGAAGATCGTGGGGGATTGGATCGACCGCTCCGTCGGCGACCTGCGCCCGCTGTGGAGTGACGACATCCTGAAGCAGGCCATCGACGCCGCCCACGCGAACGGGGCAAGGGTCACCGCCCACGTGTTCGGTGAGGACGCCCTGCCGGGCCTGATCAACGCGGGTATCGATTGCCTCGAACACGGCACCGGCATCACCGACGACACCATCGAACTGATGGTGGCCAACGGCACCGCCCTGGTCCCCACCCTGATCAATATCGACACCTTCCCCGGCATCGCCGACAGCGCCACGAAGTTCCCGGTCTACGCCGCCCACATGCGCGACCTGCACCGCCGCGTTCGCGACACCGTCGGCAAAGCCCACGAGGCGGGCGTCCCGATCTACGCGGGCACCGACGCGGGCGGCTCCATCCGTCACGGCCGCATCGCCGACGAGATCACCGCCCTGTCCGGCGCGGGCCTGTCACCCCACGAGGCTCTCGGCGCCGCGTCGTGGAACGCCCGCACCTGGCTCGGCCGCCCCGGTATCGACGAGGGCGCCCCGGCCGACTTCGTCGTCTACGCCCACGACCCCCGCGTGAACCCGCACTCGCTCACCGACCCACAATGGGTCGTGCTGCGTGGCCTGGTCGTGAAGACCCCCGATCCGGTCACCGGGCACCGCTGAATCGGCGTCGACGGCAATAGCGGAGGCGATTTCCGGGCGCGGCGGGTCGTCTGGCAGAATGAACCCTCGTCCTTCCTGGACAGTGTCAGCCCGTCTCCGGTTACGTACCGCGCGGCGGTCACGCACGCATGCGCGAAACCGGACCCGCAGACCATGCGGGTCGCCGAATCGCGTGGTGACCAAAACTACTGAAAGAAGACTGAACAGCATGGCTGTCAAGATCAAGCTCACTCGTCTCGGCAAGATCCGCAACCCGCAGTACCGCGTCGTCGTCGCCGACGCCCGTACCCGTCGTGACGGCCGCGCCATCGAGTCCATCGGCCTGTACCACCCGAAGGAAGAGCCTTCGCTGATCCAGATCGACGCCGAGCGCGTCGCGTACTGGCTGTCGGTCGGCGCGCAGCCCACCGAGTCGGTGCAGCGTCTGCTGGAGATCACCGGCGACTGGCAGAAGTTCAAGGGCCTGCCGGGCACCGAGGGCACCCTGAAGGTGAAGGCCGCGAAGACCTCCAAGCTGGACCTGTTCAACGCCGCGCTGGCCGCCGCCGACAACGCGCCCACCACCGAGGCCGTCACCCCGAAGAAGAAGGCCGCCAAGAAGGACGAGGCTGCCGCTGAGGAAGCCGCCACCGAGGCTGCCGAGTAATGACTGCTGTTGTTGCCGATGCCGTCGAACATCTGGTTCGCGGCATCGTCGCCAACCCTGACGACGTCCGTGTCGAGCTGCTCACCGGACGTCGTGGACGCACCGTCGAGGTACACGTCCATCCTGAAGACCTGGGCAAGGTGATCGGGCGCGGTGGTCGTACCGCGACCGCGCTGCGCACCCTGGTCGCTGGCATCGGCGGCCGTGGGATCCGGGTCGACGTGGTCGATACCGACGCCTAGATGGAACTCGTCGTAGGTCGGGTCGCCAAGTCGCACGGTGTGCGCGGCGAACTCGTCGTCGATGTTCGCACCGACGAACCGGACGTCCGGTTCGCGCCGGGCGTCACGCTGCGCGGCAGGATGCCGAAGTCCTCGGCGACCCGTGACTACACCGTGAAGTCGGCCCGAGAGCACTCGGGCCGGCTTCTGGTGTTCGTCGACGGGATCGACGATCGCACCGCCGCCGACGCCCTGCGTGGCACGTTGTTCGTCGTCGACAGCGATTCGCTGCCGCCGTCGGAGGACGACGACGCCTTCTACGACCACGAACTCGAAGGCCTCCGGGTCGAGTTCACCGACGGCACCCTCGTCGGCACGGTCACCGAGGTGCTGCATTCGGCCGCGGGCGAACTGCTGTCGGTGCGCGCCGCCGACGACGGTCGCGAGATTCTCATTCCCTTTGTCACCGCCATCGTGCCGACGGTTTCGCTCGCCGATGGACTGGTTGTCATCACGCCGCCCGAGGGCCTGCTCGATCCGGAGTAATTCGTGCAACTCGACGTCGTCACGATCTTCCCGGAGTACCTCGAGCCGCTGCGGACAGCGCTGCTCGGCAAGGCTGTCGACAAGGGCCTGATCTCGATCGGCGTGCACGATCTGCGCCACTGGACGCACGACGTGCACAAATCGGTCGACGATTCGCCCTACGGCGGCGGTCCCGGCATGGTCATGAAGCCCACCGTCTGGGGCGAGGCCCTGGACGAGGTGTGCCCGGACGACGCACTGCTCGTCGTCCCCACGCCGGCCGGTGTGCCGTTCACCCAGGCCACCGCGCAGCGCTGGGCCACCGAGAAGCACCTCGTGTTCGCCTGCGGGCGCTACGAGGGCATCGATCAGCGCGTGTTCGACGATGCCGCCCGCCGCGTCCGCGTCGAAGAGGTGAGCATCGGCGACTACGTTCTCATCGGCGGCGAGGCCGCGGTGCTCGTGATGACCGAGGCCGTGGTGCGTCTGATCCCCGGCGTGCTCGGCAATCAGCAGTCCCACCAGGAGGATTCGTTCTCCGACGGGCTCCTCGAAGGGCCCAGCTACACCCGGCCGGTGTCGTGGCGTGGCCTCGAGGTGCCCCCGATCCTGCTGTCGGGCGACCATGCCAAGGTCGCCGCGTGGCGGCACGAACAGTCACTGGAACGCACGGCGCAGCGCCGTCCCGACCTGTTGCCCTGACCTAACCCGGGATCACCCGGGTGGTGATACAGAACGGGTGCCCGGCGGGGTCGAGCAATACCCGCCAGCGCGGATCCGGTTGTACCGGTGCGGGTTTGGCGCCGATCGCGAGGGCGTGCTGTTCGCAGAGATCGAGGTCGGCGTCGGCGGCGAGATCGAGGTGCACCGCGGCCGTGCCGGGCCACTGCGGCGGGTAGTAGTCCTCGACGCGTTGCGCGGCGACCGTCAGTCCCGACGGGATTCGGATCCCGACGCTGTGCGCGTCGTTCCACAGGACACGGCCACCGAGCAGCCCGAGATAGAAGCGGGCGAGGGACTCGGGGTCGTCACAGTCCAGTGAGAGGCCGGCCAGTTGAAAAGGCTCCGTCATCGAAGCGACGCTACCGGGCGCGACGGGGACCGAGATTGTTTTCCCCTAAAGACATTTGGGTATCCATCCAGGTCGTTCTTTGTGCGATCGTCCATAGTGAGGGTTGCTGGTTCCATCCGGAACGGGTTCGGTTCCAGCGTCCGTCGGCGCGGTCGGGTCGGACGCGACGAGGCCGAACGGACGCTGCGCCGATGTTCCCAGTACAGGCACTGCGTCCCTTGATGATTGGACGCTGACCCGAGTGAGCGCTCGGTGACATTCGGTGTGGGGTGTCGCGCCCACGATGTGAGACCTTGCCGGTCCGATCGGTCGCGCCGGAGGCATTGCGGCGGATTCAGCGGCCGAATGGCGGTGATATATCCCACATCTGATGCAGGGGTCGAAGCGGTCGTGGGTCGCGGCGGTCAGGGCAGCAGGCCGTGCCGCCGTGCCCGAGCCACCGCCTCGTGCCTGGTGCCGGCATCCAGCTTGCTCATCGCCTGGCGCAGGTAACTCTTGACGGTCTCGGCGCCGAGCGAGAGTCGAAGCGCCGCTTCCTGATTCGTGCAGCCGAGGGCGATCTGGGCGAGCACGTCGAGTTCGCGCCGCGACAACCGCGGCGCATCGCCGGCGGACTCGCCGGTCAACACCCCGGTCAGTCGTTCGCACACCCCGGAAAGCCGGTCGCGCAGGGCGAGATCGCCCGTGGCGGCCGCGAGGGCGCGAAGCTCGGCGTGGATCTCCCGCAACTCCTCGGTCGCCGCGGGGGTGGTCGTCGCCGGCGGTGTCGCGAGCTCGAGCAGCCGGACCCGCCGGTCCACCTCGTCACGGACGGCGATCTCCGCGGCCAGTCGCTTACCCGCCTGCAGGATCACCTCGGCGGTGCGGTCGCCGAGGGGGCCCGTGCCACGCGTGGCGGCGTACAGCACGGCGCGAGGTCGGTCGGCGACCAGCACCGGCACGGCCATCACCGACCGCAACCCTTCGCCGACGACCGCGGCGTCGTAGTGGTGGGTGATCGCGGACGAGCCTCGATAGTCGGCCACCGACGCGGGCCTGCGGTACTCCATGGCCTGCCCGCCGAGCCCGGAGGTGCGCAGCACCGACAGCCCGCGCAGACCGGTGGTGACGGTGCCGGCGAACTCGGTGAGCAGCAGGGTGTCCTCGTCCACCGCGCCGCCGAACACCACCGGGACGCTCGCCCGTCCCGCCACCCAGCGGATCTCGGCGCGCAGCGCGTCACCGTCGCGCGGGCGCAACAGGGAAGTCATGGATCACCCCTTTTCGGGGGTAGTGGGACACGTGAGCTATGCCACATTCTAGGGCAGACCCGGTGGCCGATACCCGGGTGATGAGGAGAAGCTGCGATGACTACCGATCTGGACGTGCGGGTGCGCGACCTGCTCGACCACTACGACCGACCAGAGGCCTGTGCGGCCGATCTGCTCTGCGATCGGCACCCGGCCGGGCAGATCGCGTTCACGGTGATCGAGTCCGATCTGCGCGCCCACGACCTGACCTACGGTGAGCTGCGGGAGCGCTCGGCCCGGTTCGCCGCCGCGCTGGCCGAACTCGGCGTCGAACCCGGCGATCGGGTGGCGACATTGATGGCGAAATCCGTCGAGCTCGTGGTGGCGCTGCTGGGTATCTGGCGCCGCGGCGCGGTGCACGTGCCGTTGTTCACCGCGTTCGCGCCCCCGGCCGTCGAATTCCGGCTGACCGCGAGCCGCGCGAAGGTCGTGGTCGCCGATGCCGACCAGGCGCCGAAACTCGCGGCGGCCGGCTATCGGACGATCGTTGCCGGTGACGCCGACAGCCCCGGCGCGCTGCGCTTCGACGATCTGCTCGACGGGTACCGGTCCGACGACCCGCGTGCGAAGCCGGTGGCGGTAGGTGGCGACGGCCTGCTGGTCCAGCTGTTCACCAGCGGCACCACCGGAACCCCCAAGGGCGTGCCGATCCCGGTGCGCGCGCTGGCGTCGTTCCACGCCTACCAGGAGTTCGCCCTGGATGTGCGCCCCGAGGACGTCTTCTGGAACGCGGCCGATCCAGGCTGGGCGTACGGCCTCTACTACGCGATCCTGGGGCCGCTGGCCACCGGCGTGCGCAGCCTGCTGCTGCACGCGGGGTTCTCGGCGTCACTCACCTGGGACGTGTTGCAGCGCTTCGGCGTCACCAACTTCGCCGCCGCGCCGACCGTCTATCGGGCGTTGCGCGCCGACAGCGCTCCGGCTCCGGAGGGCTTCGCCCTGCGCCGGGCGTCGTCGGCGGGCGAGCCGTTGACCCCGGACGTGGTGGCCTGGTCGCAGCGGACACTCGGGGTTGCGGTGCGTGACCACTACGGTCAGACCGAGCACGGCATGGTGATCTGCCATGCGTGGCACCCCGCCCTCGATGTGGCCGTCCCGCCCGGTTCGATGGGCAGGCAGCTCCCCGGGTGGTCCTGTGCGGTCCTCGCCGAGGACGTCGACACCGAGGCGGCACCCGGTGAGATCGGCCGGGTCGCCATCGACACCCACCACAGCCCGCTGCTCTGGTTCCTCGGCTACCTCGACGATCCGGAGCGCACCGCGAGCCGATTCACCGCCGACGGACGCTGGTATCTGACCGGTGACGTCGCCTCCCGCGATTCCGACGGCTGCTTCCGCTTCAGCTCCCGCGACGACGACGTGATCATCATGGCGGGCTACCGGATCGGCCCGTTCGAGGTCGAGAGTGTGCTGGTTCTGCACGAGCAGGTCGCCGAGGCCGCCGTGGTCGGGATGCCCGACGAACTGCGCGGTGAGGTGCTGGAGGCCTTCGTGGTGACCCGCACCGGCATCGAGGGCAGCGCCGGGTTGGCAGCCGAGCTGCAGCAGCTGGTCAAGGACGAGTTCGCCGCCCACGCTTATCCGAGAAGGGTCCATTTCGTGGACAGCCTGCCCAAGACGCCCAGTGGCAAAGTGCAGCGATTCCTGCTGCGCGGCAAGGAGATCCGGTGATGTCCGAACTCAGCTACAGCTGCGGTCCCGCCGAGGTCGCGCTGCTCGGCGACACCATCGGCGCGAATCTGGACCGCGCCGTCGCGGCCCACCCCGCGCGTGACGCGCTCGTCGACTGCCCGGCAGGGCGTCGCTGGACCTACCGCGAGGTGGGTGCGGCGGTCGACGCCGTCGCGACCGGTCTCGCCGCACACGGCATCGAACCCGGTGACCGGGTCGGCATCTGGGCACCCAACTGTGCGGAATGGTTCCTCGTGCAATACGCCACCGCGAAGATCGGTGCCATCCTGGTCAACATCAACCCCGCCTACCGCACCAGCGAACTCGAATACGTTCTCGTCCAGGCCGGGATACGCACGCTGATCGCCGCACCGGAGTTCAAGAGCTCGGACTACGTCGCGATGATCGAGCAGGTCCGGCCGAACTGTCCCGCCCTGGAACAGGTGCTGATTCTCGGCACCGAGCCGTGGCGGCAGGTGGCCGAAACCGTGCCGGACAGGCAGCGGCTCGGTGCGATCGCCGAGACGCTGTCGGCCGACGACCCGATCAACATCCAATACACCTCGGGAACAACGGGTTTCCCGAAGGGCGCGACGCTGAGCCACCACAACATCCTCAACAACGGGTTCTTCGTCGGCGAACTGTGCGGATACACCGAGGCCGATCGGGTCTGCATCCCGGTTCCGTACTACCACTGCTTCGGCATGGTGATGGGCAATCTCGCGGTCACCTCCCACGGTGCGACCGCGGTGATTCCGTCGCCGTCGTTCGACCCGGCCGCGGCGCTGGCCGCTGTCGCCGCGGAACGCTGCACCTCGCTCTACGGTGTGCCGACGATGTTCATCGCGATGCTGGCCGAACTCGATTCCGGCGCCGACTACGACCTGTCGAGCCTGCGCACCGGCATCATGGCGGGCTCACCGTGCCCGGTCGAGGTGATGAAACGGGTGATCGATCGGCTGGGGATGAGCGAGGTGTCCATCTGCTACGGCATGACCGAGACCTCACCGGTGTCCACGCAGACCCGTCGCGACGACAGCATCGACCGGCGCACCGCCACCGTCGGCCGGGTCGGCCCGCACCTCGAGGTGAAGGTGGTCGACCCGGAGACCGGGCGCACCGTGGCGCGTGGCGAACCGGGCGAACTGTGCACCCGCGGCTACTCGGTGATGCTCGGGTACTGGGAACAGCCCGACAAGACCGCCGAGGCGATCGACGCCGCCCGCTGGATGCACACCGGCGACATCGGCGTCATGGACGCCGACGGCTACCTCGCGGTCACCGGCCGGATCAAGGACATGGTGATCCGCGGCGGCGAGAACATCTACCCCCGCGAGATCGAGGAGTTCCTCTACACCCACCCCGATATCGTCGACGCCCAGGTCATCGGTGTCCCTGACGCCAAATACGGTGAGGAGCTCATGGTCTGGCTCCGGCTCCGTGAGGGCGCGAAACCCCTCGACGCCGACACCGTCCGCACCTTCTGCGCCGGACGCCTGGCTCACTACAAGATCCCGCGCTATGTGCACGTGGTCGACGAGTTCCCGATGACGGTCACCGGCAAGGTGCGCAAGGCCGAGATGCGCGAACTTGCCAGGGACATCCTCGGCTGAGCGGCTGGAGCGCACCCTGGCTCGATCCGTCGCGGGCACCAGCGCTTGTTGCTAGCGTGTTCGCGACGGTCGGGCGTTCGGGATGGTACTGAACAATGATGGGGGAGACGGTGTTCCGTCGTGTAGTGGTGGTATCGATGTCGGTCTGCGCGGTGGTCGCGTCGAGTGCGGGTGGTGCCGACGCCGGGCCGGGCGGGGTCGGCGTTCTCCCGAGTCCCAGTGCAACTCTGCCGGTCGGCGCCACGACGCTGCACCTGGTCGACGACGCACGGCCGGATCCGTTCCAGCCCGACCGGTCGAGGGAACTGATGGTCTCGGTGTTCTACCCGGCGACCGAGGTGAATCGCTACCCGCGTGCGCATTACGCGTCGACCGAACTGATCCCCGGACTGGAGGACGAACTCGGCATCGAGCTGCCCGGCGCCCTGACTCACGCCCACCGGGAGGCGCCCGCGGAGGCGGCGGGCGCCTACCCGGTCGTGCTGTACACCCCCGGCGCCGGTGTCTCGCGGATTCTGGGCACCGGGCTCGCCGAGGACCTGGCCTCGCGCGGCTACGTGGTGGTGACCATCGATCACACCTATGAAACCGGTCCGGCCGTCGAGTTCCCCGGCGGCCGGCTCGTGCGGCCCGCCCCGGCGCCCAACGGCTTCGACACCGCGATCCGCGAGAAGTACATCGCCGCACGGCTGCTCGATCTCCGGTTCGTGCTCGACTCCCTTGCCGGGCTGGCCGCGGGGACCAACCCCGATGCCGAATCCGACCCCCTACCCGCCGATCTGGGCCGGGTGCTCGACCTGAACCGGATCGGCGCCGTCGGACATTCGTCGGGCGGGTACACCGCCGTCGAGGCCATGCACGAGGACCGCCGCATCGACGCGGCCGTCGACATGGACGGGCAGATCGGGGTGGACGAGGCGTTCGGCCGCGCGGTGACCGAGGGCGTCGATCGGCCCACCCTGGTCCTGACCAGCGAGCAGATCGAGGAAGTCGGTGATGCGAATCCGTCCCTCGACGCGTTCTGGCAGGGGGCCACCGGCTGGAAACGTCATCTGGCCATAGCGGATTCGGCGCATTACGACTTCACCGACATGCCGTCGCTGGTACCCGCCGTCGCCCGGCCCGCCGCGTCGACCTACCTCGGCGCCATCGATCCGGATCGCATGGCGTCGCTCGTGCGGGGCTACGTCGCGGCGATGTTCGACAAATTCCTGCGCGAACGCACCGACACCGTGCTGGATCGCCCGATCACCGAACCCGAGGTGCGGACAATCCGCTGACCTGGGTGCCAGCGCGGTGTCGGTCATGAGCTGTAGTCTCTGCGGCTGTGACGACAGCGCCCGAGATCGCCGACAGCACGACCACCATCGCCAGCGTAGGCAGGCGGATCGCCGATGAACTGGGGGTGCGCGAGACCCAGGTCCGTGCCGCCGTCGAACTGCTCGACGGTGGTTCGACGGTTCCGTTCATCGCGCGCTACCGCAAAGAGGTCACCGACGGCCTCGACGATGCCCAGTTGCGTCAGCTCGAGGAACGGCTCGGGTATCTGCGTGAGCTCGACGAGCGCCGCGGCGCGATCATCGAATCCATTCGCGGCCAGGGCAAACTCGATCCCACTCTGCACTCGCAGCTCATGCTCGCCGAGACCAAGGCGCGCCTGGAAGACATCTACCTGCCGTACAAGCCCAAGCGCCGCACCAAGGCGCAGATCGCGCGCGAAGCCGGACACGAGCCGGTGGCCGACGCGCTGATCGGCGACCCGGGCACCGATCCGGCCGCCTACACCGCCGAACAGCTCGACGGCGCCCGCTCGATCCTGGTCGAACGCTTCGCCGAAGACGCCGACCTGGTCGGTGAGCTGCGTGAGCTGATGTGGAAACGCGGCCAGATCACCTCCACGGTGCGCGCGGGCAAGGAGGAGGCGGGAGCCAAGTTCTCCGACTACTTCGAGTTCAGCGAGCCCTTCCACAAGCTGCCCTCGCACCGGATCCTGGCGCTGCTGCGCGGGGAGAAGGAGGAGATGCTCACACTGCATCTCGAAGCCGACACCGACGAACCGGCACCCGGCGAGCGCACCCTCTACGAGGGCCGCATCGCGGTCGCGTTCGGCATCGCCGACAAGGGCCGTCCGGCCGATTCCTGGCTGCTCGACACCGTCCGCTGGGCCTGGCGCACCAAGCTCGCCGTGAGCCTGGGTATCGACACCAGGATGCGGTTGCGCCAGGCGGCCGAGAAGGACGCGGTCGACGTGTTCGCCGCGAACCTGCGCGACCTGTTGCTCGCCGCACCCGCGGGCACCCGCACCACCATGGGCCTCGACCCCGGTTACCGCACCGGCGTGAAGGTCGCCGTCGTCGACGCCACGGGTAAGGCCGTCGCGACCGAGGTGATCTACCCGCACAAGCCGCAGGGGCAGACCGAGAAGTCCCTCGCGGTGCTGGCCGCGCTCGTCGCCCGCTTCGGTGTGGAGCTCATCGCCATCGGCAACGGCACCGCCTCGCGCGAGACCGATGCCCTCGCGGTGGAACTGATCTCGCGGATTCCGGAGAACAAGCCGACCAAGATCGTGGTGTCGGAGGCGGGCGCCTCGGTGTATTCCGCATCGGCCTACGCCTCGGCCGAATTGCCCGACATGGACGTGTCGCTGCGCGGCGCGGTCTCCATCGCCCGGCGTCTGCAGGACCCGCTCGCCGAACTGGTGAAGATCGATCCGAAGTCGATCGGCGTCGGCCAGTACCAGCACGACGTATCCGAGACGCTGCTCGCGCGCTCGCTGGGCGCGGTCGTCGAAGACGCGGTGAACGCCGTCGGTGTCGACGTGAACACGGCTTCGGTGCCGCTGCTCTCGCGCGTGTCGGGTGTTTCCTCGTCGGTGGCGGAAAGCATTGTGGCCCACCGTGATCAGAACGGGCCTTTCAACAGCCGCAAGGCCCTGCTCGAGGTTCCGCGCCTGGGGCCGAAGGCTTTCGAGCAGTGCGCGGGCTTCCTGCGTATCCGCGGCGGTGCCGACCCGCTGGACACCTCCGCCGTGCACCCCGAGGCCTATCCGGTGGTGCGCCGCATTCTCGAGCACACCGGCCGGGAGATGGCCGAGGTCATCGGCAACACCAGCACTCTGCGCGCGTTGAAGCCCGGCGACTTCACCGACGAGAAGTTCGGTGTGCCCACCGTCAGCGACATCATCGCCGAGCTGGAGAAGCCGGGCCTGGACCCGCGTCCGGAATTCAAGACCGCCGAGTTCGCCGCGGGCATCGAGAAGGTCGCCGACCTGAAGCCCGGGATGGTGCTCGAGGGCGTCGTGACGAATGTGGCCGCGTTCGGCGCGTTCGTCGATGTCGGCGTTCATCAGGACGGTCTCGTGCACGTGTCGGCGCTGTCGCACACCTTCGTCAAGGATCCGCGCGAAGTGGTGAAGTCCGGTGACGTGGTGAAGGTGAAGGTTCTCGAGGTCGACGTCGCCCGTCAGCGGATCGGGCTCACCCTGCGGCTCGATGACGAGCCGGGCAAGCCCGCGCAGGGGGACAATCGTGGAGGTGGCGCGCCGCGCGGTCAGGGTCGTGGACAGCAAGGCGGTCGTGGTCCGGCGCCTGCCCGCAACCAGGGACAGGGGCGTCAGGGCAACGGCGGCGGTAACCAGCGCAAGCAGGCTGCGGCACCGAGCGGTTCGATGGCAGACGCCCTGCGCGCGGCTGGTTTCGGCAACAAGTAGGTAGCAACTCGACGACAGGGCGGGCGGCATGCGACGGTGGCTCGAGGAAGCGGTGATCGCGCACGGCCGCCTGCCCCTGCTCTGTTTCCTGCTGGGGTTCATCCTCGGCTTCGTGGTGATCCGGGTGAGTGTGCGGATGATCCGGGCCAATGTGCGCTGGTGGCCGGGCAATGTGAAAGCCGGCGACACCCACATCCACCACATGGTGTTCGGCGTGATCACCGTGCTGCTGTCGGGCATCGGGCTGATCGCCACCGCCGAGGACTCCACCCAGGTCACCTCGAGCGTGCTGGCCGCGATCTTCGGGATCGGCGCCGCGCTGGTACTCGACGAGTTCGCGCTGATCTTCTATCTGCGTGATGTCTACTGGTCCGAGCAGGGCCGAACCTCGGTGGACGCCGTCTTCGTCGCCTTCGCCGTGACCGGTCTGCTCCTGCTCGGCGTCCAACCGGCGACGTTTCTGGACTACGACGACTTCCGGGCATCGCGCGGTGTCGGGGTGCGGGTCGGGGTGGTGATCACGATCACAGTGAATCTGGTGCTCGCCGCGATCGTGATCGCCAAGGGCAAGATCTGGACCGGGCTGTTCGGCATGTTCTTCACGCCGCTGCTGCTGGTCGGCGCGGTGCGCTTGAGCAGGCCGGGCGCCCCGTGGGCACGTTGGCGCTACGGTCACCGGCCCAAGACCATGAACCGCGCGGTCGCGCGGGAGCGGCGCTACCGTCGCCCGGTCATCCGCGCGAAGATCTTCATCCAGGACCTGATCGCGGGCAAGCCCGACGTCGAGCACGCGCGTACGGCAGCCGAGGCGGAGTTGGCGCGTACCGTTGTCCCGGCGCCCTCGGCACCGCCGCCGCATCCGCACCTGCTGCCGCGCCGCCGAACCGACCAGACCGACGAGCAGTGAGGCCCGATTTCGATCAGGGCTACCCGGTCTGGCACAATGAACCGGTTGCCTTGGACGAGTCATGTCCGAGAGCACTCCTGTTCTGAGCATGAACCGGTCGAGCGCGCGAGTGCCGCCAGGTTCCTCTGTTCACGCAAAGAATCCGAAAAGGTGGAAAATGAACACCCTTGATTTCGTCGACGAGAAGTCGCTGCGTAGCGACGTCCCCGACTTCCGTCCGGGCGACACCCTGAACGTGCACGTGAAGGTCATCGAAGGCTCGAAGGAGCGCATCCAGGTCTTCAAGGGCGTCGTGATCCGGCGTCACGGCGGCGGCATCGGCGAGACCTTCACGGTCCGCAAGGTGTCCTTCGGCGTCGGTGTCGAGCGCACCTTCCCCGTGCACAGCCCCAACATCGACCACATCGATGTCGTGACCCGCGGTGACGTGCGTCGCGCCAAGCTGTACTACCTGCGCGACCTGCGCGGCAAGGCTGCCAAGATCAAGGAAAAGCGCTGATCTCGCAGTAGCACTTCGCAGTACCAGAATTCTTCAGGTAGCCCGGTACCCGACTCACGTCAGGGTGCCGGGCTACTCTGTTCGGCGTGGCAGACGAAAGTGAGTCGGTGTCGGTGTCCGATTCGGGTGACGAAGGTGGGCGGCGCAGAAAAAAGCGCGGCGACAAGAAGCAGCGCCCGTTCTGGCAGGAGCTGCCGATACTTGTCGTGATCGCAGCGGTGATCGCCGCGTTGATGGTGACTTTCGTCGGTCGGCCGTATGTGATCCCCTCGCAGTCGATGGAGAACACGCTGCTGATCGGTGATCGCATCTACGTCCAGAAGATCAGCTATTACGGCTCCGAACCCGGACCGGGCGACGTGGTGGTGTTCGTCGGACCGCCGTCGTGGAACGGGCACTACAAGTCGGTGCGTTCGGACAACACTGTCGTGCGCGGTCTGCAGAACTTCCTGTCCTACTTCGGGCTGGTCCCGCCGGACGAGAACGATCTGGTCAAGCGCGTGATCGCGGTCGGCGGGCAAACCGTGCAGTGCTGTGATCCGCAGGGGCGCGTCATGGTCGACGGCAAACCGCTCGACGAGCCGTACATCAAGAAGGACTACCCCTGGTACACCGACCGTCCCAACGCCGTGTACCCGGCGGGCCGGGTGTTCGGCCCGGTGAAGGTGCCGGAGGGCAATCTGTGGGTGATGGGCGACAACCGCAACGAGTCGGCTGATTCGCGCGCCCACGTCAGCGACGATCTACAGGGCACCGTGCCGGTGGACAACGTCCGCGGCAAAACGGTGTTCAAGATCTGGCCGCCGAACCGGATGGGCCCAGTGAAGACCCAGAACCCGCAAGAGAACTAACGCGACGAGGATGAGTGTTCTGGGCCAGAACGCGCAAGAGAACTGACACGTTGAGCAGGGGTGTTCCGGGGCGAACGCGCACCCGGAACACCCAGTCGAACTGACGCGACGGGACAATCGAACTGTGGGGCAGGATCGGACCAGCTGGCCGCCGCGGATGGTGATGCGCCGGGCGGCGGGACTACGCACGCTCGAGGCCGCGCTCGTGCGCGGTGGCCTCGCGCCGGTGGCCGGTGTCGACGAGGCGGGGCGCGGACCCTGCGCGGGTCCGCTGGTGGTCGCCGCGTGCCTGCTCGCGCCCAAGGCCTACGACAAGCTCGCCGGGCTCGACGACTCCAAGAAACTCACGGAGGCGGCCCGTGAGGAGCTGTTCCCGGTGGTTCAGCGGTTGTCGCTGGCCTGGAGCGTCGTGGTGGTACCTGCGTGGGAGATCGACTCGATCGGGATCCACGTCGCCAATATCGAGGGCATGCGCCGAGCCGTCGTCGGCCTCGAACGCACCCCCGGCTACATCCTGACCGACGGATTCAAGGTGCCCGGCCTGCCCGCACCGTCGCTGCCGGTGATCGGCGGCGACGGCACCGCGGCCTGCATCGCGGCCGCGAGCATCCTGGCGAAGGTGACCAGGGACCGGATGATGGTCGAGCTCGACGCCCAGCTACCCGGCTACGGTTTCGCCGCGCACAAGGGCTACAACACGCCCGAGCACACCGCCGCCCTGCGGCAGCTCGGACCGAGCACAGAACACCGCCGTTCCTGGCGGAATGTGCGCGAGCTCGAGGCGCCCGGAGGTAGCCGAGTGGCTACTCGCGCGGCACATGCGCGATGATGTCACCAATGAACGCGGCGCTGCTAGCAGGAGGACGTCCCACCCGATGAGTGCTGAGGACCTCGAGAAGTACGAAACCGAGATGGAACTGTCGTTGTACCGCGAGTACAAGGACATCGTCGGCCAGTTCTCGTACGTGGTGGAGACCGAACGGCGCTTCTACCTGGCCAATTCGGTCGAACTGCGTCCGCAGAACGCCGACGGCGAGGTGTATTTCGAAGTGCGGATGAGCGATGCGTGGGTATGGGATATGTACCGCCCGGCACGCTTCGTCAAGCACGTTCGGGTGATCACGTTCAAGGACGTGAACATCGAGGAGCTGGAGAAGCCGGACCTGCGCCTGCCGGAGTAGTTGTCCACAGGGGCGCGGTTATCCACAGGATTTCTGTTTGCCCAGGTCGCGGGGGACAGCCACGTGAGCGTCTGTGGCCATGCTTTCGCTCATGGCACACAAACAGGCGCTCGGCGCGTACGGGGAGAAGCTGGCCGCGCAGTATCTGTGCGAGTCGGGGATGGAGATCGTCGCCCGCAATTGGCGGTGTCGATACGGTGAGCTGGACCTGATCGTCCAGGACCCGTCGATCACCGCGTTCGTCGAGGTGAAGACGCGGTCGGGGCTGGGGTTCGGAACTCCGGCCGAGTCGGTCACCTTCAGCAAGCAGCAGCGCATCCGCCGGCTGGCGCTGCTGTGGCTGGCCGAACAGGACGGGCCGTGGCGGCGCATCCGCTTCGACGTCGTGTCGGTGCTGATGCCGCGGGGGCGCGGGCCGGTCATCGAACATCTGACCGGCGCGTTCTGATGGCGCTCGGACGGGCGCTGTCGGTCGCGGTGACGGGGGTCGACGGGCAGCTGGTGGAGATCGAGGCCGACATCGGTCAGGGTCTGCCCTCGGTTAATCTGGTCGGTCTGCCCGATACCGCCCTGCAGGAATCGCGCAATCGGGTGCGTTCGGCAGTGGCCAACACGGGGGAGAAGTGGCCGGACGGCCGGGTGATCCTGGCCCTCTCGCCTGCGACGCTGCCGAAAGTGGGCAGTGTCTACGACCTCGCGCTGGCGGTTTCCGTGCTCGACGCCTCCGGGGTGGTGCCCGGCGAGCGGCTGGTGAAAACGGTGCTGCTGGGGGAATTGGCGCTCGACGGGCGGGTTCGGCGGGTGCGCGGGGTGCTGCCCGCGGTGATCGCGGCCCGGCGGGCCGGGCTGCCCACGGTGGTCGTGCCCGCCGAGGCGGTGGCCGAAGCGGGGCTGGTCGAGGGGATCGAGGTGCTCGGGGCGACGAGTCTGCGGGCAGTGGTGGCCTGGCTGCGCGGGGAGGGCCAGCTGCTCGAACCCGACGGCGTCGTGCCGGGGACACAGGTCCCGTGCGGTGACCTCAGCGATGTCGTCGGACAGGACGAGGCGCGCTGGGCGCTGGAGGTCGCTGCGGCAGGCGGACACCATCTGCTGCTCACCGGGCCGCCCGGGATCGGCAAAACGATGTTGGCACAACGTCTTCCGGGACTGCTGCCACCGCTGTCGGAAGCGGAATCGCTGGAGGTAACCGCGATCCATTCGATGGCGGGATCGCTGTCGGCCGAGCAGCCGTTGCTCACGTTGGCTCCCTTTGTCGCGCCGCATCATTCGACGTCGGTCACCGCCATGATCGGCGGTGGTTCCGGCATGGCCCGTCCCGGCGCGGTCAGCCGGGCCCATCGCGGGGTTCTGTTCCTCGACGAATGCGCCGAGATCGGCACCAAAGTCTTGGAGGCACTGCGGACTCCGCTCGAAGAGGGGGAAGTGCGTATCGCCCGGCGCGACGGCGTTGCCCGGTACCCGGCCCGCTTCCAGCTGGTCTTGGCGGCCAATCCCTGTCCGTGCGCTCCGGCACGCGATGTGGACTGCATCTGCGCGCCACTGGCACGACGCCGCTACCTGGGCAAACTATCGGGACCGTTGCTCGACCGCATCGATATCTGGGTCCAGATGCACGGGCAGGCCGGTGCGACGTTCGGCGACGAACAGGCCGAGAGCAGCGGCACGGTGGCCGAACGCGTGGCCCGGGCGCGAGCCCGCGCGGCGCAGCGGTGGAGCGAGGACGGGTGGGCGACCAATGCCGAAGTGCCGGGCCACATTCTGCGGAAGCGATTCACGTTGCCGCGGGAATCGATCGCGCCGATCGAGACGGCCTTACGGCTGGGGCGCATGTCGGCCCGTGGCGCCGACCGGGCCATCCGGGTCGCCTGGACGGTCTGCGACCTGCGCGAAGGGGAGCTGCCCACGGTGCGGGATGTGATGTCGTCGTTGAACTTCCGGCAGCGAGGTGCGCAATGAGCGAATCGCGTGCGGTCGGCGACATGGTGGATCTCGACGGTGATCCGGACGAGCGCCGACTCGCCTGGGTGTACCTGTCGCGGGTGGTGCAGGGGCCGTGTGCGCCACTGTCGGCTTTGATCGCCTCGGTCGGGGTGTGCGAGGCCGCGCGTGCTGTCCGTGAGCACGAGTTGCCCGCGGCACTGCGTGGTCCCACCGCGATGCGGCGTGAGATCGACTCGGCAGCAGCAGATCTGGAGGCGATTGCTCGTCTGGGCGGGCGGGTGATCACTCCCGACGACGAGGAATGGCCGGGCTGGCGGATGCTCGGACTCGACCAACTCGACAGCGAGCGCGATCGCGAGGCGGCGGTGCCGCTGGTGCTGTGGGCGCGGGGTCCCCTCTCGCTCCACACCGCGTCCGAACGTGCTGTCGCGGTGGTCGGTTCGCGGTGTAGCAGTGGATACGGGTTGCAGGTGGCGAGCGAGATCGCGTGCGACCTGGCAGGCCGGGGCTGGACGATCGTCTCCGGAGCGGCCTTCGGCATCGACGCGGCGGCGCACCGGGCGGCCCTCGCCGTCGGTGGAACCACCGTCGCCGTCCTCGCCTGCGGTGTCGACCGTCCCTATCCGGCGCAGCACGACCGCCTGCTCGCCGCCATCGCCGACAGTGGTCTGGTCGTCAGCGAATACCCGCCGGGCATCTCGGCGCAGAAACATCAGTTCCTGGCGAGGAACCGGTTGATCGCGACGCTCGGGGACGGGGTTCTGGTGGTCGAGGCAGGGCTGCGCAGCGGCGCTCGCAACACCGTGAAATGGGCCCGCAGACTGGGCAGGCCGGCCATGGCTGTGCCGGGGCCGGTCGGGTCGGCCTCCTCGGCAGGCTGTCATCGCATGATCAGAGACGGCGAGGCGCTGCTGGTAACCCGAGCCGAAGACATCATCGACGAAGCGGGTCCCCTCCGCCTCCCTGTCAGCGAAGGTGGCTCGACGGACCGCGCCGGCCACCTGCGCGGTGCTGAAGCTGAGATCTACGCGGCTCTACCCACCATCGGCTCGCGTCTACCTCGCGAACTGTCTGAGCAGTCCGGCTTGGACCTGGCCACGGTTCGAGCGGTCCTGCCGAGCCTGGAGCTCGCCGAACTGGTCGGCTGCGATTCCGGTGGCTGGTTTCGGACATCCAGTCGACGGGCCAGCTGACACGGTGGGCGTCCAGCGGGGGTGAGGTGTGGACATCGACGTTTCAGGCGAGCGCAGGTCGCGTGACGTGTGGACATCGACGTTTCGGCGAGTACAGGTCTGTCCCGGCTGCGCGGCAATGGTCGAGTGGGATCGCGACTGAGTGCTTCGCGGGCCGGGCGGCGACGGTGCGAAGACGAGCAGTACGGGGAAGCGGACCGTTCGGTCGGCTCGGCGGCGTGGTGGGTTGCGTGGGGGACCGGGAAGGGTGACGGTTGGGTCATGGATGTGTTGCCTGATGACCTGACCGCGTTGCTCACCGAGTTCGGGCGGCATCTGCGGTTGGGCCGGAATCGGTCGGCGCATACGGTGCGGGCGTATCTGGGGGATGTGCGGTCGTTGCTCGAGCATCTGTACGCGCGGTCGGCGGATTCGGCGGTGCGGGAGTTGGATCTGCCGTTGCTGCGGTCGTGGTTGGCCGAGCTGGCGGCGGCGGGGGTGGCCCGGACGACCCTGGCTCGGCGGGCATCGGCGGCAAGGACTTTCACCGCGTGGCTGACCGAGACCGGGCGGCTCGGTGTCGACCCGGGGCTGCGCCTGCAGGCTCCGAAAGCCCATCGCGTGTTGCCCGCGGTGCTCGGCCGTGGTCAGGCCGAACAGGCCATGGTCGCGGCGGAATCCGGGGCGGCGCAGCAGGATCCGATGGCGCTACGGGATCGGCTGGTGGTGGAGTTGTTGTACGCCACCGGGATTCGTGTCAGCGAGCTGTGCGGTCTCGACCTCGACGACATCGACCGGGAGCGTCGTCTGGTGCGTGTGCTCGGCAAGGGCAACAAGGAGCGCTCGGTACCGTTCGGTGGTCCGGCCGACACCGCGCTCGAGGCCTGGCTCCGGGCGGGCCGGCCGTCGCTGGTCAACAGCAACTCGGGCCGCGCCTTGTTCCTCGGCCAGCGCGGTCGCCGCCTCGACCAGCGCCAAGCGCGTGCCGTCGTCCACGATGTCATCGCCGCGATCCCCGGCGCTCCCGACATGGGCCCGCACGGCCTCCGCCACAGCGCCGCCACCCACCTCCTCGAGGGCGGCGCCGACCTGCGCGTTGTCCAGGAACTCCTCGGTCACGCCAGCATGGCAACCACCCAGCTCTACACCCACGTCTCCGTAGAGCGCCTCAAACGAGTCCACGACCAGGCCCACCCCCGCGCCTGACCGTGTCGAGTCGGTCTTCGGTCCGGTCGACTTCGATGGCTGATCGTGTCGAGTGGGTTCTCGGCCAGGTCCCGTGCGCGGCCGACCGACTCGAGCGGTCAGCGGCCGGCCCACCCGGCGACCGGTCGCCTTGGAGCGGTTTTACGCCCGATCCCACCCGTCGGCAGGTGACCTCGGTCTGGCCCGCAACGTGCCTATTCTCGTGTCCGGTCTGGAAGTCGGCTTCAGGAACCGTGCCGCTCCGGGAGTTTCTGGGTGGGCGGGGAACCCGCGCGAGTCCTTGTCACGGAGTGCGCACGATCGGCGCCGCGCCGGCACCGCACAGATCAGCGGCGACAACCTGATCGGCGCCGCGCTCGTGCGGATCATCCGTGGGTGGATCGGGGTAGCGCATGATGGGGGCAGGAGGTGGTGGTCGTGACGTTGCCCGAGGTCGGGGCCGAATCGGACGACGGCGAGGAGGAGGTCGACTATCGGTTCACCCTCGCCAACGAGCGGACGTTTCTGGCGTGGATCAGGACCGCGATCGGTCTGCTCGCCGGCGGCGTCGCGGTGCACACCCTCGTGCAGCCGACTCGGCTGGCCGGATTCGCCGGCGCCATCTCGATGATCTGCCTGATCATGGCGCTGGCCGTCGCGCTCGCTGCCTTCCGGCACTGGCGGCGGGTCGATCTCGCGATGCGGACCGGGCGACCGTTGCCAGGAACGGTCCTGGTTCCCGTGTTGTCGGCCGGCATCGCGATCGTCGCCGTGCTCGCCTGTGTGGCGGTCGTGCTGTCGTGACCGCAGCGACCCTGGCGATGGAGCGCACCGCTCTGGCTTGGCGGCGCACCTCTCTCGGAGCAGCCGGCTGCGCGCTGCTCTTCGTGCACGAGGCGACTGTCGACGGTTGGCCGGCATGGCCGGTCCCGCTCGCCGCCGCCACGGTCGCCCTGCTCGTGGCCGGAGTCGGCTGGTCGCGCGGCCGCGCACTCGATCGCGGACACTGCGGCACCGCGCACCGATTCGTCGCGACCACCACCCTCGCCGTTGCGACCGTCGCCCTCATCGCGGCAGTCACCGTAGTGCTCAACGGGTAGCGCGCGCTCGCCCTGCGATGTACTCGGCACCGGTGGCGTTGTCAGAAATACTGTGGTGGACGTGACTTCCCTGCGCGAGCGGCTGCGCGCCGCGTTGAAAACTGCGATGAAGGCCCGTGACCTCGGTGCGGTCACGGCGCTGCGTTCGGCGTTGGCGGCGATCGACAACGCGGAGGCGATCGATGCCGGTGACGTACGAGCCGGCGCCGTGGAGGAAAGCGCAGTCGGCCTCGGTGCGGCCGAGGCCGTTCGCCGCGACCTCACCGAGGTCGAGATCGAGGCGATCGTCCGTCGGGAGATCGACGAAAGACGTTGCGCGGCATCTGACTACGACCGACTCGGCGCGATCGATCGCCGCGATCGGTTGAGCGCCGAGGCCGACGCGCTGGCCGCGCTGCTCTGACGGCCGTACCCGGGCGGGCCGGGCTGCGACGTCAGTCGTTGGTGGGCAGAGTGTTCAGGTAGCGGTGGGTGAACCAGCGCTGGATCAGCCGGGCGACGGGTCCGCCGAGACGGACGTACCAGGCACCCGGCTGGGAGAAGGCGGTGATCAGGCCGTAGACGGTGTCGTCGGTCGGGTCGTATTCGACGGCGAACAGTTCCTCGCCGACCTCGGGGTGTCCCGGCAGGGTGCCGTAGGCGAAACCTCGGCGGTCGGGTTCGTCGAGGACGTAGACGACGCGGCAGGGCGCGCTGATGTTCAGTGGCCCGATGCGGAGGACGACGGTCAACTCGGTTCCGGGCTGCGCGGTTTCGGTATCGGCGCCGCGAAAGGTGCCGACGCCCTTCTGAATTCCGAAGTCGAGAATGTGGGCGGCCGCGCGCTCGAACAGATCGCGGCCGTGGCCGATCGGCCGCCGATTCCGGAACCGGTGGTACCCGTCGGGCATCGTGGCGCGGGTGGCGCCCACGTCGGGATAGGTGAAAGGCGCTGATTTCTCGGACACACCTCGATTCTCGTCCGCTCCGGGCTGTCATAGGTGCGGGGTGGCGGAGCGTTTCGTCACATCACGGATCCAGCGGTTTCAGCCGGACCGGCACCTCGTGCAGGAGTCCGAGCGGGTCGACGTACTCGCGCCGGTTGTGGGCACCGGACTCACGTCGGGCTCCCCAGTGCAGGCACGCGGCGACCGGACACCCCTCGTGTCCGGTCACCAGCGTGCCGATCGCCGTACCCCTGACCACCCGGCCTCCCACCGCGACCTTCGCCGTCACCGGTTCATACGTGGTGCGCAAGCCGCCCGGATGATCGATGGACACCACGGGTTTGCCCGCCACTTCCCCCGCGAACACCACGATGCCGTCCCCCGCCGCCAGCACCGTCTGCCCGGCGGTACCCGCCAGATCCACTCCCCGATGCCCCGGCAGCCAATTCCGCTCCGGCTTGTCGAACCGGCGCTCCACCGCCGGTCGCGGCCGCAACGGCCAACCGAACGGCCCCGCTTCCGCCGCATCGGCCGGTACCGCGCCACTGAGCACAATGGCCACCGGACAGACGACCCCGAGTACTCCCCGGAAAATCGACCGCACCCGAAGCGCCGCGCGTCGCAGCTGCTCGGGAATGCGAGGACGCCGGCCACGATCGGGTGCCGCCGACCACGCATCACAGCCGGGCCAGGGCTGGTCGACCCGGTACAGGCGGGTCGCTGATGTGATGGCGTCAGATCGATGACGGGGTGCTCGGTTCGTCGACCACGCCACGGCGTCAGACCGACCGGGCCGATTGGCGCCAGCTGGCCACGCTGTGGAGCGGGGTCGGGACCAACCGGGCCGAAGAACGCGACCCGCCATCTTCAGCCCACCGTCGTGGGTCGCGAACATCGAGGCCTCAGCGGTGCGGTCGTGGTGTCGGCACCCGCTGCTGCGCCGCCAGCGCCCGCAGCATCTCCCGCAGAACCGCGGGCAGCTGCGCCGCCGACCCGCTCCCGCCTCCGGCCAGCACCCTGATCCCTATCTCCGACCGAGCCCCGGCACTCGGATCCATACCCTGCGGTCGTGCCGGCGCGGATCCGAAATCGTGAATCGTCACCTGCACCGGGACAGGAGCGGGAACGAGTTCCCGTCGGGGCACGGTCACCGGAACCACATTCGATTCCCGGCCGCACGAGACGGCGCCGGACGGGTGCTCCGGCGGCTGGACAGGCGAACCACTCCTGCGCGCACCTTCCATCGCCGGCCTCGGCGGGAGTTCCACAGCTACCGCCGCTGCGAGGATGATCGAAACGGGAACAGCGGCCGCCGCTGGTCGGCCTGTCGAGGTGGGCGCGTTCTGTGGGTTGGGCGCGGGCGGCGCTGTCGGCACCGTGCCGGGCGCGGCCGCACGTTGCGATGGGCGAGTCGCCTGGCCGACCCGCTCGGGCGGGTGGGCCAGGACCACGGCCCCGTGTGCCCCGCCACCGGCGCATATCGGCGATGGGTCGCTGGGGTGTGGGACCGTTGGTGCGACGTCGGTAGCGGAGGGTCGAGCTGCGGGTGGAGCACCGCTCTCAGGGTGTGCCGCGGCCGGTGCGGCAGCGACCCCCGCCGCGAAGAGCAGCGGAAATGTAGTGATCAGGGTGCGTGTCACAGTGTTCATGCCCCAACTCTGGGCGCTGGACAACCCCACCGGGACAACGATTTCGGGAATGTGGACAACGTTCCCGCATGTGGATATCGCGTACTTCATCCGCGAAATGGGCGGTCTTTGCGCAGGGGCGATTTCGGACCTGGCCCTGCTCCGCGTAGACTGAACAAGCGGTTTGTGCTCAGCAGCCAATGCGTGTGCACAGCACGGACCGACTTCGCGCGCCACCCGTGCTCGTCCATCCGGTCGTCGCTCGCAATGCAGACGGTCCGCGAGGGCATGTCAGCGCGAGTTCTCCAGCGGATGAACAGGGAAATCGTCGGCTGGTCCCGGATTCTTCGAATCGGGTCCGGCGGTTTCGGTGGCGCCAGGGCAGTCGATCGCCGATCGACCGCGACAACCGGCAACGAAAGAGAGATACGAAGGCTATGCCTGTCGTAACTATGAAGCAGCTGCTCGACAGCGGCGCGCACTTCGGCCACCAGACTCGTCGGTGGAACCCGAAGATGAAGCGGTTCATCTTCACCGACCGCAACGGCATCTACATCATCGACCTGCAGCAGACGCTGACCTTCATCGACAAGGCCTACGAGTTCGTCAAGGAGACGGTCGCCCACGGTGGCACCGTCCTCTTCGTCGGTACCAAGAAGCAGGCCCAGGAGTCGATCGCTTCCGAGGCGCTGCGCGTCGGAATGCCCTACGTCAACCAGCGTTGGCTGGGTGGCATGCTCACCAACTTCTCCACCGTGCACAAGCGCCTGCAGCGCCTCAAAGAACTCGAGGCGATGGAGCAGACCGGTGGCTTCGAGGGTCGCACCAAGAAGGAAATCCTCATGCTCACGCGTGAGATGACCAAGCTGGACCGCACCCTCGGCGGTATCCGTGACATGGCCAAGGTTCCCTCGGCCATCTGGATCGTCGATACCAACAAGGAGCACATCGCCGTCGGCGAGGCGCGCAAGCTGAACATCCCGGTCATCGCGATCCTGGATACCAACTGCGACCCCGACCTGGTCGACTACCCGATCCCGGGTAACGACGACGCGATCCGTTCCGCCGCACTGCTCACCAAGGTCGTCGCCTCCGCGGTGGCCGAGGGCGTGCAGGCCCGCGCGGGCCAGGCTTCCGGCGACGCGAAGCCCGAAGCCGGCGCAGGCGAGCCGCTGGCCGAGTGGGAGCAGGAGCTCCTGTCCTCGGCGACCCCGGCTGCCGAAGCCGATGTCGCTGCCGCGACCGAGGCCCCGGCCGTCGAGACCCCGGCCGAGGCCGAGGCCGAGGTCAAGGCCGACCCGGCACAGCACACCCCGGCCGACTTCTGAGCTGACCGGTAGCACTACGTTCACCTTGCCGGCCCTTCTGAATTCAGAAGCGGTCGGCAAGGTGGTGTTAACACCCAAGCACCCCACACACGAGGAGGCTCGCCCCCGATGGCGAACTACACCGCTGCTGATGTGAAGCGGCTCCGGGAGCTCACCGGCTCCGGCATGATGGACTGCAAGAACGCGCTGGCCGACTCCGACGGCGATTTCGACAAGGCCGTCGAGGTGCTGCGCATCAAGGGCGCCAAGGACGTCGGCAAGCGCGCCGAGCGCGCGACCGCCGAAGGCCTGGTCATCGCCAAGGACGGCGTCATGGTCGAGATCAACTGCGAGACCGACTTCGTCGCCAAGAACGCCGAGTTCCAGCAGCTGGCCGACGCGATCGTGACCGCGGCCGCCGCGGCCAAGCCGGCCGACCTGGACGCCCTCAAGGCGCTCAAGCTGACCGACGGCACCGTTGACGACGCCGTGCAGGCGCTGTCGGCCAAGATCGGCGAGAAGCTGGAACTGCGTCGCGTCGTGTCCTTCGACGGCCCGGTCGCCACCTACCTGCACAAGCGCGCTTCGGACCTGCCGCCCGCCGTCGGCGTGCTGGTGGAGTACGAAGGCACCGGCGACGCCGCTGCCGACGCCGCGCGTGCCGCAGGCATGCAGGTCGCCGCGCTCAAGGCCAAGTACCTGACCCGCGAGGAGGTGCCCGCCGATGTCGTCGACAACGAGCGTCGCATCGCCGAGGAGACCGCGCGCGAAGAGGGCAAGCCCGAAGCCGCGCTGGCGAAGATCACCGAAGGCCGCGTGAACGGCTTCTTCAAGGACGTCGTGCTGCTCGAGCAGTCCGCCGTCACCGACTCCAAGAAGACCGTCAAGGCGCTTCTGGAAGAGGCGGGCGTGAACGTGAAGCGTTTCGCTCGTTTCGAGGTCGGCCAGGCCTGATCCGCCTGAACTTCACGAACAGCCTCTTCGGCGCGGTGTGATGCCGCGCCGGAGGGGCTTTCCTCATGGATCGACCGACCCCACTTCCGGGTGACCGCAACCTGATAGGGCAGGATGGATGCCGCCTGCTCGCCCCGCTCTCGACCTCGCCGAAGGAGACCGACACCCATGACCGACCCGGGTAACGACCGCCCTGGATACAACCGGGTGCTGCTCAAGCTGGGTGGGGAGATGTTCGGTGGTGGCGGAGTGGGCCTCGATCCCGACGTCGTGCAGACCGTGGCCGAGCAGATCGCCGAGATCGTCGAGACCGGCGTGCAGGTGGCCGTGGTGATCGGCGGCGGCAACTTCTTCCGCGGCGCCGAATTGGAGGAGCGCGGCATGGAGCGGGCGCGCTCCGACTACATGGGCATGCTCGGCACCGTGATGAACAGCCTTGCCCTCCAGGATTTCCTTCAGCAGCAGGGTGTGGACACCCGCGTGCAGACCGCCATCACCATGGGCCAGGTCGCCGAGCCCTACCTGCCGCTGCGCGCCAAGCGCCACCTCGAGAAGGGCCGCGTCGTGATCTTCGGCGCGGGAATGGGCATGCCCTACTTCTCCACCGACACCACGGCCGCGCAGCGCGCGCTGGAAATCGGCGCCGACGTGGTGCTGATGGCGAAAGCGGTCGACGGTGTGTTCGACGCCGATCCGCGCGTCGACCCGAATGCGAGCATGTTCACCGAGATCACCCACAAGGAAGTGATCGAAAAGGGCCTGAAGGTGGCCGATGCCACCGCGTTCAGTCTCTGCATGGACAACCAGATGCCGATGCTGGTGTTCAATCTGTTGATCAAGGGCAATATTGCCCGCGCGGTCGCCGGTGAACCCATCGGCACCCTGGTTCGGTCGTGACCCCGCACCCGCGGACGATGACGATGACGACGCTGTGGAGGATTCGGTCGTGATTGATGAAGCGCTCTTCGATGCCGAAGAGAAGATGGACAAGGCCGTCACGGTGGCGAAGGACGACCTGGGCAGCATCCGTACCGGTCGCGCCAACCCGGGCATGTTCACCCGTGTGCTGATCGAGTACTACGGCTCGCTCACCCCGATCACCCAGGTCTCGAGCATCACCGTGCCCGAGCCGCGCATGGTCGTGATCAAGCCCTACGAGCAGAGCTCGCTCGGCCTGATCGAGAACGCCATCCGCAACTCCGACCTGGGCGTGAACCCGACCAACAACGGCGACATCCTGCGCATCTCGGTGCCGCAGCTCACCGAGGAACGCCGCCGCGAGATGGTCAAGATGGCCAAGAGCAAGGGCGAGGACGCCAAGGTCTCGATTCGCAACGTCCGCCGCAAGGCGATGGACGAACTCGGTCGCATCCAGAAGGATGGCGAAGCGGGTGAGGACGAGGTCGGGCGCGCCGAGAAGGAGCTCGACAAGACCACCGCCAAGTATGTGGCCCAGGTCGACGAGCTGGTCAAGCACAAGGAAGCCGAACTGCTCGAGGTCTGAGCGCCAGATCTCGCCAGTCCCGCTCGTGCGGGGGATGAACGGAACGACGAGTTGAGCGACGGGACAATCGTGGCCGAAGACGCCGCCGCCACCGGGGCGGCACCGGATCCCATGCCGGACAAGGTCGAGGAGACCGCGGCCGCGCCGCAGGACGAGCAGCCGCCCGCCCCGACCTCACGGGCCGGGCGCAATCTGCCCGCGGCACTGGCAGTCGGGCTGACGCTCGGGCTGTCGTTGATCGCGATCCTGTTGTTCGTCCCGAAGGTGTTCATCGCGGTCGCGGGCATCGGCGTCGGCGTGGCGACCTGGGAGGTCACCAAGCGGCTGCGCGAAGCCGATGTGCTGGTACCGCGGATTCCGCTGCTGGTGGGCGGTCAGGCGGTGTTCTGGCTGGGCTGGCCGTGGGGGGCAGGTGGGGTGCTCGGCGCGTTCGCCGCCACCGCGCTGGTGTGCATGGTGTGGCGTCTGTTCGACCACGGCCTCAGTACCGCGCCGAAGAACTTCCTGCGTGACACGGCGATCGCTGTGTTCACCCTCACTTGGATTCCGTTGCTGGCCGCGTTCTCGACGTTGCTGCTGCTCGAACCCGACGGCAATCTCCGGGTACTCACCTTCATGATCCTGGTGGTGTGCTCCGATGTCGGCGGCTACGTCGCCGGTGTGCTGTTCGGCAGGCATCCGATGGTGCCCGCGATCAGTCCGAAGAAGTCGTGGGAGGGGTTCTGCGGGTCGCTGGTGTTCAGCGTGATCGGCGGTCTGCTGACCGTCACGCTGCTGCTCGAGGCGAACTCGATGATCGGTGTGGTGCTCGGTGTCGGCCTGGTGGCCGTGGCGACCATCGGTGACCTGATCGAGTCGCAGATCAAGCGGGAACTCGGCATCAAGGACATGGGGACCCTGCTGCCGGGGCACGGCGGAATCATGGATCGCCTGGACTCGATGCTGCCCTCGGCGTTCGTGTCCTGGCTGGTACTCAGCGCGCTGATCTGATCGACTCAGCGTCAGGACGACCGCTTGGCGGCGTGCCGCAGTTGCAGAATGCGCACCCCGCCGACCAGACCCATCACCAGCGCGCCCGCGATCACCGACAGCAACACGGTGATACCGAGCGGCAGTTCGAAATCCCAGAACAGCAGGTTGGTACGGACCTTGTCGAGGTTCTGGATGATGAAGGTCAGCAGCACGATGCCGAGCAGGGCGGCGGCCAGCAACGCGATCCAGGTGTAGCCGGTGCGAGACCCGTGCACGGCGTCGCGTGGGACGGGTACCGGCGCGGCCGCGGGTTTCGCCGGTTCGGCGGGCTTGCTGTGCTTGCCGGTGAGATCGGTCGTCGGCGGGTCGTGCTCGGCCGGTGACGCACCGGATTCCGCATGTGTACTCATGGTTCGATCATGGCCGACTGCTATGGCTCACGCACGCATCTTCTCGATAACGTCGCCCGGCGTGGCAGGTCCGACGTGGCGTTTGGGACAATGGTGAAACTATGGCCATCTCCCTGCCCCTCGTGTTCGATGCCCCGCGCCGCGGTATGCCGCCGCGCCACCTCGCCGATCTCGATTCGGACGAACGCAAGGCCGCGGTGCAGGAGCTGGGATTGCCGAAGTTCCGTGCCGACCAGTTGGCCCGTCAGTACTACGGCCGCCTGCAGTCCGATCCCGCCCTGATGACCGACCTGCCCGCCGATGTGCGCGCGAAGGTCGGCGAGACGCTGTTCCCGCCGCTGCTGTCGGTGGTGCGCAATATCGCCTGCGACGAGGGCGACACCCGCAAAACGCTGTGGAAGGCGCACGACGGGACGCTGCTGGAGAGCGTGCTCATGCGCTACCCCGACCGCAACACGCTGTGCATTTCCAGTCAGGCTGGGTGCGGAATGGCCTGTCCGTTCTGCGCGACCGGGCAGGCGGGGCTCACTCGCAACCTGTCGACGGCGGAGATCGTCGACCAGGTGCGTGCCGCCGCGGCGTCCCTGCGTGACGGCGAGGTGCACGGCGGTCCGGGCCGGTTGTCCAACATCGTGTTCATGGGGATGGGCGAGCCGCTGGCCAACTACAAGCGGGTGGTGAACGCGGTTCGCCGGATCACTTCGCCCGCTCCCGACGGGCTCGGTATTTCGCAGCGGTCGGTGACGGTGTCGACCGTCGGCCTGGCGCCCGCGATCCGCAAGCTGGCCGACGAGAACATGTCGGTGCGCCTTGCGGTGTCGCTGCACACCCCCGACGACGAACTGCGCGACACTCTGGTGCCGGTGAACAATCGCTGGTCGATCGCCGAAGTGCTCGACGCCGCACGGTATTACGCCGACAAGTCCGGGCGTCGCGTGTCGATCGAGTACGCGTTGATCCGCGATATCAACGATCAGCCGTGGCGGGCGGATCTGCTGGGCAAGAAACTGCACAAGGCGCTCGGTCCGCTCGTGCACGTGAACCTGATCCCGCTCAACCCGACACCGGGCAGCGAGTGGGATGCCAGCCCCAAGCCGGTCGAGAAGGAGTTCGTGCGTCGCGTGATCGCCCAGGGCGTGTCGTGCACCGTGCGCGACACCCGCGGCCAGGAGATCGCCGCCGCCTGCGGTCAGCTCGCCGCCGAGGGCTAGGGGCCTCGCCGCCGTGATGAGCTCGGGGAGACGTGTCCGAGCTCAGACGATGCTGCTCGGTGCGATGAAGTCGTCGTAGGGGAGTGGGCCCGCGACGAAGGCGTTGACCGACATGAAGTTCAAAGTGATGTCGCCGCCGTGGTTGTCCAGGAAGGCGATATCGGAGGCGTCGCGGCCGGTGGCGATGCGTACCAGGCTCGAGCGCGGCGCGAGGCCGGTCGGGTCGTAGGTGCGCCACTCGCCGTCGATGTAGGCCTCACAGACGGCGTGGAAGTCCATCGGCACACAGCCCGGCGCGTAGACCGCGGCGACCCGGGCGGGGACGCCGACGGCGCGCAACAGCGCGACCATCAGATGCGAGAAGTCGCGGCAGACGCCGGTGCCGGAGAGCAGTGTCTCGACCGCGCCGTCGATGGGCGTGCTACTGCCCGAGACATAGGTGATCCGTCTGCCGATCCACGACGAGACGCGGTTGGCCACCTCGGGATCGGCGATGCCGTAACCGAATTCGGCTGCCGCGAAGCCGAGTAGCTTGTCCGACTCCGCGTAGCGGCTCGGCCGCCGGTACAGCGCGAGGTCGTAGTCGGACGGCGGCGCGAGGACGGCGGTGCCCAGGACGGTCGCCTGATAGTCGATCCGGAGGGTCCCCGCGCGCACGTCGAGCACGTGGATCCGGGAACCGTGCGGACCGACCACTTCGCGCGGCGTGAGGAACTCGCCGTCGAGCGAGCATGTCATGGACTCGATGAGATCGAGTCCTGGCTGGCGGGCGACAGTGATCTGACACTGCAGCACCGAATCGGCATGGACCGCGACCTCCAGGCGAGCGGAAACGTCCCGTTTCACGCCCACAGACTGACAGGCGAATCGGGATCAGGCGAACCGAACCGCTGGAGCGGGTTGTGGCCCAGGCGTTACCGTCGTGGGACCGGATCGACGCGTGCATCCGAGATCGTTGACTATGGCGCGCGAAATAGCCTCTGTCACAGTCACTCTCGAGCTCGAAGCGGGCAATGCCTCGCTGATGATCCTCGGCAAGATGCTCGGTCCGACCGGCGTTGCGCCCTTCGAGGTCAAACGGCGCTACGACGCCGCCACCGCGGATCGACGTGGCGAGATCATTCCGGCCGTCATCACGATCGACGCCCGCAAACGCTGGACGATGCGGCTCAAGACCCCACCGACCGCATCGTTGATCCGCAAGGCTCTCGGCCACCCCGGCTCCCCGCAGCCCGGGCACAAACCGGTGGGGGCGATCAGCCGGGATCAATTGCGCCGCATCGCGATCCGCAAACTCCCCGACCTGAACACCGACGATGTCGCAGCGGCGATGCGCATCGTCGCGGGCACAGCGCGGTCGATGGGTGTGCGGGTGGAGGACTGAGCCGGGGTGTAGTGCCCTGTCCTCGCGCCGATTAGGGTTGGTGCTGGTCGGCGGCGGGGATATTCGCTGAAGGCCGGGCACTACTTCGGTGGACAACGGGGGACCATGCTTGCGACGGGGGACGTCTTCGCCGGGTACGCGATCGAACGGCAGCTGGGGCGCGGCGGGATGGGTTCGGTGTACCTTGCCCGGCATCCGCGCCTGCCTCGGCAGACCGCGTTGAAGCTGCTGAATCCGGAGCTGTTCGCCGACAACGAGATTCGTGCCAGGTTCGAGCGCGAGGCCGACCTCGCCGCGCAATTGGAGCACGCGCCGACCAGTACGCCCTGGCCTGCACCCTGTACTCGCTGCTGACCGGCGTCGCCCCGTTCGAGGCGCCGAACCCGGTGCAGGTGATCCAGGGACACCTCCAATCCCCACCCCCGTCGCTGCGCGCCCATCGACCGGATCTGCCCGCAGCCATGGACGCGGTCCTCGCCCGCGCCCTCGCCAAACGCGCCACCGACCGATTCGATTCCTGCGCCGAATTCGCGGCTGCCGCACGCCGTGCGCTGAGTGGCACCGGTGCGCAACCCACCGTGTTCGCCGGTGCGCGCTCGGTGCCCCGACACCCCCAGCCGAATCCGTACGGTGACGGCGGGCACGCGCCGCGCTTCGCCGCGCCCCAGCCGAACCCGGGCTACGCACCGCCGCCGATGCCGCGAAACTCCGGTTACCGCGCGCCGGTGCCGCGACGAAAGGGCGGCCGGGTAGTCGCAGCGGTGTTGCTGACCTTGACACTGATCATCGGCGGCGCCGTCACCTGGGTGTGGCAGGACGAGAGCACCTGGATTTCGGACATGCTGGAACGATCGCGTGCGCACAAAGATCTGGCCGCGATGTCGCAGGCATTTCCCCAGATGGTGCCGACCGGATTCGCGGACGGCCCCGGATTCGAGGGTCGTGAGTGCTCGGCGTACGCGAACACGAAGATCCGGAACGAACTCCTGTGGGAGTTGACGTTTCAGGAGGCAGACGCGAAATGGTCGTGCGGCAGTCTGGACAGTGCCGATACCGACTATTTCTTCTACGCCTTCGCGACCGCGGCAGACGCAGTCGAGGCAGTGAATCGGTTTCGTGGTGAGACCGGTGACAAGGGAAACGCCTCGACCGGATCGCGTACCGACCACCATCGTGAACAGGCCTACAACGGCGGATACAGTGGCTCCGCCGTGGTGTCCACCTTCAGCGATTCCGCGCGAGAACGATGGGTGCTGGTCTTCCAGCGCGGCTCGGCTTTCACCACAGTCGAGGCCGATATGCCTGTTCTCCTCGCCGACATCGCTCGCTTCCCACTGGGTTGAACCTGCCACACAGCGGTGTACTGCACCGATTCGCGGGTCCTCGCGTTTGGTAGGGTCCAGGCCGTCGGACGAAGAGCGAGATTCGGGGGTCAGAGTGGTTTCTGACGGGACGGTGTTCGCCGGCTACACGATCGACCGGCAGCTGGGTCAGGGCGGGATGGGATCGGTGTATCTGGCCAGGCACCCGCGTCTGCCCCGATGGACGGCGCTCAAGCTGCTGAATCGGGAGTTGTTCTCCGACAAGGAGATCCGGGCCAGGTTCGAGCGTGAAGCCGACCTGGTCGCGCAGCTCGACCACCCCAACATCGTCACCGTGTTCGACCGCGGCGTCGAGGGCGATCAGCTGTGGATCAGCATGCAGTACATCGACGGGATCGATGCCTCCTCGCTGGATCCGCATTCCCTGCCGCCGGACCGGGCGCTGCAGATCATCGGTGAGACCGCCGCCGCGCTCGACTACGCGCATCGCGCGGGGGTGCTGCACCGCGACGTCAAGCCCGCCAACATCCTGCTGGCGCGTTCCAGCAGCCAGGAGCGGGTGTATCTCACCGACTTCGGCATCGCACGGCTGCGCGACGATTCGGGTCATCTCACCGAGACCGGATCGTTCACCGCCACGCTGGCCTACGCCGCGCCAGAGCAGCTCACCGGCGCCGCACTGGATCACCGCGCCGACCAGTACTCCCTCGCATGCACGCTCTACACACTGCTGACCGGCAGCGCGCCCTACGAATCAACCAGCCCGGCCGCGGTGATCACCGGTCATCTGCAAGCGCCGCCACCCCCGATCAGTCCGCGCCGCGCGGGCCTGCCGCCGGTGCTCGACGCCGTGATGGCGCGTGCGCTGGCCAAGCGACCCGCCGATCGGTTCACCTCGTGCGAGGAGTTCGTCGACGCCGCGCAGCGGGCGGTGCGCACCGGAACCACCGGTGCCCGCCCGATCGCCCGGCCGACCTCGGGGTCGCACGCGCAGCCGTTCGTCGGCATGCAGCCCATGCGCCCGGTGAGCTCGACGGGCACGCCCATCCCGCAGTACAACCCCGCTCCGATGCCCCCGCGGATGCCGCAGCCGCAGTACGCGCCCCCGCCGCAGTATCGGCAGCAACCGGCGCCGATCCCGAATCCGCCGCCGCAACGGGGCGGCTGGGGATCGGCACTGGGCGCCTACGCGGTCCTGTTGGTCGTCGTCATCGTGATCGCCGGTGTGATCGCGCTGCTGGCCAACCTCTGATCGGCTCGTCGACCCGATCGGCGGGTGCCATATTCTGGTCAGAATGAGCGACTTCGACGTCACCGCCGCCGACTCTATCGACCTCGACCGGTTGCGTCGTTTCGTCGCGGTCGCCGAGGAGTTGCACTTCGCCCGCGCCGCCAAGGCGCTGCGGATCCCCCGGCAGGCTCTCAGCGCCACTGTGATCGAGCTGGAAGAAGAGCTCGGCACCCGCGTCTTCGTGCCGGGCGCTTCGCCCACCCAGCTCACCGACGACGGCACCGCCCTGCTCGCGCGTGCCAGGGACCTGATCCGGGTGCGGGAGCAGGCCGAACGGGAGCAGAAGCCCGACGCGCCCGCGAGCCTGCGGGTGGGGTTCGTGCCGGGAGTGACGGTGTCGAAGTGGGCGCGGATCTGGGGCGAGCGGCTACCTGACCACCCGCTCGAGGTGGTCGGCGTCGCGCAGGGCGAGCAGGAGTCGGTGCTGCGCGAGGGGCGCGTCGACCTGTGCTTCGTCCGGCTGCCCATCGACCGGACCGCGACCAACGCGATCGCGCTGTGGCAGGAGACGCCGGTCGCGGTCGTGCAGAAAGACGACGAGCTGTCACTGCTGGAGACGATTGGCCCGGCGGATCTGGCCGACGAGACGATCCAGGACAGTGCCGATCTCGATCAGGCCGTCGACACTCTCGCCCTGGTCGCCGCCGTGGGCGGCGCGGCGATCATGCCGCAATCGATCGCGCGCCTGCATCACCGCCGCGACCTGGTCTACCGCCCGATCAGCGACACCGAGTTCACCGAGATCGCGCTGGCCTGGCCTGCCGGGACCGACAGCGATCTGCTCGAGGAGTTCGTCGGCATCGTGCGCGGCCGCTCGGCCAACAGCTCGCGCGGCGGGGTCGCGGAACCGGAGCAGCGCGCCACGGCGCCCGCGCGCAAACCCGCGGTGAAGAAGCCCGCGGCCAAGAAACCGGCGCCGAAGAAGCCGGTCGCGCGTGGCCGCAAACCGGCCCGGCGCGGCCGCTGACGCACGAAAACGCCTGCGGCGCATGGTGATTGCCGCAGGCGGGGACGTACGTGTCGTCGAAGAACTACTTCGGCATCCGCTGGGTGAGCGAATCGACGACCAGGATGATCGCCATCACGCCTGCCAGGCCGACGAGGAAGATGTCCTCGACATGACCCTTGTGGTTGCCGATGGTCATCCCGAGCAGGGCCACGATGACGACCCAACCCGCGATGCGGAAGGTCTTGCGCGACTCACCGCTCCAGCCCCATGCTGCCGAGGGCACCTCGGCGGGGTCGACGCTGGTGGCGACGGCACGCTCGGTGCTGGCTTTATCGAGGTCCGTGGCTGCCACGATCGCTCCTAAGGGCTCGAGTTCTGGTTGGGCGAGTGAGCATATCGTGGCATACGACCGTCCGTCGTAGCCAGCAGCCCTGCCACAATGGGCCCGTGTCCCACCCCGCAACGCGTGCCACGCACGACAGTTCCCCGTCCACCGATCGGGTGAAGGTGCTGCTTCTCGGCAGTACCGGTTCGATCGGTACCCAGGCGCTCGAGGTGATCGCCGCCAACCCCGACCGCTTCGAGGTGGTCGGGCTGGCCGCACGCGGCGGCAACCCCGCCCTGCTCGCCGAGCAGATGACCGCCACCGGCACCCGCAATGTCGCCGTCGCCGATCCCGCCGCCGCCCAGGCGCTCGGGCTGGAACTCGGCGGCCCCGACGCCGTGACCGAACTGGTCCGCCGCACCGACGCCGATGTCGTGCTCAATGCGCTGGTGGGTTCGCTGGGTCTGGAACCCACGCTGGCCACCCTGCACGCGGGCACCCGCCTGGCGCTGGCGAACAAGGAATCCTTGGTCGCGGGCGGCTCCCTGGTGACGCGGGCGGCCGCGCCCGGCCAGATCGTGCCCGTCGACTCCGAGCACTCGGCGCTGGCCCAGTGCCTGCGCGGCGGTCGCGCGCAGGAGGTCGACCGCCTCGTGCTCACCGCGTCGGGTGGACCGTTCCGCGGCTGGAGCACCGAGATGCTCGAATCGGTGAACCCCGCGGAGGCCAAGACCCACCCGACCTGGTCGATGGGCCCGATGAACACCCTGAACTCGGCCTCGCTGGTGAACAAGGGCCTGGAACTGATCGAGACCCACCTGCTGTTCGGTGTGCCCTACGACCGGATCGACGTCACCGTCCACCCCCAGTCGATCGTCCACTCGATGGTCACCTTCACCGACGGCTCCACCCTGGCCCAGGCCAGCCCCCCTGACATGAAACTCCCCATCGCCCTGGCGCTGGGCTGGCCCGACCGCATCCCCGGCGCGGCCGCCGCCTGCGATTTCGGTACCGCCTCCACCTGGACCTTCGAGCCGGTCGACGACGAGGTCTTCCCCGCCGTCCGCCTGGCCAGGCAGGCAGGCGAAGCGGGCGGCAGCGTCACCGCGGTCTACAACGCCGCCAACGAAGTCGCGGTCCAAGCTTTCCTCGACGGCAAGATCACCTTCCCCGCCATCGTGCGCACCGTCACCCGCGCGGTAGAGGCCGCCGACCGCTGGCACGCCGAACCCGATACCCTGGACGACGTCCTCGCGGCCGACCGCTGGGCACGGGAGTACGCCGCGAAGACCATCGACGGTGAAACAACGTCCTGACCTGACGACCACAACGAGACCACCACGTTTTCGGCCGCCCCGGATCCGAGGGGCGAGACGGAACGCCGCAGGCGCAGTATCGCCCCTCGGATTCGGGGTTACGAGGCCGAAAACACGCGGCGCCAGCCGCCAAAGAGAAGGGCCCACATGGTTTTCGCGCTGGGGTTCGCACTGTTCGCTCTCGGTATCACGATTTCGATCGCGCTGCACGAGTGCGGGCACATGTGGGCCGCGCAGGCCACCGGCATGAAGGTGCGCCGCTACTTCATCGGCTTCGGGCCGAAGGTGTTCTCGTTCCGTCGCGGGGAGACCGAGTACGGGCTCAAGGCGCTGCCGCTGGGCGGCTTCTGCGACATCGCGGGCATGACGGCGCTCGACGAGCTCGAACCGGAGGAGGTCGACCGGGCGATGTATCGCCAGTCGACCTGGAAGCGGCTGGTCGTGATGTTCGGCGGCATCGGCATGAACTTCCTGCTCGGGTTCGTCCTGCTGATGGTCCTCGCGGTCGGCTGGGGTCTGCCCCAGCTCGAGCAGCCGCCTGCCACCGCGCTGGGCACCATGAGCTGTGTCGCGCAGGAGACCCCGCAGAAGACCCTTGCCCCCTGCACCGGCGACGGACCCGCCCAGCGCGCCGGTTTGCAGCGTGGTGACGTGGTGAAGGCCGTGAACGGTGTCGAGGTGAGCACCTGGGCGCAGTTCCAGGCCGAAACCCAGAAGCAGACCGGCACTTTCACCTACACGATCGAACGCGACGGCACCACGCTGACGGTCCCGGTCACTCCGGAACGGGTCATGCGCTCGCCCAAGGAAGGCGCGAGTCGTGAAGTGAGCGCGGTCGGCGTCGGCCCCGACTACGCCGAGCCGAAGCAGTACGGCCCGATCGCGGCGATCCCCGCCACCATCTCGTTCACCGGTGATTTCTTCGTCGAGACGGTGAAGTCGCTCGCCAAGATGCCGCAGAAGGTGTCGGCGCTGTGGGAAGCGGTGACCGGCGGCGAGCGCGATCCGGAGACCCCGGTCAGCGTCTACGGTGCCAGCCGCATCGGTGGCGAGACCGCCGAGCGTGGCCTGTGGGGCATGTTCATTATGGTGCTGGCCAGCTTGAACTTCTTCCTGGGAGCATTCAACCTGCTGCCCCTGCTGCCGCTGGACGGCGGGCATATCGCGGTGGTGCTCTACGAGAAGATCCGGAACACGATTCGCGGCTGGCTCGGCAAGGCCCCTGCCGGTCCGGTCGACTATCTGAAGCTGCTCCCGGTGACCTATGTGGCGGTAGTGATCGGTGGTGCGTTCATGGTGCTGACCTTGGCCGCCGATATCGTCAACCCGATCCGTCTGCCCTGAGGCGAGACGACCGGTGTCGTGCCCCTCACAGGGCGCCCGGTTACCTTGCGCGACTAAGCTCGGCATCAACAACCCAGGTCGATCCGCGAAACGTACGAAAGAAGGCAGCCGAACGTGACCAGCACAATCGGATTGGGGATGCCCGCCGCCCCCGCTGCTGTTCTCGCACCCCGGCGCAAGACCCGCCAGCTGATGGTCGGCAATGTCGGCGTCGGTAGCGATTCGCCGATCTCGGTGCAGTCCATGACCACCACCAAGACCCACGACATCAACGCCACGCTGCAGCAGATCGCCGAGCTCACCGCCTCGGGCTGCGACATCGTGCGGGTGGCCTGTCCGCGCCAGGAAGACGCCGACGCGCTCGCCACGATCGCGAAGAAGTCGCAGATCCCGGTGATCGCCGACATCCACTTCCAGCCGCGCTACATCTTCGCCGCCATCGACGCGGGCTGCGCCGCGGTGCGCGTCAACCCGGGCAACATCAAGGAATTCGACGGCCGCGTCGGCGAGGTGGCCAAGGCCGCGGGCGCCGCGGGCATCCCGATCCGCATCGGCGTCAACGCCGGTTCGCTGGACAAGCGGATGCTGGAGAAGTACGGCAAGGCCACCCCCGAAGCGCTGGTCGAGTCGGCGCTGTGGGAGGCGAGCCTGTTCGAGGAGCACGGCTTCGGCGACATCAAGATCTCGGTCAAGCACAACGACCCGGTGATCATGGTCGAGGCCTACCGCCAGCTCGCCGCACAGAGCGACTACCCGCTGCACCTCGGCGTCACCGAGGCGGGCCCGGCGTTCCAGGGCACGATCAAGTCCGCGGTGGCCTTCGGCGCGCTGCTCAGCGAGGGCATCGGCGACACGATCCGCGTGTCGCTCTCGGCCCCGCCCGCCGAGGAGATCAAGGTCGGCAGCCAGATCCTGCAGTCGCTGAACCTGCGCCCGCGCAAGCTCGAGATCGTGTCCTGCCCATCGTGCGGACGCGCTCAGGTGGACGTGTACACCCTGGCCGACGCGGTCGCCGCCGGTCTGGACGGCCTGGAGGTGCCGCTGCGCGTCGCGGTGATGGGCTGTGTCGTGAACGGGCCCGGCGAGGCGCGCGAAGCCGACCTCGGTGTCGCCTCCGGTAACGGCAAGGGGCAGATCTTCGTCAAGGGTGAGGTCATCAAGACCGTGCCCGAGCATTTGATCGTGGAGACCCTGATCGAAGAGGCGATGCGCATCGCCGAACAGATGGACGCGGAGCCGGGCACTGAGCCCGTTGTCTCTGTGAGCTGAACCGGCCTCCGCACAGTCATCCGCCGGATTCGGCGGACCCGTACCGCTCGGCGTGCTTTCGTGGCAGGCTTGTGCCGTGCGGAGTCTGCTGGAGCCGACGCGACGGTCCAAAACCGCTCCCGCGCGCCCGGTGGCCGTGCGAGATGTCGGTGAGGTGCTGCGCGTCCTCGACGCCGACCCGGTGGCGTCGTGCATGATCGCGGCCCGGGTGCAGGAATTCGGGATCGACTCCCGGACCGGTGCCGGTGAGCTGTGGAGCCGCGGCGGGCCGGCCGACTCCCTGTGTTTCTCCGGCGCCAATCTGGTGCCGCTGCGCGGTGACCAGCAGGCATTGCGCGCGTTCGCCGATCGGGCAGGCCGCTGGCCGCGGGTGTGTTCCTCGGTGGTCGGCAGGCAGGAACTCGCGCTCCCGCTGTGGGAGATGTTGCTCCCGGCCTGGGGCCCGGCCAGGGAACTGCGCGCCGATCAGCCCCTGCTGGCACTGGCCAGGCCGGCCGCCGCGCGCGCCGACGGGGGAGTGCGCCGCGTGCGGCCCGACGAGATCGACCGCTATTTGACCGCCGCGATCGCGATGTTCATCGAAGAGGTCGGCATCGACCCGCGCACGGGTGACGGTGGGCGCGGCTATCGGAGGCGGATCAAGAATCTCATCGAATCCGGTAGGGCCTGGGCACGTTTCGAGGACGGTGAGGTCGTCTACAAGGCCGAGATCGGCGCGCTGTCGCGACGCACCGGCCAGATCCAAGGCGTGTGGGTGCATCCCGAATTCCGGGGTGCGGGTGTGGGGACCGCCGGGACCGCCTCGGTCGCCAATGCTGTTGTGGCAACGGGCCGTACGGCGAGCCTCTACGTCAACGACTACAACCGCGTCGCCCGCCGCGCCTACAGCCGGGTGGGATTCCGTCAGATCGCTACCTTCGCAACCGTCTTGCTGGACTGAAACTTTGGCGCGTGGCGCCGAGGTCGGAGGGCTTTTCGCCGCTACCATCGGTGCCGATGAGGACACGGATGCTCACCACGTGCGCGGTGGCCGCCCTCGCTGTCGCGGCGACGGCCTGTTCTTCCGGTGCCCAGGGGCCGGTGCCCGCCGCCGACGCCTTCGCCGAGGCGTTCGCCGAACACGATCTCCCCGCGGCCGCGGCGCTCACCACCGCACCCGAGAAGGCCGCGGCGGCACTGACTTCGACGTGGCAGGCGTTGCAGGCGGAGAAGCTGTCGATCCGCACCGGCGACGCGCGCGTCAACGGTGACACCGCGACGGTCGACTACACCTACGAGTGGACCCTGCCGAAGGGTCGGCAGTGGACCTATTCCGGCGAATTGCAGATGGGCCGCAGTGACGGGCGCTGGCTGGTCCGCTGGAGCTCCGCCGACATCCACCCCAAACTGGGTGACACCCAGAGTATGGAGTTGCGCACCCGACCCGCGCCGCGCGCCAGGGTGAACGAGGCCGCGGGCAGCGATGTGCTGGTCCCCGGCAAGATCTCGCGGGTGAAGTTCACCGTGGCCGACGCCCCCGACCCCAGCCGCGTCGCCGGTGCGCTCGCCGCGGCGCTGAGCCGTATCGACCCCGTCGCCTACACCCCGCAGTCCATCCTCACCGCGGCGCGCAAGACCGACGGCGCGCACACCGTGATCCTGCTCAACGAGTACGAGGCCGAGACCATCGGCGGCGAACTGATCGGCCTGCCCGGCGTGACCCTGACCCAGGAGTGGGACATGGTGCCCACCGACCGCAAATTCGCGCCCGACCTGCTCACCCAGGTCCGCAAGACGGTGATCGCCGAGGTCGACGGCAAGGCGGGCTGGAGCGTGGTCACCCGCAATGCCGACGGCGCCGACCTCGATGTGCTGCACGAGGAAGCGGCCGAACCCGCGCCGTCGTTCGCGCTGAGCATCGATCGGTTCGTGCAGAATTCCGCCCAGCACGCGGTCGACCTGCGCGCCGAGCAGGCGATGATGGTGGTGCTGCGCCCGTCGACCGGTGCGATCCTCGCGGTGGCCCAGAACAAGTTCGCCGACCGCGACGGGCCGGTGGCCACCAGCGGTCAGTACCCGCCGGGCTCGATCTTCAAGACGGTGACGGCGTCGGCGGCGATGGCCTCCGGGCTGGCCACGCCCGACACCGTGCTGGCCTGTCCGAGCAGCACCATCATCGGCGAGCGCACCATCCCCAACTACAACATGTTCACCGTCGGTGAAGTGCCGATGGCCACCGCCTACGAACGCTCGTGCAACACCACCTTCGCCAGGCTGGCCAGCAAGCTCGAACCTGACGCGCTCACCGAGGCCGCGGCGCGTCTCGGCGTGGGCCAGGACTACAAGGTCGAAGGTCTACCGACCGTGTCCGGGTCTGTGCCGAAGGCCGAGGGGCTCGTCCAGCGCGCCGAAGACGGCATCGGCCAGGGCCGAGTGGTGGTGAGCCCGTTCGGCATGGCCGTGATGGCCGCGACGGTCGCCCATGGTGCCGCGCCGGTGCCGTATCTGATCGCGGGCAGGCCCACCGAGATCACCGGCGATCGGCCCGCGATCGCGCCGGAGGTGGTCGAGGGGCTGCGTTCGATGATGCGCATGGTGGTCACGGGTGGCACGGCCGAACGCATCAGGGATCAAGGTGAGGTCTACGGCAAGACCGGCGAGGCCGAGGTCGACGGTGGATCGCACTCGTGGTTCATCGGCTATCGCGGGGATATCGCCTTCGCGACGCTGCTGGTGAAGGGTGGCAGTTCCGACAACGCGGTGGCTGTCACCCGGGATATGTTCGCCGCACTACCCGCCGGCTACTGATCGCGCCGTCGAACGGGCCTGCGGGCCGTACGGGATTCGTGATGGTGTCGGGTCAGTCGGCGTTCTCGGTCGCCAGCAGACCCCGCACCACCGCGAGCGATGTGCTGTCGGTGTGGGATGTCGCTGTGTCGTGCAGCACGTTGTAGCTGACAACGGGCTCGGGTGCGGCGGTGGCCGCGCTGTCGAGGACGTCGATGGCGGCCGCGCCGCCGAGGATCATCCCCGCCGTGGTCAAGATCAAAGTAGAACGCCTCATGGTTCGTCTCCCTCATTCAGGGTTTCGACGTGTTCGCGGGGCAGGTCGTTCGATTGTCTGAGGATTAGCTGATGCACCACCGTAGAACGGCGGTTACTTCGGCAACAGGCGACGGCAGCAAGCGACACACAATTGTTGCCCTATGTGCGGGCGTGTTCGAACACAACTGCTACCGGGCCGTGATGAAAAGGTGAATTATCGGTTTCGATCCGGCAAATGCGCTGATCAAAGGTCATGCTCGGGTAACTTGCCGAATTGCGTGTGACTCAGCCGCGTTGCAGCGTTGCCGCTAGGTGATGCTGCAAAGATTCGCCGACCGCCGCCATTCGTAGCGTGTACTCGATGGTGTCGCCGGTGACATGGAATGAGCGTCCGACGGCGGTAACCGGCTTTGCTGATTCGCTCAGACCGATATTCGTGGAGTTCAATTCCAGACGAATTCCGTCCACCGTTTCGGTGATCGTGCCCTCGCAGATCTCGGTGATTCCGGTCGGATGGGCGAGTATCAATTCGACCCGGCCCGGCGCCGGACTGCGCAGGTAGCCGGTCTCCGCGTGCAGCGGCCTGCCGTCGGAGCCGGCCTTGGTGCGCTGCTTGTAGGTGAGGAACGGTCGGCCCAGGTGCCCGAAGGTGATCTCCTCGACGTAGTCGAAGGATTCGATGGTCGGGTATTCGCCGCTGCCCCGACCGCGCCAGGTGCCGAGTAGTGGTGCCAGGGCGGCGATGTCGGGATGCGGGGCGATGTTGGGGGAAGGTTCGACCACGGCCGACAGCGTAGCCCTGTGCTTCCTGCGACGGTCACGGCACACCGCCGCATCAGCCACGATAAGGTCAGCCTCGCCTGAACGCCGTCCGGCGGAAGGTCGAAAGGACAAGAACGTGAACGGACATGTGAGGGGCGCCCGCGGGGTGCGGTCCGGGCTGGTGCGTGGTGCGGTACTCGGCGCGGCAGTGTTGCTCGCCGTGGCGTGCTCGAACACCGAGCCCTCGAGCGACGATGTGGCCGCGCTGGACGGCAACCGCTACGGCCAGACCAACCTGGCCGCCGACAAGGACTCCTATCACGCCCAGTTCACGCTGCCCGGCATGGTCAACGCCTGGGGACTGGCCGATCGGCCGAAGGGCGCGGGTGGGCATTTCTGGGTCGGCGCGGGCGGCAAGTCGTTCCAGTTCCTCGGTGACGTGCAGTCGTCCTCGGATCCCAAGCTGCAGAAGCTGACCCAGGACCAGCTCAAGCTCGTCGGCGTCCCCGGCGCCGATGCCGATACCTCCGACAAGAGCATCGGCAAGGTCACCGGCGTCGTGTTCAACCCGGCGCCGATCACCTCGGATCTGTTCGCGGTGCGCGACCAGTGGGTCGATGTGGACGGTGTGCCGATCCCGCTCGGCGGTTCCTCGCGCTTCATCTTCGCCACCGACTCGGGCAAGATCTCGGCCTGGACCGAACAGGCCCCCGACGGCGCGATCGTGCGCCGCGACGGCGGCGCGAACCAGGTGTTCGACGGTTCCGCTGCGGGCATGGCCTTCTTCGGAATCGCGCTGGCGCCCTCGGGTGACAAGCTGCTGGCCGCCGATTTCGGTGCCGACCCGCAGGTTCGCACCTTCGACAAGTTCTGGCAGCCGGTCGCGACCACCGGTTTCGCCAACCCGTTCGCCACCGGTGAGGTGATCGACGCGTCCTCGCCCGAGAAGGGCAAGAAGGCCAAGCCAGGCGATCCCGCGCCGTTCAACATCACCACCCTGGGCAGCCGGGTGTTCGTGTCCTATGCCGTGACGCAGCCCGAGGAGAACGACCCGAAAGCCTTCGACAAGGCCGAGGAAGCCTCGCTCGACGCCGACCAGGACAAGGACTCCCACGGCAAGCCCGACAAGGGCAAGGTCGCCGAGTTCGACGGGGCGGGCAAGCTGGTGCGCATCATCGACGACGGCGGCAGGCTCAACGCGCCGTGGGGTGTGGCGATCGCGCCGTCGAACTTCGGCGCGCTGTCGGGCAAACTGCTGATCGGCAACTTCGGTGGCCTCGGCCGGGTCCTCGCCTACGACGACACCACCGGCACCTTCGTCGACTATCTGCGCGACGGTGAGGCGAAGCCGGTCGAGATCGCGGGTCTGTGGGCGTTGATGTTCGGCAACGGCGAAAGCCTGGGCGACGCGAACGCCCTCTACTTCACGGCGGGTCCCGAAGACGAGAAAGACGGCCTCTTCGGCAGTCTGCGCGTGCAGTAAGCGGGCCTGGGGGCGCGGCGGACAAGGGGCGGCGAAGCGGACAATTTGGATGTCCGGTGCCGATTCGCTTCCGCCGACGGGCCGTTGTAGGGGACAGTGGTGGCGGAATGGTTGCCGGGTGGATGCGATCGGTGTCCACCCGGCGTGTTCCGTCCGCACGCGATGGCACCCCCGCCGGGGTGCCGTGCCCGAGCCGGAGGTGTGCCAGATGAAGATTTCGCACGTTGACGTCGTCGGTTCGGCGGGGGAGCGGTGAAATGCGGCACGCGGCACGAGAGGCGATGCTGCCCGGCCGGGACGTGCTCCTCGCGGCGTTCCGTGGTTTGCCACACGATGACCACCCCATCCTCGATGCCGCCGGGGAGCTGGCGCTGCTGCACCAGTTGCGCGAGCGCTCCCCACTGAGCGAGTCCGAGCGCATCGACCGGCGCCGGGCCCAGCTGATGCGCGCGATCGACCGCTGGGTGATCCTCGCCGCCCCCGTTCCGCACGCCGCGGCGGACGAACACTGCGAAACCCTCGGCGGCCTGGTCGATCGCCTGGCCAAGCACTGTTCCCAGGCGTTCGTCGGCCTGGCCGGCGCCCCCGAGTCGGTCTTCTACGACGAATGGGTCCGCCTCGACGACCTCGCCGACAGCTATGAGCGCTTGATCGACGATCTGTGGTCCGGCGCACGCAGCCTGCCCGCGAACACCTATTGACACCAAGGGTGGATTCACCGCCACCTGGGTGGGCGAGACCGGGCCCCGGGGAGGGTTGGGGTCGGGGCCGTCCCGCGCGACAGTGGAACTCACACCATCTGTGGTCGGGTCGGCGAAGGAGTTCGGATGCGCGGTCGGTCTGTGGCGGAAGCCCCCGAAAGTATTGGGCTGCTGGGGGTTTCGTGCGACGTATCATGTGTTGTGAGCACCGTTGACGATCCGGCCGACCTGCCGTCCGCCTGCGGGTGGACGGCTGGTCGGCCCGATTCCTGTTCGACGGAGCCGCCCGTCGGCGAGCGTGCCGATTCCGCGGCAACGGCGATGGTGCTGCCGATCCGCCCGCACAGCGCCTATGTCGACGGCACACCGCTGTTCTGCCTGGCCGGGGAAGCGGTCCTGGCCTGGAACTATGCGGGCCTGGTCGCCCACCTCGATCCTCGCGTCCCGATCTACGGTCTGCAGGCGAGCGCCGAACCGCGCACGATCCGCGACTACGCCACCCGCTGTCTCGCCGAGATCCGCCGCATCGCCCCGCACGGCCCGTACCAGCTACTCGGTTGGTCCGCAGGGGGTTTCGTCGCCCACGAAGTCGCGGTTCGGCTCCGTGCGGCAGGCGAGCGAGTCCGTGTCGTCGTTCTCGCCACCGACCCCGAGGCCTCCGCCCCGGCGCCGCTGCCGGCCGACCGTATCGCCTCGCTGCTCGGTGTCGACAGCCCGGCCTTCGACGCAGCTGCGGAAGGCTCGACAACCCCGACCTCCGACGACACCGCCGCGGCGATCAATGCCGCCATGGCGGGAACGATCGACGTCACCGGCGACGATCTCGACCGACTGGCCGACCTGAGCGCCACAGCCGCACGCATGGTGGCCGGACACCGGCCCTCGTGGCTCCTCGGCGACCTCACCGTGTGCATCCCGGGCCGGGAGCCCGGCGGCACCGATCGCCTCGACCCCGGTGCCACAGTTCGCCGGTGGCGCCCCTACGTCGAGGGTGCGGTCACCGGCTTCGTCCTCGACGCCACCCCGCGCGACCTCACCGCACCCGACGTCCTCCCCGAAATCGCCCGCATCCTCGCGACCGCCCCGCCCTCCGCGCGCACGACATGCTGACCGGGTTCCCCGGCACCACCGCGCGCATCGACCACGATGGGGGCGTGCCGACCGCCGACGAGCTCACGCCCGACCGCGCGCCGACGGTGGCGTTCACTCAGTGGTGGGTGCTCGCGCGACGGCTGATCCGTCCGGCATGGCGCACCGGTGAGATCCTCACCGCCCTGCTCGCCCCCGCGGTGTTCACCCTCGGTTTCTACGTCCCGCTCAACCTCGTGATGACCGTCTACGGGCACGGCCTGAGCAGCTATGCCCAGTTCCTGATGCCGATGATCGTCATGCAGGCCGTGGCGTTCTGCGCCATCTCGGCCGCGTTCCGTGCGGCCACCGATGCCCGTGACGGCCTCGACGTCCGGTTCGCGACCCTGCCGATGCCACGCTGGGTCCCGTTCGCGGCCAGGATCACCGCGGCCGCCCACCGCGCGGTGATCGCGGTCGGCGCCGCGCTCGTCTGCGGCGCCGTCATCGGGTTCCGGTTCTACGGAAGCTGGTGGCACACAGTCGGCTTCCTCGCGTTCTCGCTGCTGATCGCGACGTCCCTGAGCTGCGGCGCCGATCTGCTCGGCAGCGTGTCCGCCAGTCCCGAGGCCACCACCCAGATCCTCGTCCTGCCCCAGCTGATCTTCGGCATGGTGTCCACCGGCTTCGCGCCCGCGAGCCAATTTCCCGGCTGGATCCAGGGTTTCGCCCGCAATCAGCCCGTCTCCCAGTTCGTCGACGGCCTGCGCGCGCTGGCGGGCGATTCCACCGGTGACGCGGGCACCGTCGACCTCGCGACCCTGGGCCCCGGTCTGGCCTGGGCGCTCGGCATCCTGGTGGTCTGCGGCGGTCTGTCCTGGCGCCATGCCGCCCGGCGGGCCGCATGACAACCCTTCCCCTGCCCGCCCTCGCGCGGCACAGCGAGTCGCTGCGAATGCTGCTACCGCAGACCGTGATCCAGACCCGGCGGCTGCTGACTCGCTGGGGTCGAGACCCGTTGACCGTGATGCAGGCCCTGCTCTTCCCCGCGTTGTTGCTGGTGATGCTCAATGCCGTACTGGGCAAACAGGTGTCGTCGTTCGCGGGCGCCGACGCCCTCTACGGGTCGGTCCCGATGGTCGCACTGGTCGGGGTGATGTCGGGTTCCCTGGCCGGAGCGGTCACCCTGGGCCGCGAGCGCGACGAGGGACTGCTGTCCCGATTCTGGGTACTGCCGGTCCATCGCGCCTCGGGTCTGCTGTCGCGCGTCCTGGCCGAAGGCGTCCGGATCCTGGTGTGCACCATGGTGATCTTCGCGGTCGGCATCGCGCTCGGATTCCGCTTCACCCAGGGCCTGCCCGCCGCGATCGCCCTGTTCGCCATCCCGGTGCTGTACGGACTCGGCTTCGCGACGATGGTTACCGCACTGGCGGTGTACACGGCTGGAGCCGCACTGGTGGAGGTTGTTTCGCTGGGCTCGTCGTTGCTGATGTTCTTCAGCACCGGATTCGTCCCGCTCGCCGCCTATCCCGGTTGGGCGCGCCCGATCGTGGAGCACAACCCGCTCACGCACGCCATCGACACCATGCGCGGCCTCTCGCTCGGCGGGCCGGTGCGTGGCCCGCTGCTGGCCACCCTGGCGTGGTCGCTCGGCGCGATCGCGATTTTCGCCCTACCGGCCGCGATCGGTTTCCGCCGGGCCAGCCGCTACTGAGCGGACGCGGACCGGGTGATCGCGTCCCGTGCCTCGGTGATCAGCTTGGCCGAATCGCGGGGACTCAACGCCATCGCCCGCAGCTGGTCGAAGATCACGCCGAATCGCCGGATCTCCGAGTGCCCCTCGACCAGATCGTGCACGGACATACTCTCCACGTACACCAGTTCGGGGTCGACGGGATTGCGGAAGTCGAGCAGCGTGAACGAGCCCGCCATGCCGGGGTGCGCGCCCGCGTCGAACGGAAGTACCTGCAGGATCACGTTCTTGCGCTTGGTCTCGTCGAGCAGCCGGTCGAGCTGGCCTGCCATCGTCGCGGGTCCACCGACCACCCTGCGGATCGCCGCCTCGTCCATCACCACCCACAATTCCAGCGGGTCGTCCTTGGTCAGGTTGATGGCGCGATCCATGCGCGCCTGCGCCCGGCTCTCCATCACCGAGGCATCCAGGCGTGGCATCGAGGTGTCGATCACGGCGGCGGCGTACTCGAAGGTCTGCAGCAGGCCGGGCACCGTCGAGGTCTGGTATTGCCTGGCCGACAACGCTTCCGCCTCGAAGTTGATGTAATTCGCATACACCTCCGACACCGCGCCTTCGTAAGGTCGCGACATGCCGGGTTTCAACGCGTCGGTCAGCAAGCTGAGCGCTTCCTCGCGCATTTTGTCGTCGACCTGATACAGGTCGAGCATGGCGCCGAGAGTGCGACGTTGTGGGCGCGCCTGCGCCATTTCGATCCGGTACAGCGTGGTGACGTTGATTCCGGTTCGCGCGCTGACGTCTTCCTTGCTCAGCTGGGCGCTTTCGCGCAACTCGCGCAACATGGCCGCGAGCCTGCGGAGCCGGACGGTCAGGGTCGTGCGCTTGCCTGCCATGAAACGCATTATTGCGCTGCAAGGCCGCTGTGTCACGCGTTCGGCGAAGACAGCGGCATAGGGCCTGCCATGGTGTTCGGCGAGTCCGCGAGGCGCGCCGGAAGACCGTGCGGCGCTGCGCATGTGACTCCAAGTTCTGTCAGGGCGGCTTTACTGCAGGAGTGATAACGCAATCTTGCGTTTCGCCTTCTGAGCGAGCATGATCCAGTTAGCCTGGTTGCGAACAATCCAAACAGATGACCGGGATAACCGAATCGAGAGCCAATCATGTTGGTAGACAAATCTTGGGTGTCGGGTGAATTCGGGGCCGTGCGATGAGCGCGCCGGTGATGGGCATACTGCCCACCGCTCCGCAATTGTTGTGCGCATTTCAGGGGCGGCGATTTCAAGATCGCGAATTGTTGCGGTCAGCGCACGCACTCGCTGAACTGCACGAACGGCGGGGGCAGGTGCGTGATACGGCATTGATCGCCGAGATCGATTGCCGTCGAAGTGAACTCGTCGACGATATCAACGACTGGTGTGTCCAGGAGATCCCGTTGCATCGCAACGGCGCCTCGCTGCACACCGAAAGTCTCGGTGCGGTCGTCGACCGGATGGCGCGTAGCTGGGTGGATGCCAATCAGGCGATCGACATCGACGGCGCGCGAAGTGACAACACCCACAAGCACTGGTACCACCTTGCCGAGCTTGTGGATGGTTACACAGATCTGGTCACCGATGTGGCCGGTGGGCGGCGGCGGCTGCCCGAGCAGTGAGGGGCTACGCCGGCTCCGGTGACAGTCTCGCCTCGAAGGCGATGCGGTCGCCACGGTAGAGCGAGCGCACCCGTTCGATGGGTGCGCCGTCGGCGTCGACACTGCGCCGGTGCAGCAGCAACATCGGTAGTGCGGTGGTGCATTCGAGTAGACCCGCCTCTCGCGGGGCGGCGAGTACGGTTTCGATGCGTTCGCGCGCACCGGCGAGTTCGACGCCGGTGGCGCGGATCGCGGCGTACAGCGAAGTGGTGGGGTCATAGCTGCCGCGCAAGGCGGCGAAGCGGTGCAGCGGCAGGTAGGTGCTCTCCAGTCCGACACGTTCACCGTCGGCGAGCAGTACCCGCTCCAGGTGCATCACCTCGGTGCCCGGCTCCACCTCGAGGTCGGTGGCCGTCGCCGCGTCCGCGGCGACGTCTTCCCAGGCCACCAGGATGCGGCCGGGGGTGCGGCCGAGGCTGATCGCGCCCTCGGTATAGGAGCGCAGCGACAGTGGCTGCGTGAGTTTGGGGCGGGAGATCACCGTGCCGCGGCCCTGACGGCGAATCCTGCCTTCCACCAGCAGTTCTCGCAGTGCCTGTCGCACGGTCTCGCGGGCGACGCCGAAGCGGGTGGCGAGGTCGCGTTCGGAGGGCACCGGGTCGCCCTCGGTGAGATCGGCCAGCAGCAGATCGATTTCGGTGCGAACCAGGAACACCTTCGGAACTCGGGTCGTCTGCGGCGAATCCATGCTGTCCACCCTACCCGGATTGGTCTATACCAAAAATTAACTTGCCGTTCTCGCGGCCCACACCTATCGGTCTAGACCATTTGCCACTATCGGTGGCATGCGATTGGTCATCATCGGTGGAGGGATCCTCGGCACCGCCCACGCCTGGGCGGCGATAGCCCGTGGACACGAGGTCGTGCACCTCGAACGCGAGCGCGAAGCCCGCGGCGCGACGGTCCGCAACTTCGGCCTGGTCTGGGTCTCGGGCCGGTCGGCGAACGAGCTGGAGCTGACGCTGCGTTCGCGCGAGCTGTGGGAGGAGATCGGCGGCCGGGTGGCCGGCGTCGGCTTCCGGCCCGCCGGTTCGATCACGCTGGTGCGTACCCCCGCCGAACTCGCTGTCGCCGAGGCCGCGGCTGCCGGCGACTCCGCCGATGCCCGTGGCTTCACCCTGCTCGACCCCGACCAGGTGCGCGCGATCAACCCGGCGGTGCGCGGCAAATACCTTGCGGGCCTGCACTGCTCGACCGATGCCGCCGTGGAGTCGCGGCAAGCGCTGCCCGCGCTGCGCGCCCACATGGCTGCCTCCGATCGCTACACCTTTCATGAGGGCACCGAGGCCCGCGCGGTCCTCGACACCGGTTCCGGCGCGGTGGTCGTCGACGATCACGGTCGCCGCCACGAGGCCGACCTGGTCGTCCACTGCCCCGGCGCCGCTCACTCGGGGCTCACTCGTGAGCTGGCGGGCGAACTGCCGGTGCGCCGCGTGCGGCTGCAGATGATGCAGACCGCCCCGCTGGGCGAACCGCTCACCACCGCGATCGCCGACGGCGACAGCTTCCGCTACTACCCGGGTTTCGCGGGCCCGCAGCTGGATTCGCTGGCCGCCGAGCAATCGCAGACCGCGACCGCCGCCGAGCACAAGATGCAGCTGCTGTGCGTGCAGCGCCTGCACGGTGGCCTGACCATCGGCGACACCCACGAATATGTCGAGCCTTTCGCCTTCGACGTCGACGAAGCACCCTATGACCACCTCACCGAGGTGACCGAGGAATTGCTCGGCCGCAAGCTGCCGCCGATCGTGCGGCGCTGGGCGGGCGTCTACAGCCAGAGCGTCGACCCCGGAGCCGTCGTCACCCGGGTGCGCGCCGATACCAACGTCTGGGTCGTCACCGGCCCCGGCGGTCGCGGTATGACGCTCGGCCCCGCCATCGGCGAACAGACCGCCGACCAGATCGGACTGTGAGGAACACCTGTGTCGAACAACAAGATTCAGCTCGCCGCCCTCGATATGGCAGGCACCACCGTCGCCGACGGCGGGCTGGTGTTGCGCGCCTTCGAGAGTGCCGCTACCACCGCCGGGATCGAGCCCGAGGGCCCGCGCCGGGAACAGGCCCGCCGCTACGTGGTCGACACCATGGGCCAGTCCAAGATCGAGGTGTTCCGCGCGCTGCTCGACGGCGACGAGGCCGCTGCCCACCATGCCAACCGCGCCTTCGAAACCGCCTACGAAGCACTGGTCGACGAGGCCGATATCGCGCCGATTCCCGGTGCGGTGGACGCGATCACCGCACTGCGTGCGGCCGGTGTCCGGGTCGCGCTGACCACCGGATTCAGCCGGAGCACGCAGGACAAACTCCTCGCCGCGCTGGGCTGGGCCGACCTGGTCGACCTCACCCTCGCACCGTCCGACGCCGGACGCGGCCGCCCCTACCCCGACATGGTGCTGGCCGCCGCGCTGCGCCTGGGCGTCGACGCCGTCGACCGGATCGCCGTGCTCGGTGACACCACCAGCGATATCGCCACCGGCCTGGCCGCAGGCGCGGGCATCGTCGCGGGCACCCTCACCGGCGCGCACACCGCCGAGCAGCTGCGCGCCGCCGGCGCCACCCACGTCGTGGCGTCGGTCGCCGAGTTCCCGGCGCTGGTGCTCGCGCATTGAGAGCTGGTGCTCGCGCACTGAGAGCCGCTGCTCGCTCACGAACCTGCCGTCGCGGTATTCGCCGCGGCGTCGCCCTCCGATCCACCCGCCCCTGCGATTCCCCCGACATCTGAGACGAAAGTTGCTGTCATCGTGCGTACTTCCCTCACCGCGCGCCGCCTGTCCAAGGTCGCGCTGCTGCTGGCCGGCGTCACCGCCGTCGCGTTCACCGGCGCCTGCGGTGGCACCGGTACCGAATCCGCGGACGGCAAGACCGTCACCGTGTACTCCGCCGACGGTGTCGGCGGCTGGTACAAGTCCCAGTTCGACGCGTTCACCAAGGAGACCGGTATCGCGGTCAACCTGGTTGAGGCGGGCTCCGGCGAGGTCGTGAACCGGGTCGACAAGGAACAGTCCAACCCGCAGGCCGACGTCGTCGTTACGCTGCCCCCGTTCATCCAGAAGGCCAAGCAGTCGGGTCTGCTGCAGCCCAGCGGTATCGACACCGCCGCTGTACCCGCCGCGGCCAAGGACGCCGAGGGCAGCTATGTGACCCTGGCCAACAACTTCCTGTGCTTCATCGCCAACCCCGCGGTCGATGCTTCGGCGCTCACCTGGGAAGACCTGCTGAAGCCGGAGTACAAGGGCAAGCTGCAGTACTCCACTCCCGGCCAGGCCGGTGACGGCACCGCGGTGCTGGTGCTGCTGCAGCAGCTGCGAGGCAAGCAGGCCGCCCTCGACTACCTGGCCGCGTTGCAGGCCAACAACGTCGGCCCGTCGTCCTCGACCGGCAAACTGCAGGCCAAGGTCGACAAGGGTGAGCTGCTCATCGCCAACGGCGACGTGCAGATGAACCTGACCACGGTGAAGGAGAAGGGCTCCAAGTTCACCGTCTTCTTCCCGGCCGCCGCAGGCAAGCGTTCCACCGTGGCCGTCCCGTACATGATGGGTCTGGCCAAGGGCGCGCCGCACAAGGACGACGCCACCAAGCTGATGAGCTTCCTGATGGCCCCGGCCGCGCAGGCGAAACTGGGCCCCGAGGCGTTCGCCGTGTCGCCCCGCACCGATGTGCCTGCCCCGGCCGACGGTGGTCCGGCCGCCGCCATGACCGGTGTCGAGGTGGTCCCGGTCGACTGGAACAAGGTGCTCACCGAGCTGGACGCCGACGTCGCGGCGTACCAGAAGGCAACCGGCAGCTGACTGCGGCTGTGACACAAGGGAGTTGACGATGTCCGACGGTGACCTCCAGATGAGATCCGCCATGTCCGTGGCGGCCACCACCGAACCCGCGATCGTGTTCGACCGGGTCGGGGTCAGCTACGGCCGCGGCCGCAAGGCCGCGGTCGCGCTGGCCGATTTCACCCTGCGCGTCGCCGTCGGTGAGACTGTCGCGCTCCTCGGCCCGAGTGGTTCGGGCAAGTCGACCGCGCTCAAGGCGCTGGCCGGTTTCGTCCGGCCCACCGCGGGCGCGGTCCGCCTGGCGGGCCGCGACGTCACCGATCTCTCGCCCGCCAAGCGTGGGATCGGTGTCGTCGTGCAGTCCTATGCGTTATTCCCGCACATGAGCGTGCACAGCAATGTGGCGTTCGGCCTGAAATCGCATCGGGTGCCGCGGGCGGAGATCGCCGCACGGGTCGCCGAGGCGCTCGACATGGTCGGCATGGGCAACTACGCGCAGCGGCTCCCCCGTGAGTTGTCCGGTGGCCAGCAGCAGCGGGTGGCGATCGCCCGTGCGCTGGCCATCAAGCCCAGCGTCCTGCTGCTGGACGAGCCGCTCGCCGCGCTCGACGCGCAATTGCGCCATTCGATGCTCGGCGAGTTGCAGGCGTTGCGCAAAGCGCTGCCCGACACCGCGATGCTGTACGTGACCCATGACCAGGCCGAGGCGCTGGCGCTGGCGGATCGGATCGCGGTGATGCGCGATGCCCGCCTCGTCGACATCGACACGGCCGAAAACCTGTGGCAGCGCCCGCCCACCGACTTCACCGCGGGGTTCCTCGGCGGCGCGAACCTGGTGCCCTGCACCGTCAACCACGTCAGCGGCACCGCAGCCCTGGTCACCGCGGGCACCAACACCCTGCGCGCCCAGGCACCGCAACCCGGTGTGGGACCGGCGGAGTGGGCGCCCGACGACGACGCGCTGCTGTGTATCCGCCCGCACACGATCACCGTCGGCACACCCGGCGAGCGGGACGCCTTGCGCGCCACTGTGTCGACCTCGGTATGGCGTGGTGCCACGACCAGGGTCGAGCTGTCGGTCGACGGGCTACCCGGCACGCTCGCGGCCGATGTGTCGGGGCACTTCACGACCGAGGCCGGTGCCGTTGTCGGGGTGAAGCTTCCGGACCCGGCGGGTGTGCTCATCCCTCGTGCGATCGGCGAGACAGCCACTACGGCAGGCAGTTCCGTGCGCGCAGAGGATCAGCCATGAAAGCGCTCGTAGCCGAACGGGGCATCAGCGAGGTGCTGTCGTGAGCGCTGTCGTTCTCGATCGGCCCGACGCGTCGCCGCCATCGAAAGATCGCGCACCTCGCCGGTCGTGGTTGCCGATCCTGTGGACCTTGCCGCCCGTGCTCGTGGTGCTCGGGATCGCGGGGTATCCGATTCTGCGGGTGCTCACCGAGTCCACCCGGACGCCGACCGGGCGCGGCACCGAGGTGTGGACATCGGTACTCGGCTCCGAAGCGTTCCGGGAAGCGTTGTGGCGCACCGTTTCCATCGCCGTGTGTGCCACGGCGGGGTGTCTGGTGCTCGGCACGTTCCTGGCGATCGTGCTGGCCTTCGTGCCGTTTCCTGGATCCGGTCTGGTCGGCAGGCTCATCGACACGATCCTGACGTTGCCCTCGTTCCTGATCACCCTCGCCTTCACCTTCCTCTACGGGACGGCGGGCGCAGTGAACGCCCTGATCGCCGAATTGACCGGCGCCACCACACCGGTCATCGACTTTCTGACGACCCCGCTCGGTGTGATCCTGGCCGAGATCACCTACTTCACCCCGTTCGTGGTGCGCCCGGTGCTGGCCGCGTTCGCGCAGCTGCCCCGGGAACAGCTCGATGTGGCAGCGAGTCTCGGCGCTTCGCCGTGGCGGGTGCTGCGGCAGGTGGTACTGCCCGAGGCGTGGCCCGCGCTCGCGGCGGGCGGGTCGCTGGTGCTGCTGCTCACGCTCAACGAATTCGGCATCGTGTTGTTCACCGGCGCCAAGGGCGTCATCACGCTGCCCGCGCTGATCTACACCCGGGGCATCGTCACCTTCGACCTGCCCGGTGCGGCGGTGCTGGCCTCGGTGCAGGTGCTGCTCTCGCTGGGCCTCTACCTCGTCTACCGGTTCGTGTTCGCCCGGTTCATCGCCCGCCCGAAGGAGCAATGATCGTGCTCGTCTGGACTTCTCGCGGAAAAGCGCTGGTACTCGGCGTGTTCGGGCTGGTGGTCGCGGTGGTCTTCGTCGCCCCGATCGCCACCGTGATCGCCGCCGCCCTGGCAGGCAGCTGGACCGGCCCACTGCCGTCGGACCTCGGCTTCACCAATATCGGCAACGCGCTCAGCGGTGAGCAGGCGGCGAGCCTCTCGGTGAGCCTGCAAACCGCCCTGCTCGCCGGCGCGATCTCCCTCGTCCTCGGCACCTGGGCCGCTCTGGCCTCCCGAGCGGCGCCCACCTGGTTGCGCCGTCTCACCGACGCCGTCTTCCACCTCCCGGTCGCCGTCCCGTCGGTAGCGGTCGGTCTCGGCGTCCTCATCGCCTTCAACGAACGCCCGGTGCTCCTGGGCGGGACCAAATGGATCGTCATCGTCGCCCATGCGGTCCTGGTTCTGGCCTACGCCTTCAGCGCCGTCTCCGCCGCTCTCGATCGGCTCGACCCCGCCTACCGGCAGGCCGCGCAATCCCTTGGCGCGGGCCCTGTTCGCGTCCTCTGCCAGATCACCCTGCCCTTGCTGTTGCCCGCTCTCGGCGCGGCAGCGGGCCTGGCGGTCTCCCTGTCCATGGGCGAGCTCGGCGCGACCATCATGGTCTACCCCGCCACCTGGAAGACGTTGCCCGTCAGCATCTTCGCGCAGACCGACCGCGGCGAAGTCTTCGACGCCGCGGCCGGAACCACGGTCCTGGTCGTGGTCACACTGGTGGTGCTGGTGGTGCTCGGCCGCATACGTGGACGCGCCGCGCTGCGCTGAGCCGGCCTACACCAGCGCCGATGCGCCGATTGCGGTGAGGCCACCGTCCACGCGCAGGTCGTGGCCGTTGACGAAGGCGGCGTCGGCCGAAGCCAGGAAGACGACGGCGGCGGCGACGTCTTCTGCGGTGCCGACGCGACCCGCGGGGGACAGGGCCGCGACCCCCTGCCGAGCGGATTCGGAGAGCTCCGCGCGGAAGGCCGGGGTGTCGATGTAGCCGGGGCTGACCGCGTTCACCCGGATTCGCCGTGGCGCCAATTCCGCGGCGAGAGCGCGGGTCAGGTTGTGGACGGCCGCTTTGCTCGCGGAGTAGAGGGCAGAGCCCGAGACCCCGAGGTGCAGGCCGAAGGAGGCATTGATGACGATCGAGGCGTGGTCGGGGAGCAGCGGCAGAACCTTCTGAATGGTGAAGAAGGCGCCCTTGAGGTTGCTGCCGATCACCTGATCGAAGAGCTCGCCGGTGACCTGCTCGATCGTCTGGAACGAGCCGATGCCCGCATTGGCGAACAGGAGATCGAGGTGTCCGAAGCGGTCGGCCACCGCCGCGGCGAGATCGTCGAGATCGTCGAGATCGGTGGCATCACCGGCGATTCCGTGCGCCTGCCCACCGAGCTCGGCGACCGACGCGTCGAGGCGCTTCTTGTCGCGTCCGGTCACCACGACCCGAGCCCCCTCCGCGATCAGACGATGCGCGGTAGCCAACCCCATCCCACTACTACCGCCCGTGATCAGCGCGGTCTTGCCATCGAATCGAGAACCGTTGTGCGTCATGAACTCAGCCTGGCGGGTGGCAGCCCGAGCAGGCAGTGCGCAGTTATCAGGGGTGTGCCACCACCAGGATCGACGGTACTGCGGGACGGTCGGCACTGTCGCGCCGATCCGGGTTCCGCACCCGCACCGGATCGCTACGCGGATTCGGAGAGGCGCAGTCGGGGGAGGGCAGCCAGGCGGTCGGCGGTGTCGGTGTTCGGTTTCGGGTTGTAGAGCACCAGTGACCAGTGGGGATGGTCGGCGACGGTGAGCGTGGTGGCGTCGAAGTAGAGATCCCCGGCCTCCGGGTGGTGCAGGGCGTTCACGGCTTGCACAGGCGCACCGACATCGTGTCGCTCCCAGAGCTCGGCGAACTCCGGCTCGGCAGCAGCGAGTTCGCTTGCTACGCGCTGGAATTCGTCGTCGTGCGGGACGAGGGCCGCGTCCGCGCGATAGGCGGCGACCACACCCGGTGCGGCATCGGACCACAGGTCGGGCAGCTCGCGATAACGAGGACTGGTGAAGAACGTGACCAGGCAATTGTGCGGCTCGCCATCGTCACACCCGAACACCCGCCCCGCGAGCACGTTGAACGCCACGATGTTCCAGTACCGATCCCGCACTACCGCGGGTCCACGCACCCACCCATCGATGAGCGCCCGAATCTCCGCGGTCACCTCCACCGCGGACCCCCGCGCCACCGGCGGATTGAGCCCGGCCAGCACATACAGATGCGTCCGCTCGGCCGCACTCAACCGCAACACCCCCGCCACCGCGTCGAGCACCTCCCCCGACACCCTGATGTCACGCCCCTGCTCCAACCAGGTGTACCAAGACACCCCGACCCCGGCGAGCGGTTCCGCCTCCATACTCTATACAGTTGGTACTGCGGACACATTCGCGCAACGCCATCAAAGTCGCTCGCGCTCCTGGCGGGGCTTACGCACCATCATCGGAGTTCTGCAGTCAGCAGCGCGCTTGCTGGCTGCCGACCGACGCAGTGACGATCATTTATCACCGCCGATCGGCCATAAATGGAAACGTACTGAGCCGGCAGGCTGGCTCGCCGGAGCGAGGCAGCCTGCCGGGTTTCCAATACTTCCGTAGATGCTCGGCGGAAATCATGTCCTTTGAAGCCGAGTGTCACTGCGGTATAAGGTGGACTTCCTTGAGGTAGCGACTAGGTTCGACGTTAATTCTGCGCCCGTTGTTGGTAATGACGAATCTGGAATAGAAAATTCGCAACTCGTCCCGAGCACGTGTAATCGAAACATAGAACTTCCGGCGGTCCTCGGCCAGTTGGGATGCCGTTTTTGAGAGGTAGCTCGGCATGTTCTGCTCATCTGCACCAACTATAAATACGACATCAAACTCTAACCCTTTACTGGACGTCATCGTCGTGACCTCAACGCGGTCCGTTTTACGTGCGCGCTCGGCTAGCTCTATCAGTGACAGGCCTTGTATAGTCTCGGACATTCTCTCGACCTCTAATGCATCTTCAGCCAATGCGACGCGTTTAAGCGCATCCTCTAGCCCAAAAGTCGTGAGCTCGCTAACGACAACTATCGCTTGCTCGTTGGCTCGCGCGGCACAGTCCATGAGGAATTTTGTAAGGGTGCTGTTGTGGGCGCGGGTCCATCTTGCGCCCAGTATTAGACGCCATCGGCGAAGTAAATCACCAAGACGGTAGCCACTCAGCTCTCGACCCAGAACCGCCCAAGCTGACGCAGCCTCGATGAAGCCAGTAACTGTAGTTAGCCGATATTCGGAGGTGTCCCTGAAGAAGGCACTGGTCCCCGCCTTCCTAAGTGAACTCGTCACTTCGAGGCAATGTGCCCTCGTTGCGCACAATACCGCGATCTCATGAAGTGGCACGCCACGTCGTCTCGCATCATTGGCCGCTTCGATGACATGCCTGTATTGGTCTGGGAGGCCGCCGGGGCATTGAATAGCTGTTGCACGGCCACCCGCCCTGTCCCCCGTAATAGGACTGCGTCCAGCACGCATCAGATTGGCGACGCGAATAATTTCTGTGCCACACCGATAATTGTGAGTTAACTCGACACGGGCGATATCACTTCGTGACGCGAGCTCGTTCAGCAGTTCTGGTCGCGTACCCGTGAATCCGAAAAGTGCCTGGTCCGGATCGCCGACCGCAAAAATATCTGAGCTATTGACGTAGTCGAAACACAGCGCCTTTACCATCCGATCCAGGCCAGGTGCAAGATCTTGATACTCGTCAATGTAAAGGCGGGGATATTGTGACGTTAGAATTCTCCTGATGGCCGGATACTCTTCAACAAGGTGTACTGCGGTGGCGATAATACCACTGAAGTCATGTAGGTTGCGTTGCGCCAACTTATTTTCGTAGACATTCGCGGCATCAAGCACTTGGATACCAGCTCTAGACCATTCTTCATCGCTTGCCATACGTTGCCGATTGAATTCAATAGTCGATTTCACCAATCGGGCGTCTGTATGCGGGAATACCTCCGAGATAGCCTCTCGCAGGAGCGAGTCGCACGTTTGCTTGCTGGCAATTGTGATGTCCGCCAGATCTGGTCGACCGACAGCCATTGCAAAGGGCTCGATAATCCTACGCAATATAAAGCTGTGCACTGTTCCTATAAACAGATTCAAGCGGCCCTCGATACCGAGACGCTCGACACGCCGCCGAAGTTCGTCCGCAGCGGCATTAGTTAGTGTAATGCAGGCCGCTCCATGGGGACGGTGAATATTGTTAGCAAGGTCGTAAGCCATACGGGTGGTCAGCAACTTCGTCTTGCCGCTGCCAGGGGGTGCGAGAACTACGCAATGCCCCTCGGTCGAGAATGCTTCCCACTGGCGTTTGTTGGTTCGAAGGTCCTTAATCGACTCAGAAAGGGCGTTCACAGGCCCGCCAGATAGTGCAGGGCGTTAGAAATGTAGAGGGGTGGACGGAGCTCACGCAATGCGAGTCTTTGCGAATAACGCCCCTTGCCTCCAGCGTTGGTAATCATAGTCATGAAGGCAGCGTGGCCGGGATCTTTTCCACCCCAGGAGTCGATCACCTTGACCGATGGATTTTTGCATAGTTCCCTAAGAGTGTCGAAACTGGGGTCGATATTGTCGGCTACAGAGGCAATCAGGTCATGTTCAAAGGTGTTGTCTCCGACAAATATTCCGCATTTCTGTGGATCGACGCCCGGCGCAATGAGAGTGGCCAACTCCGCTGCACGAGTTGCGCCCTGATACGGCGTCGTCAGATCGATGTCTCCGTCCGTGATAACCGCCCACGGGAGGCCAATAGCTTGACAGAACTGGATATAAGATGAAAAATGAGTACCATGAACGGCGCAAATCGTGATGCCCTGTTTATCCAGATCGATCCCGAGAGAGAGTGCGAGCTTCGGTACGAGCAGTTGCTCGGCAAATCCTTCGACCAGTAGTACTTTGCGTGCAAAAACCAGCTCCGCACGAGTGGCATCGAGATAGCGGGCAATATCGTCCCACTCGGCTGAAGAGAGGTTGGCGTGATGAGCCTGTGCCGCAACAACTCCACCATCCATATTACGCAAAACCACCAGGTTACGCGGATCTGCGACGCTGGCGATCTGTGGTGACTGAGTAGTTACAAGCACGGTACTCGGACGATCTCGATCAGCAAACAATCGGCGGAAAACAAGTCGCTGTAAATGAGGGTGTAGATGAGCTTCGGGCTCCTCTATCGCCATTACTACGTGGGCGATTTCAGAATCGCCGACGATCCGAGAGTCCAGGCCAAGTTGCTGCAATGTCAGATAAATAATATTGAGCGTGCCAAGGCTTGTGCTTCCCAGCGCTCGATGAGCGTCCCCGTCAACGAAAAGCCGCATACCTCGAATTAGGCGGAGTGGATCATCCGGTGCCACTGCCAGTTCTGTCTCGATTGCTTGCGCGTCGCCAACCATATCGACCAGGCGATTACTGATCGATTTTCCAAGATCATGAATTACCTCCAGGCCATTCAGCTTCTCATTCGCTTCGTGCATGGCAGAGCGTACTTCGCCTAGATCCTCGTCATCCGCTGCGGCCGCCGCTTCCAGCAACAGTGCGCGCAATGGCGATCGCCGCCAGTTCTTAATGTCGGACTCTACATCGCGCAACGCGTGCAGAAATACCATATGCAGTGTCGACCGGACATCCGACGAGATCGGCTTATCCAGTTCTTCGCCTCCGTAAACCGCGCCACGGTACTTCGCCTTCATTGTGCCGCCAGTATCTACAGGCGCAAAGCGATAAGTGAGCCGGGCACGCATAGGTTCAGCTATTAGAAGCGCATCACCTAGAGCGGCCGCAAGTTTCGGGTCGCTTTCAAATTCGACAATGTCAATGGATGCTTCGATGACGCAGCCGGCCGCCATGGGATCCCAGTCATCAGCACCATTTGAGAGCCCTTCCCAAAAATCCTCACGCGCTAGTTGGCGATCCGCATAGGAGAGACTGCCATCAAGAATCAAGCGCAGGGCGTGCAACAAGTTGCTCTTGCCGGCCCTATTTTCGCCTACAATAACAGTCCCCGGTCGCAGTTCAAGCTGAACATCCGCGAGGTTTCGAAAGTTATTTACAGAAAACTGAACGATCTGCATAACGCTCCAGTAATATGCGATACAAGCGCTCCGACTCCAGGACGGTCATCACGGTAGTCGGTGATACCAGCACTCGTCCAGTTACTAGCGAGTTCGGTCGACATCCTAGATTTTCTGGAGAGAGATGACCTGATTAGTCGCTGCGGCAGTAGAATACCGCTCGGTCGATTTTTACATTTCCACCGGAATCGTCACCGCAAGGTCTTCTAACTCGAATCTTGTTTCTTCGACGCCAAGGTTGGTACGGCATTGCAGGCGTGGTGTCGACGACGGAGTGACAAGATGGGAGAAGAGGCGGGCGGCTGTGGCAAGAGATGGCAGAGATGCCTCCCCGCAGGTGGGCAGCTAGGGGATGTGTAACGAACATCTCACCCCGGTGAGTGGTACCGCCTCCGCACTCCATCTAGTAGGGCCGCGGATGACCGGAGCGACCTAACCACAATGACTACAGCACTACCGATCGGTCTGAACGCCCGTTCGTGTGGCGCTCGAAGTGATGTCGATCAAAACTGGCCTCCCCGGAATGGCCCCGTGGACTGCAGGATGGCGACTGCAGCTCCTCAACGTAGACCGCCAGCCCGGACCGCGATACCCACTTCAGCCCAGACCGAACAGCACCGCCCCGGCAGCGATTCGGATTCTCGCCGGTGCTGTCTCCGTGGACCGCCAGGACGCCGACATCCGCCTAGCGCGCCGGTGTCCTGCACACCCGGTCGGCTGGGTCCAAAGCCCATGAACGCACGCCGATTTGTCAGCTGGCTTTGTCGTTCGCTGTCGCGCGGAGCAGCAGAACTCCGTTGTGCTCGAATCTCACTACGAGCCACTGGGAAGATACGTCGTAGTCAGTCACGGCCGGGTATCGCTTCACGAAGGCATTGTGTGCCGCTTCCATGACGAAGGCGGATGGGAGTGGAAGCCGATTTAGGTCATCCCAACGCGGCATGCCGTCAACGAACCGAAGCAGCCCCTGGACACCAGCGCGAAGTTGTCCCTGCATCGCGCTCGCCTCGTCTATGGTGGTCCATATTCCTCGCCCACACGCGACATGCCGCCAGATCCACGTTGGCCGCCGAGCTGGCTCTTTGGACAGGCCAAGCGAACCTTTTGGCATCTGGGAGGGCGCTGGCGCGACCATAGCGATCCCGGCTTCGGTGCTCACCAACCGGTATAGCTTCGCATCGGGAATGTTCTTGAGGAGGAAAGAATGGGCAAGTTCTTGGCGCGCCTGCGGGTCATCGATATCCGGATTGTTGGGCTTGACCAGCCGAGATGTTCGCGCGAGCGGCGGCGAGGACGACACCTTGGCCACATTCGGGCGTCCGGCGGTGGTTGGAGCGGGTGTGTGTCTCGCCGTCAGCGAGAAGGCTTGGGCCACAGGGTTTTTCGCGCTCACTACCCCTAGTGGGTCGTATGTGTACAGGCAGATAGCATGCTCGTCGGCGTACTCGATAGCGCCGTTCGAGTAGCCGGATGCCGCAAAGAAGAACAGCCTCGTACTGTAGTGGTTGCCGCGGGCACCGAAAAGACGCTGGACTTCGGGCCGACCCACCTGGGCACTTTGCCACTTCACCTGCGCGATCGCACCGTTGGCAACGACATCTATTCCACCATCTGGACCTACCGGCGTAGCGGTTGCATCCCGAAATCCCATATCCCGAAGCACTTGGGCCGCATTTTCTTCGGCTTGCCGTGCTGTCGTGATGTACCGCATTCGCCCTCACTGAATTCCTCGTGCAGATCCCAGACTGGATCTCTGCAGGATCGTACAGTTCGACACCGACCTGGAACGTGGACCGCCCCGTAAACGCACACCATCGGATTTGCTTGAGCCTCTACGGAATCCGCGATCGCTGCCGTTCCTGTGATGACGAGGTCGCCTTCGCCGCATTCGGGCAATTGAGGAGTGTATAAACTACATCTTACCCCGGAGAGTGGTACGGCCTCTACACCACCTATCGCCTGAGCTGCGGAAATGCGCTAGCTGCGCCCGCTCGCTCGGGGCAGCCCGGCGGGACGGGTGTGCCTGCCCTGGTTGTGGCTCCTGAACGATCGCCATGCTTAGATCGAGGCTGCGCTCGTCGAAGAGTGAGAACCGTTGGTGCAGAACGCTTCCTGGCGAATGCCGCCTGGCAATGCTGCACGATGGCCGTAGACTAGCCCTGATCCCGCGCGCAGCGGGGGTCAGTTGGGGGAGCAATGACGGCAGCATTTTTCGCCGCGTTGGCCGGCTTGGTCGGCGTCATGATCGGGCGGCTGTGGGATATACGATCCGAATCGACTCGCTGGCGCCGCGATCAGAAGACCGCCAGCTATCAGCGCGTCATCGAACAGTTCCAAGCCACCTACGAAGCGATTCGTGTAGTCGCCCTGACCGATACCGACGCAGCAGCGTTTCAAGCCCTGATCGAGCACACCCGTTCGGGCGGGTTCGCGGCCTGGGACAGCGCGGTAGCCGCCGTGTGGCTCCACGGGTCGACTGACGTCGTCATCGCGGTCACTGATCTCGACGAAGCACTCGGGGTCTTGTTCTCCGCCGCAACCGACCGGCAGATTCAAGACCGCGCCGAGTGGGAGCAGGCGCGCCAGCCAGCAGGGGCTGTTTTCGAACAGTTCGTCAACGCGGCGCGTAGGGAGCTCGACCTTCCCCCGGCCCCTGTAAGAGTGTTCCACTCTGCACAGATACTCCCGACAACCGGGCACGACTCGGCCGCGATCACCGAACAGCGACGGGGCTCCTGATGACTGCCGCGCTACTGGCAGCGTGCGCTGCCGTCCTCGGCATCGTGATCGGCCGCCTCTGGGACCATCGCACCGAAGCAACCCGCTGGCGGCGGGATAAGCGCGCCGACAGTTACCAGCAGCTCGCTGCCGCTTTCCGTACCAGCTACGACACCATCCAACAGATCGCCCTGGCAAACACAGCAGACGATCGCGTTCTCGCGGCCGACAGCCACGTGTGGCACAACGCGCTCAGCTGTGTCTGGATCTATGGCACTCCGAAGGCTGCGCTGGCCGCCACCCGCCTCGACAGAGCCCTTAGTCATTTGTATGAGGATTCGAAGAACCGTCAACACAGCACAGGCGACTGGGCCTTGGCCCGTGTGGCTCCCCGTCGAGGATTTGAGCAATTGCTCGCGCCTGTCCGCGCTGAGGTCTCCCGCCAGGCAGTACCCTCCACCTTCTACGACGAAGTCGCTTCGATATAGCCACACCAGGTTTCCGTCACAGCCGCTATCCACCTGGTGCAAGCCCGTGTGGGTTCTCTTGACCTCCGCACTCCGGCACTCGCAGCTACTGCAACTGGTTCGCCGAATCCCGGCCTGGTGTTACCGGACTCGGCTGCGCCCTCAAGGACTGTGTAACCGACATCTCACCCCAGCCAGGTGTGCACGCTACGTACTTCACGTCGACTGAGCAACGCAAAGAACACCTCAGAATTCCTCGCTCAGTCCCACCACCGAGCCGGTCAGTCGATCAAGGCTGCGCGCAGCTGGCATTGCAAGTGTCGGAGAGGCTGGCCGGACTCGCGGTAGGCGGCAATTGACTACGTTCGCCAGGTTCGTATCGTGGCATCATGTTCGACATGATCTCCAGCCGAAAGGCCCATGCCGCGTAACCGCCCATCCGAGGTCCGGGCCGCCGCTGCGTTGAGGCCCCGCCCCCAAGGCGCCGCCTCCGCTATCAACGGACTGTCGTCGTCAGCGAGTTCCGAGATCGCTCGCCTCGAGCGCACCCGGAACTACCTGCGGACAGGGGATGTCGGCAATGCAGTTCGTTTGTGGAAGAACCACGTTCGCCGTCCGACCCGTGAGCTGCGGCATTACTACGAGTTCGGGGATGTGCACGACTTCTGTTGTGGCAGTCCGGTGGAGGCCCGCGACCTGCTCGACATCGTGATCTCAGCGATGTCACCCCGCAGCGCGCGCGAGCTTCGCGCGATCATCGGTCGACTCGATGACCAGTTGGAATTCTGACCGCCCAGGGGCTCATGCCATCCGGCTGTTGCAGGCGTTGGACGGTAGTCTGCCCGGCCCGGCCGCTTGCCCTTCCGGGGCTCCGCGCTGGCCGGGTCGGTCAGCACGGTATGCGGCAGAATAGTGCGTTCTAGCCGACCGTCAGTGTGGGGCGGTGTTAGTGGTGAAGAGGTCCCTGATCGGGTCTCGGGCCTCCCATCCGTCGAACATCGGCTCGCGGGAGCCGGATTCAGGGCCAGTGCGGCCATTTACTGAGCCTCCGACCACCCAACCCGACATTTCTTCGGACGTCACAACGAACAGGTTCTCCCGCTGCTTCAGATCGCGTCCGACCACTCTCGGGACGGTTGTCCACACGTCACCGTCGGTCACCATGGCGATGTCGACGCCGGTCAACCTGTTTGGCAGGCATACGAAGTCGGCCGGTTTGAACAGAACTTCGATGCGAGGCTCGTCGTTGGCGCCGCTCCAGCTGCGTAGCAATAGCCCAGTGTGCCCCGGGCCCCATTGCCAGACCTCGAAGGTGCGCGAACTCGCGAAGACATGCATGGAGAGATCTTCCTACTACCGCGACTGATCGTCGGCAACAACCCGGATGCGGTCGGGTCGTCAATCACTGAGTCCCTGGATCGGCAGGGACAGCCGATCATTCGTTCGGATGCCGAGGCCACACACCCAAGCCGGAAGGGTTCTGCGCTTCTGTTCTTCCTCGATACTCGGCACCGCACTTCTTGAGCATCGCGGTCCACCGAAGGGGCGCGCACATCGGCATTTCAGGATGCTCCGACCGACTCGGTGGTAGCGATGTGGTCGACGACTGATCCACAGATGGGAGCGGCAACGTTGTTGTCTCCCTCCCGCCCTCTGGATCGATGGAGTGTGTAACCGACATCTCACCCCGGCCAGCATCGCGACTTCTTCGCGCCGTAGCCCGGGGGTTCGCCGTCGCCCCGCTACCGGCAGACCCACCTCGCCCGGTCCGATCCGCTCCCGCCGCGATCGCAGGAAGTCACGGAGCTGTTCGTGTCGCCGGGTGGATGCCGCACTGACCATGAATCCACGGTAACAACGGGGCGAGTGGGGTGCTGCTCGATCGCGGTGCGTGGTTTACGCCTGAATGACCTCGATGCCCACCAGGGCGTTGAGCGAGTCGCAGCTGGCCCACGACTGGTTCTGTCCGTATTGCGCGGGGCCGTACTTCCAGTAGACGAACGGGACCGGCCACGCGACGCAGGTGAGTTTCACCTGGTGCCAGGTCGGCAGTTCGCAATTGGCCATTCCGCCGGTGTTGAAGATGTTGTAAACGTGACAGTTGGCCTGCCACACCGGAACGTCGGCCTGGGCCACACCGCCACCGACGATGACGGCGGAAGCGGTGGCGGTGGCAACGATGGCACCGGCGGCGAGTCTCTTCACAGAAAGCATGTCGAACCTCCTGAATCGATGTTGTCTGAGAAATCGCCGGGTGATCGAAAACGTTACTCGGATGACTGCCGTAGGGGCTGATATTCCTGTGTTTCGACTTGTCGAGGCAAGTTGCTGATGATGAGCCGAGCCTCCTCTATTCGGCGGCGCGACTGGTGAAGTCGAAGGATCCGCCGTCGATGCCCCAGGAGATGATCCGCTCGGGGTGAATTCGGATGATCGCGCGTTCCTGGTGTTCGAACGGTGGCTGCTCGTCGTCGAGCGCTTCGGCGGTGCCGCGTACCTCGATGCCGCGAATCACGTACGGCTCCCAGGAAACCTGTTGGTCGATGACGAACGAGACCCGGCTGCCCGCTTCGACATTGCGGTATTTCCGGCTGCCGCGCATCCGCATACCCCCGATATCGATCGTGCCGTCGGCGTTCACCCGATAGCCGGTCGGGTTGTTCTGCACAATGCCGTCGGGCGACACCGTGGCCAGCCGGCCGATCCCGGCCTCCGCGAGGAACTGCTGTTCATTGCTGGTGAAACTCATGACGGATTCTCCTCGGTGAATTCGATATCAGAACAGGATCAGCGCGGCGCACAGTCCGGCGATGGCGACGAACTGGAGGGTGACGCGGTACTTCAGGATGCTGTCCCACTTGTCCTGCAGCGCACGGGCATCGGCCGGAATGACGCCGCTCTGGGCGGCGGCGGTCTGCCTGGCATTGATCGGCTTGGCGATGCGGACGTAGAGGGCGAGCCAGGTGAGCAGTGCCGCCACCGCGATCCCCGCCGCGACCGCGGCGCCGATCTGTCCGGCCAGCAGTGCGATGAGCAGGGTGAGCACCGCGGTGATCACACCGCCCGCACCGACCACCGGCATGCGCCGGTCGCCGTAGTAGTGGCCCCACCCCGCGCTGATGGTGACGGTCGCGTCATCGAGTTTGCGGTACACCGACCGCATGATCACGGCCGCGCAGACATCGGTGCCGTAGACGACGGCATTGGCGAGCACGGCGGCGGTGGCGATGATCTGGCCGGTGACGATGAGCATTTCGGCTTTCCTTCCTCGATATATAGCAGCGCTAGATGATGGAGCAAAGGTAACAGTTGATCGCTAGCTTATCTAGCGATGCTAGATATCGCCGCTGCACGTCCTTGCCGCGCGGTGTCGGCAGGCGGGCTTAGTCTGAGCGGGTGTCGGTGCTCCCTCTGATCTTCACCGCGGGCTGGGCCAGCGGTATCAACGCGTACGCGGTGGTGTTTCTGCTGGGGTTGTTCGGTCGGATCGGGTGGGCCGGCGATGTGCCGCCGGGGCTGCTGCGCACCGATGTGCTCGTCGCCGCCGGGGTGCTGTTCCTGATCGAGGCGGTGGCGGACAAGATCCCGTACCTCGACTCGTTCTGGGACGCGGTGCACACGGTGGTGCGGCCCGCGTCGGGCGCGGTCGTGTCGGCACTGATCGCGGGGCAGGACGATTCACTGCCCACGATGTTCGCCGCGGCGGTGGGTGGCACGACCGCCCTGCTCAGTCATATCGTCAAAGCGGGCACCCGGATGGCGATCAACACCTCGCCGGAACCGGTCACCAATATCGCGGTGAGCACCGCCGAGGACCTCACGGTCGGCGGCGTCCTCACCCTCGCGGTGTTCTTCCCGGTGCTGGCCGCGGTGATCGCCGCGGCCCTGTTGGGCATCGGTTTGTGGGTGGTCTATCTGTGCGCCAGCCGAATCAGCCGTTACCGCCGACGAAGGCGAGAACGCCGGGCCGCCCGGACCACCGGCGTCGGCCCGGCGCTCGAATAGACCCTGCTCACCGCACCTGCGGGGCCACCTTCGTGCCCAGCAGTTCGATGCTGTGCAGCACCTGCTCGGGCGGCAGCGTCCCGACGCTGGTGTGCAGCATGAAGCGGTCGAGGCCGAGGGTGTCGCGGACCTCGGCGATCTTGCCTGCCACGTAGTCGGGGGTGCCGACGAACAGGGAACCGCTCTGCGAACGCAGCGCGTCGAACTGTTCGCGCGTCATCGGTCCCCAGCCGCGCTCCCGGCCGATAACCGACATCGCCCCGGCGTAGGGCTGGTAGAACTCGGCGACTGCCTGGGCGTCGGTGTCGGCGACATACCCGTGCGCGTGCACCGCGACGGGCTGCTTCTCGTGGCCGCCTTCGGTCAGCGCCCGGTGATACAGCTCGACCAGCGGCTTGAACCGTGCCGGCTGACCGCCGATGATCGCGAGGGCGAGCGGTAGACCCAGCAGCCCGGCGCGGATCACCGATTCGGGACTGCCGCCGACCGCGATCCACACCGGCAGCGGTCGATCATCGGTGCGCGGATACACCGTGGCGTCGTGCAGCGGTGCCCGGAATCGCCCGGTCCACGTGACCGGGCCTTCCTCGCGCACCCGCAGCAGCAGTGCCAGCTTCTCTTCGAAGAGCGCGTCGTAATCGGACAGGTCGTAGCCGAACAGCGGGAACGACTCCGTGAACGAACCGCGCCCCGCCATCAACTCCGCGCGCCCGTTCGACAGCCCGTCGAGCGTGGCGAAGTCCTGGTACACGCGCACCGGGTCGTCGGAGCTGAGCACGGTCACCGCGCTGGTCAACTGGATGCGCTCGGTCCTGGCGGCCGCGGCGGCCAGGACGACAGCGGGGGAGGACGCGGCGAAATCCCGGCGATGATGTTCACCCACGCCGTACACATCGAGCCCGGCGGCCTCGGTCGCGACGGCCTCGTCGACCACCTGGCGCAGCCGCTCGGCGGCGGTCGGCGCGGGCCGGTCGCCGGTCGGGTACAGCTCGGCGAAGGTGGTGAGCCCCAGTTCCATGTGAACCTCTCTTCGGGATGTGGTCCCCATCTAAACGGACCGCAGTCCGATAACATTCCCCGACTTATGGATGTATGCGGATTATCTATGACAAAACTATAATGAGCGGTATGACCGCTCTGGCGACCACGCGCGCCGAACCCGACCTGTCCTTCCTGCTGGACCGGACCAGCCACGTCCTGCGTACGCAGATGGCAGCGGCGCTGGCCGAGATCGGGCTCACGGCCCGCATGCACTGCGTGCTGGTCCACGCGCTGGAGGCCGAGCGCACCCAGGCTCAGCTCGCCGAACTCGGCGATATGGACAAGACGACCATGGTCGTCACCGTCGACGCGCTGGAGAAAGCGGGTCTGGCCGAACGGAAGCCGTCGAGTGCCGACCGTCGCGCGCGCATCATCTCGGTGACTCCGGCCGGTGCCGAACTTGCCGCGCGCAGTACCGAGATCGTCGACGGCGTCCATCGGGGGGCGCTCGGCTCGCTGCCGAAGGCGGAGCGTGAATCCCTGTTGCGTGCACTGAATCACCTGGTGGAAGGGCATCTGTCGACTGCGGTCGACGCTGCGCCCGCGCGTCGCGCGAGGCAATAGTCCGTTATAGATTGTCTGCTACGGAACTATCTAGTACGGTCTCTCTTGTTCGCTTCGAGCAGGAGATGACCCCATGACCAAGTCCCAGCGCACCGCTCTCGCGGTGCTGTCGGCCGCGATGCTGATGACCATCCTCGACGGCAGCATCGTGACCGTCGCCATGCCGGCGATCCAGGAGGACCTCGGCTTCTCGCCGGCCGGCCTGAGCTGGACCGTGAACGCCTACCTGATCGCTTTCGGCGGTCTGCTCCTGCTGGCGGGACGCCTCGGCGACCTGATCGGCCGCAAGACGATGTTCATCACCGGCACCGTCGTCTTCACCGCGGCCTCGGTGCTGGCAGGCGTCGCGACCACCCCCGCCGTGCTGGTCGGGGCCCGATTCCTGCAGGGCGTCGGCAGCGCGATCGCCGCCTCGGTGGTCCTCGGTATCCTGGTGACGATCTTCACCGAACCCCGCCAACGGGCAACGGCCATCGGTGTTTTCAGCTTCACGGGCGCCGCGGGCGCCTCGATCGGACAGGTGCTCGGCGGCGTGCTCACCGACGCGCTGAACTGGCACTGGATCTTCCTGATCAACGTGCCGATCGGCGTGCTGACCGTGCTGGTGGCGGTGCGAGCGCTGCCCGCCGACCGCGGCCTCGGCTGGTCCGCCGGTGCCGATGTGCTGGGTGCGGCCCTGGTTACCGTCGGTCTGATGCTCGGCATCTACACCGTCGTCGAAGTCGAACGCTACGGCTGGGTCTCGGCGCACACTCTCGGCCTCGGCGCACTCGCCGCCGCACTGCTCGCGGCCTTCGTCCTCCGTCAGGCCACCGCGACCAACCCGCTGCTGCCGTTGCGAATCTTTCGCTCCCGCACGGTCTCCGGCGCCAATGTGGTTCAGATGCTCACTCTCGCGGCCATGTTCGCCTTCCAGATCATCGTCGCGCTCTACCTGCAGAAGGTGCTGGGCTACAACGCCGTGCAGACCGGCCTGGCCATGCTGCCCGCCGCCGTCGCCATCGGCGGGGTGTCGCTGTTCGCCTCTGCCCGGCTGATCACCCGCTTCGGTGAGCGGGCCGTGCTCATCGCGGGTCTGTCCCTGTTGCTGGCCGGGATGTCGTGGCTGACGCGGCTTCCGGTCGATGCTGGCTACCTCACCGACGTGCTGCCGGTGATGGTGGCCGTCTCCGGTGGCGGGCTGGTGCTGCCCGCACTCACCGCGCTGGGCATGTCGGGCGCCGACGCCGACGACGCCGGCCTGGCCTCGGGGCTGTTCAACACCACCCAGCAGGTCGGCATGGCGATCGGCGTCGCGGTGTTGTCCACCCTCGCCGCCGCACGGACCGGCACCGAACTGGTGGCCGGAGCGTCCGACGCTGCCGCTCTGACCAGCGGATACCGGCTGGCGTTCACGGTCGCGGCCGGACTGCTCGCCGCGGCCCTGGTCGTCGGCGTCACCGTGCTGCGCAAGCGGCACACGTCCGAGGAGGCAACGGTCGCGCAAGCCGTCCCGGCCTTCTGACGCGACGAATCGCGGTAACCACCCCCGCGATTCACCCCCCGGGTGGATGTCCGCCCGGGGGGTGCGGTGGTGTCCTCGAAAGATGCTGACCGATCGCACGACGTTGACCCAATTCCTCATCGAAGAGCGCAGGCGCCATCCCGGTTCCAGCGGTGAGCTCAATTCCCTGATCCTCGACGTCGCGCTGGCCTGCAAGGCGATCTCCAAGCGCATCGCCTCCGGTGCGCTCACCGGCGTCCTCGGCGGCGCCGGTGTGGTGAACGTGCAGGGTGAGCAGCAGCAGAAGCTCGACGTGGTCGCCAACGAGCTGTTCCTGCGCGCCAACGAATGGGGCGGCCAGCTGGCGGGAATGGTGTCGGAGGAGCTCGACGACCCGTATGCGATCCCGCCCGACTATCCGCGCGGCAAATACCTGCTGGCGTTCGATCCGCTCGACGGTTCGTCCAATATCGACGTGAATGTCGCTGTGGGCAGCATCTTTTCGATTCTGCGCGCCCCGAACCCCGGCATCGACGCGACGACGGTGGACTTCCTGCAGCCCGGCACCGAGCAGGTCGCCGCGGGTTACGCGATCTACGGCCCCGCGACGCAACTCGTGCTCACCGTCGGCACCGGCGTGCACGCCTTCACTCTCGATCCCGAACTGGGCGAGTTCTTCCTGACCGGGCAGAACCTGCGGCTGTCGGAGTCCACCTCGGAGTACGCGGTCAACAGTTCCAACCGTCGATTCTGGGAACCGGCCGTGCGCCGCTACATCGACGAATGCCTGGCGGGCGCGACGGGTCCGCGCGAGAAGGACTTCAACATGCGCTGGGTGGCGTCGCTGGTGGTCGAAACCCACCGCATCCTGACCCGGGGCGGGGTGTTCCTGTACCCGCGCGACTCGAAGGACCCGGCCAAGGAGGGCAGACTGCGGCTGCTCTACGAGGCCAACCCCATCGCCTTTCTGATCGAGCAGGCCGGCGGCCTGGCCTCGACCGGTCGCGAGCGCATCCTCGACGTCGCCCCCACCGAACTGCACCAGCGGATCGCGTTCATTTTCGGTTCCCGCGACGAGGTAGCGCGCATCGTGAGATACCACGCCGACGCGGCCGAGGAGCCCGACGGCCAGTGGAGTCCGCTGTTCGGTCTCCGCGGTCTCTACCGTTCCACCACCTGAGGAGGAGATTCATGTCCGCCAAGCACCCTGTCGTCGCCATCACCGGGTCATCCGGTGCCGGAACAACGTCGGTGATGCGCACGTTCGATTCGATCTTCCGCAGGGAAGGCATCGACGCCGCGTACGTCGAGGGCGACAGCTTCCACAGGTTCGACCGGGCCGGCATGAAGGAGGAGCTGGCGCGAGCGCTGTCGGACGGTGACCACACCTTCAGCCATTTCGGCGCGGAGGCCAACCTGTTCGAAGACCTCGAGAAGCTGTTCCGCGGCTACGGCGAGACCGGTACGGGCCGGGTGCGAAAGTACCTGCACGACAAGGAGGAAGCGGCGCCCTACGACCAGGAACCCGGCACCTTCACACCGTGGGAGGACCTGCGCCCCGGCACCGACCTGCTGTTCTACGAGGGTCTACACGGGGCGGTCGCCAACGAACAGGTCGACGTGGCACAGTACGCGGACCTGCTCATCGGGGTGGTGCCGGTGATCAACCTCGAGTGGACCCAGAAGCTGCACCGCGACAAGGACAAGCGCGGCTACTCCACCGAGGCGGTGACCGAGACGATCCTGCGCCGCATGCACGACTACGTGAATTTCATGTGCCCGCAGTTCTCCCGCACCCATGTGAACTTCCAGCGGGTTCCCGTGGTCGACACATCGAATCCCTTCGTGGCCCGGACCATTCCGACGCCAGATGAGTCGATGCTGGTGATCCGGTTCGCCGACCCGCACGGCATCGACTTCCCGTATCTGCTGTCGATGCTGCACGACTCGTTCATGTCGCGCCCGAACACGATCGTGTGTCCCGGCGGGAAGATGGACCTGGCGATGCAGCTGATCTTCACGCCGATGCTGTTGCGGCTCATGGAACGTCGCGGCCGCACGCGCTGAGCCCGATTCGACGGCCACCTCAGGCGAGGTGGCCGTCGAACCATGTCACCAGCTCCGGGTCGTCGAGCCCGTCGGCGACCAGCACTGCCGCCGAGAGGTCGTCGGTGCGCGTGTAGGCGTTCTGGGCGGCCACGCACCGCAGTCCCGCGGCTACCGCCGACCGCACGCCGTTGGACGAGTCCTCCACGGCCACTGCTTGATCGGGGGACAGTCCGGTCTGGATCAGGACATCCAGATACACCGCGGGGCTCGGCTTCAGGACAGGCACTTCGGTGCCGGTGGTCACGGTGTCGAACGGCTCACCGAAAGCGTGCTTCAGCAAGGGTTCGACCCACGCGCGGGTGCCGGTGGTCGCCACGTGCAACCGGACACCGTGCGACCGGAGCCGTTCGATCAGTTCCCGCGCGCCCGGACGGGCACGGATGTGCCCGTCCGCTGCCATCTGCCGCATGATGCGGGTCTTGGTGCGGTGCACCTGATGCGCGAGCGCCCGCGCTTGCTCGACGGGCCTGCCCTGCTGTTCGAACCAGAACGCCAGCCGTTGCGCGCCCCCGGCCACCTTCAGCAGCTTCCCGTACTCCTCGACCGCCCAGCGATCAGGAAGACCCGCCTCGGCGAAGGCCGCGTTGAAAGCCACCCGATGGCCGTCGCGCTCGCTGTCCACCAGGGTGCCGTCGACGTCGAAGATCACCGCCCGCAGGCGAGTCACAGCGCACCGTCGAGGTATTCGCGAATCCGGTCGAGTACGGCGCGCACGGTGAATCCGTGACAAGCCATGACCTCGTCGCCGGGGCCGCTGTGCCCGAAGTCGTCGATCCCGATCGCCAGGTCGACCAGCCCGGTCCAGCCCGCCGTACTTCCCGCCTCGATGCTGATGGTGTGCGCCGCGGCGTCGCGGGTGAAGCGCGTCCGATCCATCACCGACACCACCCGCACGGCGAACCCTTCTGCCCGTAGCTGCTCGGCGGCGGCGACCGCCAGTGCGACTTCCGAACCGGTAGCGACGATGTGGATGCTGGGAAGCGCTGCTGTGGATGGTCTGCCGGCCACCGTGCCGACCGCGTCGGCTCTCGAGAGCGCACTATCGGGCCAGGTAGCACTCTCCGCGAGTTCCAGCTGGGGCAGTGACTGGCGGGACAGGATCAGCGCGGTCGGTCCGTCGACCCGGCTCAGCGCGAGTTCCCAAGCGAGAGCGGTCTGCGCATCGTCGGCCGGTCGCAACACCTGCAGCCCCGGAATCACCCGGAGCGACTCGATCTGCTCGACGGGTTGATGTGTCGGCCCGTCCTCGCCGACCGCGACGGAATCGTGGGTGAGCACATAGATCACCGGCTGCCCCATCAGTGCCGACAGCCGCAGGGCGGGACGCAGATAGTCGGCGAACACCAGGAACGTACTGCCGAAGACCCGGAACCCGCCGTGCAGGCTCATCCCGTTCAGAATCGCCGCCATCCCGAACTCGCGAATACCGAAAGCGACAGCGCTGGAACTGAAGTCGTCGCGATGCACCACCTCGCCGCACACGGTGCCGGTCGACCCGGCCAGGTCGGCCGACCCGCCCACCAATTCCGGCATCACCGACAGCGCCGCGTGCAAACACGCCTGTGAGGACTGCCGGGTGGCGCGCGGTGCCCGCGCGGCGACGGCTTCCAGCGCGTCCGGCAAACCCGCAGGCAGCAGTCGCGCACGGGCGCGCCGGAACTCGGCGGCGCGCACCGGCGCGACGGCGTCGAACGCCGCGAACTCCTCGAGCCAGGTCGCATGCTCCGCACCACCGAGCGCGGCCAGCACCGCGCACGTCGCCTCGACCTGCTCGGGCACGGTGAACGGCGGAAGAGTCCATCCCGCCAGCTCTTTGGCCTGTGCGAGTCGTTGGGCGCCCAGCGGCGAGCCGTGCGCCTTCGGCGTTCCGGCGACGCCGGGCGCACCGTGACCGATCACCGTGCGCACCGCGAGAAAGCTCGGCCGGGGATCACCCTTCGCCCGGGTCAGCGCGGCGTCGATCGCCTCGATATCGGTCCCGTCCGGCACCACTTCGGTATGCCACCCATAGGCCGCGAACCGCGCCACCTGATCGTCACCGCACGAGCGCCCGACCGCGCCGTCGATGGTGATCTCGTTGTCGTCCCACAGCACGGTCAGCCCGCCGAGCCCCAAATGCCCTGCGAACGAGGCGACTTCGTGACTGACACCTTCCATCAGGCAGCCGTCGCCGACGATCGCGTAGGTGCGATGACCGGTGATCTCCGGATACCGGGCGGCGGTCATCCGCTCGGCGAGGGCCATGCCCACCGCCATCGCCAGCCCCTGACCCAACGGGCCGGTGGTGCACTCCACGCCGGGCGTCTGCCCGAACTCGGGATGACCCGGCGTCCGCGACCCCAGTTGCCGGAAGCGCCGCAGTTCCTCGACGGGCAGGTCGTAGCCGAACAGGTGCAACAGTCCGTACAGCAGCGCCGACCCGTGTCCGGCCGAGAGCACGAACCGGTCCCGATCGGCCCACTCGGGATCGGCCGGGTCATGGCGCAGGTGCCGGCTCCACAGCGTCCACGCCATCGGCGCCGCCCCCATCGGCATGCCGGGGTGACCCGACTGCGCGGCCTCCACCATGTCGGCCGCGAGGAAGCGCAGGGTGTCGACGGCGAGCTGGTCGGTCTCCACCGTCGGCGTGAAAGTCGTTGGCGCGATATCGGTCATCAGGCTGCCGCTCCCGCGACGGTGGCGGCATCGCGAAGCCGCTTGACCGCGGCCGCCTTGCCTTCGGGGCAGCCGTACATCCACGATCCCGAGATGAACACGTCGGCGCCGGCCGCGGCCGCGCCGCCGATCGTGTCACCGGTGATCCCGCCGTCCACTTCGAGCTCGATGGAGTGCCCGGACTCGTCGATCATCCGGCGCAACCGCGTGATCTTCGATTCCACGGCCGGAATGTAGGCCTGCCCACCGAAACCCGGATTCACGGTCATGGCCAGGATCAGGTCGGTCTCGGCCAGCACGTGCGCGACGACCTCGGCGGGGGTGTGCGGATTCACCGCGACACCGCTGCGCGCGCCCAGTTCGCGGATCCTGGCGAGCGTGCGATGCAGATGCGTACAGGATTCGGCGTGCACGATGATCAGCTCGCAACCCGCGTCGACGTACGTGCTGAGCAGCCCATCGGGATTCACCACCATGAGGTGCGCCTCGAACCCCACGGTGCTGTGCGAACGCGCCGACGCGATGACATCGGGACCGAAGGTGAGGTTGGGGACGAACACGCCGTCCATCACGTCCCATTGGATCCGGTCGACGCCCGCCGCGCACAGATCGCGCACTTCTTCACCGAGGCAGGCGAAATCGGCGGGCAAGACCGACGGCACTATGAGCGGCCGACGAACTGAGGACTCCGGCATGGCGCGGCCTTTCTGATCGGGTCCGTTCATCGGACCGCACCGGCGTACCCGCCGCACTCCCCCTCGGGGGTGGCGGCCCGGGTGAGATCTCGTCAATGCCCGTAGCCGCGCTGCCGCTCGCCGTAGGGTGGAGTGATGCCGGAGTTACCTCCGACCCCGTTGAAGCTTGTGCTCGTCGACGATCACGAAATGGTGCTGCACGGGCTCGACGCCATGCTCGGACACTTTCCCGACGACGTGATGATCGTCGGCCAGTCCACCACCGACACCGCCGCGCTGCGGATGGTCGCCGAACATCGGCCCGATATCGTCCTGTGCGATGTTCGCATCGGCAAGGCCAGTGGCTTGGATCTGTGCCGTCAGATCACCCTGCAATATCCCGAGACCAAGGTCGTGTTGCTGACCGTCTACGACGACGAGCACTACCTGTACCAGGCGCTGCGCGTGGGGGCGTCGGGCTACATTCTCAAGCGGGTCGACGGGCGCGAACTGGTCGCCCAGTTGTGCCGCGTCCGCGAAGGCGAGACGGTGGTCGACGCCGCACTGGCCGGTCGGGTGGCGCTGGCCGCGGCCCGGCTCAGCGCGGGCCAGTTCTGGTCCGGCGCGCACCTCGGACTGACCCAGCGTGAGTCGGAAGTGCTGGGACTGTTGGTCTCCGGCCACTCCAATCGCGCGGTCGCGAGCAAGCTGGTGGTCAGCGAGGACACCGTGAAAACCCATATTCGCGGGCTGTATCGCAAGCTGGGGGTGTCCGATCGCAGCGGGGCGATCGCGGTCGCGTTGCGGGAGGGGCTGTTCCGGTGAGCTTCGCGAGCGGCGCGGTGCCCACGGCGGCGGAGCTGGCGCCACTGCTCGGCGCCGAAGGCGTGCTGCTCTACGCCGTCGACGGCCAGGATCTGAGCATCGTCGATCTGTGGCCTTCGCATCCCTCGGCGGGTTCGTTGCGGTTGCAGGTCGGATTCGGGGTGACCGGGTTGGTGGCCCGCACTCGTACGCCGGTGCTGCTCGACAACGACTCGCCACGTAATGCTCTGCACCGCAGACTTCTACGTCTGGATCCGCAGCAGACGGTCGCGCGGATGTGTCTGCCGCTGCCTGGGTTGGAAGGCGATGTGGTCGGCGTGCTCGCCGTGCACCGCCGTCCCCGTGACCCGTTCGGGCAGCACGACCTCGACGTCGCGCAGCAGTACGCGGGCGTGCTCGGCCTGTGGTTGCACGCGCAGCGGCTGTTCCGCACCGTCAACCGGCAGCGCACCGAGCGCGACCGCCTGGTCGAGCAGGCGATCACCGCTCAGGAGGCCGAACGCAGACGCATCGCCTTCGATCTGCACGACGGCGTCACCACCGCCCTGGCCTCGATGTCGTTTCACCTGTCCGCCGCCGATCTCACCGTCTCCGAACTCGCCGCCCACGTCGACGTCACCGACGGAGCCAGCCTGCGCGATCTCGCCAGGGCCCGCGCCGAACTCGTCAGCGCGCGCGAGCTGGCCGATTTCGCCTACAACGCGACCAGGGCGGCGATCTCGGGCCTGCACAGTCTCGTCCTCGACGACCTCGGCCTGGTCGCCGCGATCGAATCGCTGGTGCGCACGGTGAGTGGCGAAGGCCCGCCGACGATCGAATTCCTCGTCGATCACGCCGCCGCCATCGACGACATCCCCGACCACGCCGCCGCCACCCTGTACCGGATCGCCCAGGAAGCGCTCGCGAACGCGGTGAAACACGCTGATGCGCAACGGATCGTGCTCTCCCTGCGCCGGGTCGGCGACTCGGCGATCTTCGGATGTTCCGACGACGGTGCGGGTTTCGACCCGGCAGCGCAGCGTGCCCATCGCGCCGCCGACGCCGACGGCGAACAACATTTCGGCCTGAGCTCGATCGCGGAACGCTGTGCCCTGATCGAAGCCTCGCTGCGCGTGGAATCGATGCGGGGACGCGGAACCACGGTGCTGGTGGAACTACCGCTGAAGTAGCGGCGGGCACCGGCCAACGAACGCAGCAGCGGTGCCCGAGGGGTAGCGCCGCTGCTGCGCGTTGCCACCGCGCTCAGGGCGGCTGCCGAGCGGACCCGCTTACGCGGTGTGCTCGGCGGCAGCAGAGGCGTTGCGGCAGTTCTGGAGCAGAACACGGTGTGCTGCGGGAACTTCGGAGTTCGTTCCACCCCAAGTGTGCAGGGCCGCGCTCACGAGCGCGCGCCCGAAGGAGAATGTCACAGGCCACGGCCGCTCGTCGACGGCGGCGAGCTCGCTCAGAAAAGCACACACCCGCGAGGTGGGATGCCCACCGGACAGGAACGCGATGCCCGCCACCTCGGCGGGCACCAGCTCACGCAGCACGGCGAAGGTCGCGGCCGCGACGTCGGCGGGCGGGGCAGCCGCGGCGTCCAGACCGGGGGTGACGAAGTTGGGCTTGAGCACGATGCCGGTGAGATCCACCGCGGCGTCGACGAGTTCGGTGAACACCGCGCTCAGGGCCAGGCGTGTCGCCTTCGCCGAGGCCGCGAGGTTGTGGTCGCCGGTGCACAGCACCTCGGGCTCGACGATGGGGACGATGCCGTGCTGCTGACACAGCGCGGCATAGCGGGCCAGCGCGTGCCCGTTGGCGGCGGCGGAGTAGGGGGTGATGGTGTGCACGTCGAACACCGCCCGCCACTTGGCGAACGCCGCCCCTCGATCGGAATAGGAGGCCAGCCGTGCGCCGAGCCCGTCGAGCCCCTCGGTGATCAGCGCACCGCCCTGGCCGGGGAGCGCGGTGGTGCCGGTGTCGACCTTGATGCCGGGCAGGACGCCGAGTTCGCGCGCCGCGATCGGGAACGGGCGCCCATCGGCGAGATCCTGGCCGAAGGTCTCGTCGCACAGGATGATTCCGCTGATCCATTCCGGCAGACCGTCGGCGGTGAGCAGCAGTTCGCGGTAGTCGCGCCGGGCGGTCGCGCTCGCGGGAACCCCTTCCTGTTCCAGGCGCGACGACATGGTCTTGATCGACTCGTCGGCGGCGAGAATGCCGCGGCCGCCGCTGGTCAGCTGCTGGGCGACGTCGGCGGGGAGTGTCGTCATGACGACCAGCATGCGAGCATCCGGTCGCCGCCGTCCTCACCCCTTCGGGCGAGGACGGGTGTGAAATGCGGCCGCGCCCACCTGCTCCGGATCGCACAGGTGCGCCACGAACAGTCGGGTCGCCGCGGTCGGTTCCTGGGTCGTGCAGACGTGCCACGGCCGGTCGAGAGGGGTGCCCGGCACGCTGTAGGAGACCAGTTCCCCCGAGGCGAGTTGCTCGCGCGCGGCCTCCTCGTGCACGAGCGTGACACCGAGCCCCTCGCGTGCCGCGGCCACGGCGGCGCCCGAGGTACCGAGGGTGAGCAGCGGTGGCGCCGCCTGTAATCGGCTCAGCAACGACAGCGTGGTGTCGCGGGTGCCGGAGCCGATCCCGGTGAGCAGCCAGGGCGTGGTGAGCGGATCGTCGACCAGCCCGGGCCGCCCGACCAGCACCAGCCGGTTGGCCCGCTGGGCGGCGGTGACCAGCCCGGAGCCCCGCGGCGGTCGACCGGCCAGGGCGATATCGAAGACGTGGTCGGCGGCGCGGGCGAACAGCTCGCCGCGCGTCAGCACCGACAGCGACAGTTCCACGTGCGGATGGGCTTGGGCGAAGGTGGCCATCAGTGCAGGCAGCACGTACTCACTGGCCGTCGCGACCGCGCCGATGCGCACCCGTCCGCGATCGGCGTCGTGCACCGCCCCGGCCGCCTCCGCGAGCAGCCCGAGCAGCTTGCGCACGTAAACGGCGAAGATCTCGCCCGAATCCGTGGCCACGATACCCCGGCCCGACTTACCGAAAAGCGTTGTGCCCAGCGCGTCTTCGAGTGCGGCGAGCGCGGCCGACACCGCCGGCGGCGTCACATGCAACGTCTGCGCGGCGGCACGCACACTCCCGGTGTCGTACACGGCGAGGAAGGTGCGCAGCCGACCCCAGGTAGCGGCCGCGGGCAGGTCGGGGCTGGCGAACATCATTCAATTATGTCTTAACAGTGCACAGGAAACATTCCATTGTCGCTGAACAGTCGCGCCCACACACTGAAAGTGCTTCATAGGCGTGACCCGAAAGGAACGGCGATGACGACGATCGACAACGACGGCGCGGCGACCAAAGAGCGTTGGGATCCAGGTGTACAGAGTTATGCCGGAATGGGTTACTGGAACCCCGATTACATCCCCAAGGACACCGACGTGCTCGCCGTGTTCCGGGTCACCCCCCAGGACGGCGTCGACCCGATCGAGGCCGCGGCCGCCGTCGCGGGCGAATCGTCCACCGCCACCTGGACTGTCGTGTGGACCGACCGGCTCACCGCCAACAGCCACTACCAGGCCAAGGCGTACCAGGTCGACGAGGTTCCGGGCAGGCCCGGTGAGTACTTCGCCTACATCGCCTACGACATCGACCTCTTCGAGGAAGGCTCCATCGCGAACCTGACCTCCTCGATCATCGGCAACGTCTTCGGTTTCAAGCCGCTCAAGGCGCTGCGCCTGGAGGACATGCGCATCCCCGTCGCCTACACCAAGACCTTCCAGGGCCCCGCCCACGGCATCGTCATGGAACGGGAGATGCTCAACAAGTACGGCCGCCCGCTGCTCGGCGCCACCATCAAGCCCAAGCTGGGCCTGTCGGCCCGCAACTACGGGCGCGTGGTCTACGAGGCCTGTCGCGGCGGCCTCGACTTCACCAAGGACGACGAGAACATCAACTCCCAGCCCTTCATGCGCTGGCGTGACCGCTTCCTCTACGCGATGGAGGGGGTGAACCGGGCGATGGCCGAAACCGGCGAGATCAAGGGCCATTACCTCAATGTCACCGCGGGCACGATGGAGGAGATGTACCGGCGGGCGAACCTCGCCAAGGAACTCGGCAGCGTGGTGGTGATGATCGACCTCACCATCGGCTACACCGCCATCCAGTCGATGGCGCACTGGGCCCGCGAGAACGGCCTGCTGCTGCATCTGCACCGGGCCGGGCACTCCACCTACACGCGGCAGAAGACGCACGGCGTGAGCTTCCGGGTGATCGGGAAGTGGTCGCGGCTCATGGGTGTCGACCACGTGCACGCGGGCACCGTCGTCGGCAAGCTCGAGGGCGACCCGGCCACCACCCGTGGCTTCTACGACACGTTGCGCGACAACAACGTTCCCCGCAATCTCGGCAACGGCATCTTCTTCGATCAGGACTGGATCTCGATGCCCGGCGTGATGCCGGTGGCCTCCGGCGGCATCCACGCCGGCCAGATGCACCAGCTCCTCGACCTTTTCGGCGACGACGTGATCCTGCAGTTCGGCGGCGGCACCATCGGGCACCCGTACGGCATCGCCGCGGGCGCCGAGGCCAACCGGGTGGCGCTCGAGGCAATGGTCAAGGCGCGCAACGAAGGTCGCGATCTGCTGATCGAAGGACCCGACGTGCTGCGCAGGGCCGCCAAGCACTGCACCCCGCTGCAGGCCGCCCTGGACACCTGGGGCGACATCACCTTCGACTACACCAGCACCGACGCCCCCGATGTGGTGGCGACTCCGGTGCCCTCGATCTGACCAGGAGCACCCGATGAAACTGCGCTACGGAACCTTCTCCTACCTGCCCGACCTCACCGACGACGAGATCGCGGCCCAGGTGAAGTTCGCCCTCGATCACGGCTGGCCGGTCTCGCTGGAGTACACCGACGACCCGCACCCACGCAACGTCTACTGGGAGATGTGGGGGCTGCCGATGTTCGACCTGGCCGAACCCGACGGCGTGCTCGCCCAGCTCGCCGATTGCCGGGCCACCTTCCCGCAGCACTACATCCGGCTGCTGGCCTACGACGCGTCCCTGGGCAGGCAGTCCACCGCGATGTCGTTCCTCGTCCAGCGACCGGCACACGAGCCCGGCTTCCTGCTCGAACGCGTCGAGGGTCCCGACCGCACCCAGCGGTACTCGGTGAAGTCCTACGCCACCGCCCGTCCGACCGGCGATCGGTACGCGGGCGAGTGAACTGATGGATACACCAAAGGGATTCGGGTTCCACCGACCGTCGGCGGGCGGCGCGGCGCAGACCACGGCAGTCGAGGAGCAGACGCCCGAGCCCGCGATTCTGGGCGACGACGAGGTGCTCGATCTCTCGGCCGACGAGGCCGCGGCCAGGGTGAGCGACACCCTGGCCGCGCTCGACGCCGAGCTGGTCGGCTTGGCCTCGGTCAAGCGCCGGGTCCGTGAGATCGCCTCGCTGCTCCAGGTCGACCGGGCGCGGCGCCGGTTCGGGCTCACCACCACGCGGCCCACGTTGCACATGAGCTTCACCGGCGGTCCCGGCACCGGCAAGACCACGGTCGCGCTGCGGATGGCGGCCATCCTGCACGCACTCGACTACATCAGGGCCCCGCGCGTGCACACCGTCACCCGCGACGACCTGGTCGGCCAGTTCATCGGCCACACCGCGCCCAAGACCAAGGAGGCGATCGCCCGCGCGGCCGGGGGAGTGCTGTTCATCGACGAGGCCTACTACCTGTTCCGGCCGGAGAACGAGCGGGACTACGGGCAGGAGGTGATCGAGATCCTGCTCACCGAGATGGAGAACGAGCGCGGTGATCTGGTGGTGATCTTCGCCGGCTACCCCGACCGGATGGCGACCTTCTTCGCCGCCAATCCGGGCCTGAGTTCCCGGGTGCCGCACCATCTCACGTTCGCCGACTACGACCATGCGGAACTGACCCAGATCGCCGGACTGATGGTGGAGTCGGAAGGATTCGCCTTCGACGACGACGCGCACAAGGCGTTCGCCGAGTACCTCACGCTGCGCATGGAGCAGCCCAGGTTCTCCAACGCGCGCAGCGTGCGTAACGCGATCGAACGCTGCAGGCTGCGGCAGGCCCGCAGGCTGGTCGCGCTCGACCGGCCACTGGGCAAGTCCGACCTCATCACGCTCACCGCCGAGGACGTCTACGGCAGCAGCGTCTTCGAGCCGGCCCAGGACTGAGTCACGCGCGCGGCGGAAAGCCCGATAACCGGCATCTATCAGGTGATCGGGCTTTCCGCTTTGACAAGGGTGGACAATGTGAGAAGCCTTTTGTCAGATATGCCGACCGCGCGGTGCCGCAGAACTGAAGAGAAGCTGACACATGACCTCGATCGAGGACCCAGAAGATGATCTGAGCGTGACCCCGCCCAAGACCTGGGCGGTCGGCGTTCCCGCGGTGGCGCACGCGATCGAGTACTCGCTCTCGCAGAACTCCCCGGCCCGCACCGCGCTCACCTTGCTCAACATCAATCAGACCAAGGGCTTCGACTGTCCCGGCTGCGCGTGGCCCGAGCCCACGCGCCGCCACCTCAACGAGTACTGCGAAAACGGCGCCAAGCACATCAACGACGAGGCCACCACCCGCCGCGTCACCCGGCAGTTCTTCGCCGAGCATCCGGTCGCCGAGCTCGACACCATGTCGGATTACTGGCTCAACCAGCAGGGCAGGCTCACCGAGCCTATGGTGAAGCGGCCCGGCGCCACGCACTACGAGCCCATCGGCTGGGACGATGCGTTCGGCGTGCTGGCCGGCGAACTGCGTGGGCTCGACAGCCCCGACGAGGCCCTGTTCTACACCTCGGGGCGGCTCAACAACGAGGCCGCGTTCCTGCTGCAACTGTTCGCCCGCGCCTATGGCACCAACAACCTGCCCGACTGCTCGAACCTGTGCCACGAGTCGAGCGGTTCCGCGTTGGCGCAGACCATCGGTGTCGGCAAGGGCAGCGTGTCCCTCGACGACATCTACGAAGCCGACCTGGTCTTCGTCGTCGGCCAGAACCCCGGCACGAACCATCCGCGCATGCTGTCGGCGCTCGAGGAGACCAAACGCAACGGCGGCAAGATCGTGGCGGTGAACCCGCTGCCCGAGGCCGGGCTGATCCGGTTCAAGAACCCGCAGAAGGCGCGCGGGGTGCTCGGGCGCGGCACCGAGATCGCCGATATCTTCCTCAAGATCCGCCCCGGCGGCGACCTGGCCCTGTTCCAGATGCTGAACAAACTGCTCCTCGACGCCGAGGACGCGGCGCCGGGCACGGTGCTCGACCACGCGTTCATCGCCGCGCACACCAGCGGTTTCGACGCGTTCGCCGAGCACACCAGGACGGTGAGCTGGGAGCACGCGCTCACCGCCACCGGGCTCACGCGCGCGGAGATCGAGGCCGTGCACCAGCAGGTGGTGGCCAGCAAGAAGGTGATCGTGTGCTGGGCGATGGGTTTGACCCAGCACAAGCACGGCGTGCCCACGATCCGCGAGATCGTCGACTTCCTGCTGCTGCGCGGCAACCTCGGCCGACCCGGCGCCGGGGTGTGTCCGGTGCGCGGGCACAGCAATGTCCAGGGCGACCGCACCATGGGCATCTGGGAGCGGATGCCGCAGTCGTTCCTGGACGCGCTCGGCACGGAGTTCGGTTTCACCCCGCCCGCGGCCCACGGGCTGGACGCGGTCGGTGCCATCCGGGCCATGCGCGACGGCAAGGCGAAGGTATTCGTCGGTGTCGCAGGCAATTTCGTGCGGGCCACGCCCGACAGCGAGGTCACCGAGGCGGCCCTGCGGCAGTGTTCGCTGACCGTGCAGATCTCCACCAAACTCAACCGCTCCCACACGGTCTGCGGCGAGACGGCACTGATCCTGCCCACACTGGGTCGCAGCGATCGCGACATCCAGGCCACGGGTGAGCAGTTCTACACGGTCGAGGATTCGATGAGTCAGGTCCGCACGTCGCGGGGGCGCCTCGACCCGGCCTCACCCGAGTTGCTCAGCGAGATCGCGATCATCTCCCGGCTGGCGCGCAGCACGCTGGGGGCGGAGTCCGCGATTCCGTGGGAGGAATTCGTCGCCGACTACAGCACCGTGCGCGACCGTATCTCCCGGGTCGTACCCGGCTTCGAGAACTTCAACGAGCGGGTCACCGCGCCGGGCGGGATGCTGCTGGTCAATCCGGTCAACAAGGGCATCTACCGCACCGCGAGCGGGAAGGCCGAGTTCACCCGCAACGACTTCGACATGATCGACGCGCCGCCGGGATACCTTGTGCTGCAATCACTGCGGTCCCACGATCAGTGGAACACCATTCCCTACGCGAGCAACGACCGCTATCGCGGCATCCACCACGCCCGCCGGGTGGTGATGGTCAACCCCGACGACCTGGCCGAGCGGGGGATCGCCGACGGGGAGCTGGTCGACATCGTCAGCATCTGGCACGACGGCACCGAGCGCCGCGCGGAGAAGTTCGTCGCCGTCGGGTACCCGGCCAGCCGTGGGTCGGCCGCCGCGTACTACCCGGAGACCAACGTGCTGGTTCCGCTCGACAGCGTCGCCGACATCAGCAACACGCCGACCTCGAAAGGCATCATCGTCCGTTTGGAGCCGGTGGTCCGACGGGCTGGGACCGACGGCGACGAGCGCGCATAGATACACTGCTCTCATGTCCGTGCGCACCCGTCAGCCACTAGTTCCCGGTACCCAGTCGCCGATCCGGGAAGTTCCCCGCTCCATCGAGCGGCCCGAATACGTGTGGAAGAAGACCGCGAACGAGGGCAACGAGCCCTGGGTACAGACCACCGAGACCATCGAGAAGATGCGAATCGCCGGCAAGATCGCGGCGCGGGCACTCGAAGAGGCGGGTAAGGCCGTGGTTCCCGGCGTTACCACCGACGAGCTCGACCGGATCGCCCACGAGTACATGTGCGACCACGGCGCCTACCCGTCGACGCTGGGCTACAAGGGTTTTCCCAAATCCTGCTGCACCTCGCTCAACGAGGTCATCTGCCACGGCATCCCCGACTCGACGGTGGTCGAAGACGGTGACATCGTCAATATCGACGTCACCGCCTTCATCCACGGCGTACACGGCGACACCAACAAGACCTTCCTGGCCGGCGATGTCGACGAGGAGGTGCGTCTGCTCGTCGAGCGCACCGAAGAGGCCACCAACCGGGCCATCAAGGCGGTCAAGCCGGGTCGCGCCCTGAACGTGGTCGGGCGTGTCATCGAGGCCTACGCCAACCGCTTCGGCTACGGCGTGGTGCGCGACTTCACCGGCCACGGCGTCGGCCCCACCTTCCACAGCGGACTGGTGGTGCTGCACTACGACCAGCCCAACATCGAGTCGGTGATCGAGCCCGGCATGACCTTCACGATCGAGCCGATGATCAACCTCGGCGGCATCGACTACGACATCTGGGACGACGGCTGGACCGTGGTCACCCAGGACCGCAAGTGGACCGCGCAATTCGAGCACACACTGGTCGTCACCGACACGGGTGCGGAAGTTCTGACCTTGCCGTGAATCGGCGCAGGTCGAGGCTCGCGCCTTTGGGTCGTCACCGACACGGGCGCGGAAATTCTCACGCTGCCGTGAGCGCGCCCCTGCGCGGCGCGCTGTTGATCGCGGGTACCACCTCCGACGCCGGGAAGAGTGTCGTGGTGGCGGGTATCTGCCGGATGCTGGCGCGACGCGGGGTGCGGGTGGCGCCGTTCAAGGCGCAGAACATGTCGAACAACTCGGTCGTCACCCTCGACGGCGGGGAGATCGGGCGTGCCCAGGCGCTGCAAGCTCGAGCCTGCGGGCTGGAGCCGAGCGTGCGGTTCAACCCGGTGCTGTTGAAGCCCGGTAGCGATCGCCGCTCGCAGCTGGTGGTTCGCGGCGCCGCTGTCGGAACTGTCGGCGCGCGTGACTATTTCACTCGTCGGCAGGAACTGCGCGAGGTCGTCGCGGCCGAATTGGCCTCGTTACGTGACGAATTCGACGTAGTGATCTGTGAGGGGGCGGGCTCACCGGCCGAAATCAATCTCAGGGCAACCGATCTCGCGAACATGGGTTTGGCCCGCGCCGCCGATATTCCGGTGCTGGTGGTGGGCGACATCGACCGCGGCGGCGTTCTCGCCCACCTGTTCGGCACCGTCGCCGTGCTGGAACCCGAAGATCAGCAGCTCATCGCGGGCTTCCTCATCAATAAATTCCGCGGTGACGTGTCCCTGCTGCAACCCGGCCTCGACCAGCTGGTCGCGCTGACCGGCCGCCCCACCCTCGGCGTTCTTCCCTTCGCCGAAGAGCTCTGGCTCGATGCCGAAGATTCCCTCGGCACCCTCTCCGGTGCCCCCGTGGGCCGCCCAGGCCCGCCGCACGGCACCGACTGGCTCACCGTGGCCGCCATCCGCCTCCCGCGAATCTCCAACTCCACCGACATCGAGGCTCTCGCCTGCGAACCCGGCGTCTCGGTCCGCTGGGCCGACAGCCCCCATCAGCTGGCCACCGCCGACCTCGTGATCGTTCCCGGCAGCAAGGCGACCATCTCCGACCTGAACTGGTTGCGCGCCAACGGAATCGCCGATGCTCTTCGTGCTCGCGCCGTCGCAGGCCGTCCCGTCCTCGGCATCTGTGGCGGCTACCAGATGCTCGGCACCCGCATCGTCGACGGCGTCGAGCACACAGCGGCAGCGGGTCAGGCCGACGTCCCCGAATCGGGGTCTGCGCGGCCCTGCGTGGTGGACGGCCTCGGTCTCCTCGACCTCGATATCGAATTCGCGGACCCCAAGATCGCCCGGCAGGTGTCGGGCATCGCGGGCGCGGACCCCCTGCACGGCTACGAGATCCATCACGGCCGCGTCACCCGCACCGCCGACCCCGCCTGGCTGACCATCGACGGCGACCCGGAAGGAAGTGTGCGAGAAGCGATCTGGGGCACCCATGTCCACGGGCTCCTCGAGTCCGACGAGTTCCGCCGCACCTGGCTCACCGAGGTGGCCGCCCGCGCCGGACGCACCGGCTTCACCGTCGCGCCCGGCACCTCGGTCGCGGCCGTCCGATCCGCGCAACTCGACCTCCTCGCCGACCTCATCGAGAAACACGTCGACCTCGTGGCGCTGGACCAGCTGATCCGCGACGGCGCCCCGGCCGGCATCCCGGTCATCCGAACGTCCCAGTGACCCAGCGCGCCGTGGACGCGGCGGTGTGCGGCTCGTCTCGCCTCACAGCCCGGGGCGCGGCGTTGTGACAGGTTCGGCAATTCGGGTGTTGTGGGCAGTGAAAGCCCAGTACACGGGGGTGTGCGGATCGGCGGGCCGCGGCGGAACAGGCCGCGTTGTTCAGGCTGGACGTGTACCGTAACCCGGCATGAAATCTCGGCAGATCACGGTCGGTGACCAGGCCTGGACGGTGCGGGTCGACGGACCATCTTCGCGGCACAATGTGCTGCTGCTTCCCGATGCGGACGACCCTGCCGACGTGTTCGACAAGGTGTGCACGCGGCTGCACGAATCCGACTTGCAGACCATCGTCGTGGAGTCAGTCGAGGGGCTCGATCCGGCGGGTGTGCGCGCGATTCTCGACGAACTCGAACTGCCCTACGTCAACGTCGCGGGGCGTGGGTCGGGCGCGGAGCTGGCGTGGCGGGTGTGCGCGGGCCGGTTCGGCCGGTTCATGAGTCTGGTCGTCGCCGACCACGGGCACCCGGCGGTTCCCGACGCCGACGGCCGAGTCCCCGACGCGACCTGTCCGCCGCTGGAACTGCCCGTCACGATGCTGGTCACCAAGGGCCTGCCCCGCGCCACCGCCGACGCCTCCGGCCGCTATGTCTACGGCGAATTCCGGGTCGTCCCACTGGAAGTCGACAACATCGCCACCGAGGCGGGCCACGAATTCGCCACCGAGATCGTCCTGCGCACCAGCCTCTGGTAGATGCGGCCGAGCTCACCAGGCACTGACGCGGATCGCTGATCGCGCCAGAGCCTGGTGAGCGGTGTGTCCGGATCAGGACTTGCGGTAGGCCGCCAACCAGTCGAGCCAGTTGTCGGTTTCCTGGAATGCGTTGGCGCGCACGGCTTCCGAGGACAGGAACACGTCGTGGCGGGCGCCGTCGATCGGGACGATCGAGGTGCGCTCGCCCAGACAACCCGCCCAGCGCTGGATCTGCTTCACATCGAGCACGGCATCGGCCACGTCGACGGCGGGGGAGTGCTCACGGGCGAACTTGGTGAGCCGCGAACGCAGGATCAGCGCCGGCACGCCGATGGTCAGGCCCTGGTGCAGGCGCGCGTGTCCCCGGCGGATGGCGCGCAGCCAGCCCAGCCGCACCGGTTCACCGCTGAGCGGCTTCCAGTCCAGGTTGTAATCCCACTCACCCGAGCGGCTGGTGTGCAGGCTGTCGCCGTAGGCGGTGCTGACGCCGCCGGGCAACTGGGCGAAGGCGCGGAACCGGCCCACGGCGTTGATCACGGGGGTGCCGACGGTGCGGTAGAAGGACGGTCCCTGGAGGTCGAACCAGGGGCTGTTGAGGACGACCCCGGCCACACCCGCCGCCGCGCTGCCACCGGCCGCCTCGAGCCGGTCCAGCCACAGCGGCACGATCAGGCCACCGGTCGAATGCGCGACGATCAGCACATCGTTGCCGGTCTCCTCGCGCGCGATCCGCAGCGCCTCGGTCAGCTCGTCGTCGTAGAGCGCCAGGTCGCTCACGTAGTGCGCGCTCTGTCCTTCTCGCCGCGACCGCCCGCATTTACGCAGGTCGAGCGCGTAGAACCGGTGCCCGCGCGCCGCGAAATGCTCGGCCAGATGCTCCTGGAAGAAGTAGTCGGTGAACCCGTGCACGTAGAGCACGGTCGGCTCGATCGCCGGCGCCGTGGCATCGGGCAGATAGCGCACGAGCGTGGCCACCACCTCGCCCTCACCGTCGGGGTCGATACCGAGCGGGAGGGTCCGCTGTTGATAGGCGGTGCCGAGAACATCGGGTTGCCACTGCTCGTCGGTTCGATCAGCGAGGGTTTCTTTCGTCACACTGCTCAATCTATCGCGCGGTCATGGTGACGTGCAGGCTTGCTTTTCATCACATTCGGGAGGTCCGTTGCAGAACTGTGCTCAGCTGAGGTGCACAATTGGCATCAGGTGAACGACGGGTAACCTACCTCCCGGCGATTCACCGCGAGTCGCATGAACACCGCCAAAGCGCCCGCGCCAAGCGAACTCACCTGCCGGTGGGTAGCTGAGAAGGACAAGGAAGTCGATCTACCCGTGCCGAACGCTGCGAAGAGTGAAAAGACCGATGTAGTTCTCATCGGCGCTGGCATCATGAGTGCCACGCTGGGCGCGCTGCTGCGGCAGCTGCAGCCGGATTGGACGATCTCGGTGTTCGAGCGGCTCGACGCCGCCGCCGCGGAGAGCAGCGACCCGTGGAACAACGCGGGCACTGGCCACTCGGCGCTGTGTGAGCTCAACTACAGCCCGCAGAACGCCGACGGCTCGGTCGACGTGAGCAAGGCCGTCGACATCAACGAGCGCTTCCAGGTCTCGCGCCAGTTCTGGGCCTCCGCTGTCGACGCAGGCGTGCTGGACGACCCCGCGGGCTTCATCAACCCCATCCCGCACGTCAGCTTCGTGCACGGCGCCGACAACGTCGACTACCTGCGCAAGCGCTACGAGGCACTGTCGCCGCACCCGCTGTTCCGTGGCATGGAGTACATCGACACCCCCGACGAGTTCGCCGCGCGCCTGCCGCTGATGGCCAAGGGCCGTGACTTCAGCGACCCGATCGCGCTGAACTGGTCCGACGGCGGCACCGATATCGACTTCGGCGCGCTCACCAAGCAGCTGCTCGCCTACATCGGCTACTCCGGCGGCGAGATCGCCTTCGGCACCGAGGTCCGCAACCTCGACAAGCAGTCCGACGGGTCGTGGAACGTCACCGTCCGCAATCTGCGCACCTACCAGTCGCGCACCATCAACGCGAAGTTCGTGTTCGTCGGCGCCGGTGGTGGCGCGCTGCCGCTGCTGCAGAAGGCAGGCATCGCCGAAGCCAAGGGCTTCGGCGGCTTCCCGATCAGCGGCCAGTTCCTGCGCTCCACCAACCCGGAGCTGATCGCCGCGCACGAGGCCAAGGTCTACGGCAAGGCCGCCGTCGGCGCGCCGCCCATGTCGGTGCCGCACCTCGACACCCGCGTCATCAACGGCCAGAAGGGCCTGCTGTTCGGCCCCTATGCCGGCTGGACCCCCAAGTTCCTCAAGGACGGCTCCAACGCCGACCTGTTCAAGTCGATCAAGCCGAACAACATCGGCTCGCTCGTCGGCGTCGGTCTCACCGAGCTCGGCCTGACCAAGTACCTGGTCGAAGAGCTGCTCAAGTCGCAGAACGGCAAGGTGGGCGTACTCGGGGAGTTCCTGCCGCGCGCGCAGGGCCGCGACTGGGAGCTCATCACCGCCGGTCAGCGCGTGCAGGTCATCCGCCGCAAGGGTGTGGGTGGCGTGCTCGAGTTCGGCACCGCGGTCATCTCCGCGCAGGACGGCTCCATCGCCGGTCTGCTCGGTGCGTCGCCGGGTGCGTCGACCTGCGTCACCGCCATGCTCGACGTGATGCAGCGGTGCTTCCCGGAGCAGTACACCGGCTGGACGCCGCAGCTGCAGCAGATGATCCCCTCCCTCGGCCAGAAGCTGTCGGAGAACCAGGCCCTGTTCCAGGAAGTGTGGGACTGGACCAGCAAGTCGCTGAAGCTGGACGGCACCACCGCGCCTGCGAACGAGCAGGTCTCGAGCTACGCCCAGGTGTGAGCGCCGAACTGAGACGGGCGTGGGCGGCGGATCTCGACGCCGCCACCCTGTACCGGTTGTTGTGCCTGCGCGTCGAGGTGTTCGTCGTCGAGCAGGAATGCGCCTATCCCGAGCTGGACGGGCGCGACCTGCTGGCGACGACGCGGCACCTGTGGCTCGACGACGGTTCCGTGCTCGCCACGTTGCGCCTGCTCGACGAGTCCGACAACGGGGTCACCAGCTATCGCATCGGCCGGGTCTGCGTCGCGCAGTCCGCTCGCAAACACGGGTACACCACCCGGCTGATGCAGGCCGCACTGGCCGAATCCGGCTCGGCCACTGTGCGACTGGATGCCCAGTCGCACCTGGTCGGCATGTACGCGAAGTTCGGTTTCGCCGTCGACGGGCCCGAATACGACGACGACGGGATCATGCACGTGCCGATGCGGCGCGGCTGAGGCGGTACACCGCCCGTCGATGCCCGGGGGAGGGCCCGCAACGGCGCGCGCATAGAGTTGGGGCGTGCCTGGTTTTGCTGATGTCGCCGCTGGTCCGCACACCGCCGCACGGGCGGCGGGTGAGGCGGGATTCCCGTTCTCCGCTGTGGTGGGGCAGGAGCGGTTGCAGCTGGCGTTGATCTTGTCGGCCGTGCACCCCGGGATCGGCGGGGTGCTGGTGCGGGGTGAGAAGGGCACGGCGAAGTCGACCGTGGTCCGCGCGCTCGCGCAGTTGCTGCCGCCCGTGGTCGACGAGACCGGGGCCCGGCCCGCCCGGCTGGTGGAGTTGCCGGTCGGCGCCACCGAGGACCGGGTTGTCGGGTCACTCGATCTCGAGCGGGTGCTGCGCGACGGGGAGCAGGCGTTCCGGCCCGGGCTGCTCGCCGCTGCCCACCACGGCGTGCTCTACGTGGACGAAGTGAACCTGCTGCACGACCACCTGGTGGACGTGCTGCTCGACGCGGCGGCGATGGGACGCGTGCACGTCGAGCGCGACGGTGTCTCGCACTCGCATCCGGCGCGGTTCGTGCTGGTCGGCACGATGAACCCCGAAGAAGGCGAGTTGCGCCCGCAGCTGCTCGACCGGTTCGGGCTCACGGTCGATGTGGCGGCCTCGCGCGAGGTCGACGTGCGGATGGCGGTGGTGCGCCGTCGCCTCGACTACGAGGCCGACCCGGCCGCGTTCGCCGCCCGCTATGTCGACGCCGATCAGGTAGTGGCCGAACGCATTCTGACCGCACGCGACCGGTTGCCCGAGGTCGCGCTGGACAATGCGGAGCTGCGCCGGATCGCGGCGCTGTGCGCGTCGTTCGATGTCGACGGGATGCGTGCCGACCTCGTCGTCGCCCGGACCGCGACCGCGCATGCCGCGTGGCGTGGACGGGATCGGGTCACCGAGGACGATGTGCGGATCGCGGCGGAACTCGCGCTGCCGCACCGTCGTCGGCGGGATCCGTTCGACGAGCCCGGGATCAGCGAGCAGCAGCTCGACGAAGCGATGGACGCCGCGGCCGCCGAGGTCGACAAGGCTTCGGGGGATGAGGAATTCGACGGTTCGCGTGGACCGGGTGCCGAGGGGAACGGCCACCGGGACGAGCTCGACGCCGATGACGGTGACAGCGCGCACCCGGACGATGTCGACCCCGGTGGCCGCGAGGACGAGCGGTCGCGAGGCAGCGGTCGCGAAAGCGGTCCGGACGGCCTGGGTCCCGATGATGGTCCTGATGATGACGGCGGCCCTGATGGCGGCGGCCCGGACGATCGAGGACCGGACGGTGGCGGACCGGGCGGCGGCGGTTCCGGCGGCGACCGCTCGGACAGCTCCAACCAGGACAACGCGGGCAACGGTTCGCGACCCGGACCCGAAAAACTCTCGGGCACACCGACTTCGGCAGGCAAGCCCGCGCCGCGGTGGGAGGTCCCCGGTATCGGCGAAGGTGCCCCCGGGCGCCGTTCGCGCGCCCGGACCAGGACCGGCCGTACGGTCCGCCCCGACGCCGACCCGTCGACCGGCCTGCACCTGCTCGGCACCGTCTTCGCGGCCGCGCCGAAGCAATTCGAGCGTGGCAGGATCAGCGGCCCACTCGCCCTGGAAACCGAGGACCTGCGCGGCGCGTATCGCGAAGGCAGAGAAGGCAATCTGGTCGTTTTCGTGGTCGACGCGTCCGGCTCGATGGCCGCGCGCGACCGGCTCACCGCCGTCACCGGCGCGATTGTCACCCTGCTGCGCGATGCCTACCAGCGCCGCGACAAGGTGGCCGTGATCAGCGTCCGCGGCAGTACGGCCGAACTCGTTCTGCCGCCCACCTCCTCGGTCGACATCGCGGTCCGCCGCCTGGCCGGGATGCGTACCGGCGGCAAAACGCCACTCGCCGCGGGCTTGCAGAAGGCGCGCGAGGTGATCGCCCGCGAACACGTCCGCGACCCCCGCCGCCGCCCGATGCTGATCCTGCTCACCGACGGCCGTGCTACCGGCGGCACCGACCCGCTGCCACGGGCGCGCACCGCCGCCAAGCTGCTGGCCGCGCAAGGACACACCGCCATGGTCATCGACTGCGAGCGCGGCATGATCCGGCTCGGCCTCGCCGCCGAACTCGCTCGCGACCTGCGCGCCCGCTACCTGCGCTTGACCGAACTCACCGGCGAGACAGTCGCCGACGTGGTCCGTGCCACGGGTCTGCCCGCTCGAGCGGCGTAGAGGTTCCAGCCCGTCCGGCGTAGGGGGCGAGCCCTGTGAGTGTGCCGGGCGCACCCTGATAGAAAGGGTGACGAACCGGCACGCGCGGCCGACCCGAGAGGTACGGGTCGCGGAGCGGGCTTCGACATTCGAGCGCGCCGGCGTGCGACAGATATCGACCGCGAGGTCGTGCAGAACGCGCACCTCGCGTGCGTCGAGAAGAGGAGTTTCCGTGCCCAAAGGTGTTCCGGAGACCGTCCCCGAGGACGGTCTGACCACTCGGCAGCGGCGCAATCAGCCGGTGCTCGCCGTGCACACCGGGCCGGGCAAGGGCAAGTCCACCGCGGCGTTCGGGATGGCGTTGCGGGCCTGGAACCAGGGCTTCGACGTGGCGGTCTTCCAGTTCGTGAAGAGCGCGAAATGGAAGGTCGGCGAGGAAGCCGCCTTCCGGACCCTCGGCACCCTGCACGAGGAGACCGGCGCGGGTGGCGCGGTCGAGTGGCACAAGATGGGCGAAGGCTGGTCCTGGACCCGCAAGCACGGCACCGAGGAAGACCACGCGGCCGCCGCCCTGTCCGGCTGGCAGGAGATCGCCCGCCGTCTCGCCGCCGAACAGCACCGCTTCTACGTCCTCGACGAGTTCACCTACCCGCTCAAATGGGGCTGGGTCGACATCGACGAGGTCGTCGACACCCTCACCCACCGCCCCGGCAACCAGCACGTGGTCATTACCGGTCGCGACGCGCCCCCGGCCCTGATCGAGGCCGCCGACCTGGTCACCGAGATGACGAAGGTCAAGCACCCGATGGACGCGGGTCGCAAGGGCCAACGCGGTATCGAATGGTGAGTGCTCCCGCAGTAGTGATCGCGGCCCCGGCGTCGGGGAGCGGGAAGACCACCTTGGCCACCGGGCTGATCGGTGCGCTGCGACGGGCCGGGCATCGGGTGGCACCGTTCAAGGTGGGACCCGACTACATCGACCCCGGCTACCACGGGCTCGCGGCCGGGCGGCCGGGGCGCAATCTGGATCCCGTTCTGGTGGGCGAGGATCGGGTGGTGCCGCTGTATCGCCACGGCGCGCAGGGCTGCGATATCGCCGTCGTCGAAGGCGTGATGGGCCTGTTCGACGGCCGGATCGACGAGAACCGCGGCGACGCGATCGCCGAGGGTTCCACCGCGCAGGTGGCGGGGCTGCTCGGGGCACCGGTGGTGCTGGTGGTCGACGCCCGTGGTCATTCCCAGAGTCTCGCGGCGCTCCTGCACGGCTTCGCCACCTACGACTCCTCGGTCCGCCTCGGCGGTGTGATCCTCAATCGCGTCGGCAGCGAACGCCACGAACAAGTCCTGCGCGCGGCCTGCGATCGTGTCGGCCTGCCCGTTCTCGGTGCCCTACCTCGCATGGCCGAATTGGAGGTCCCCTCACGGCATTTGGGACTGATCCCCGCCGTCGAACACGGCACCGCCGCCACCGCGGCAGTCGACGCGATGACCGAACTCGTTGCGGCACACATCGATCTGCGCGCGATTGCCGCGCTGGCCGGAGGCTCGGCCCAGGGGCCCGCATGGGACCCGCGCGCAGAACTGGCCGCCGCTGAACATGCAAGCTGGACCGCACTCGATAAGGGCAGCGCGCCCGCGACGACCGACGCACCATCGACGTCTTTCGATCAGCCTGCGGCGACCTCATTGACTCGATCAGGCAAAGGTCCATTGATCGCGATGGCGGGCGGTCCTGCGTTCACCTTCGGGTACGCCGAGCATCGGGAACTCCTGGACGCCGCAGGAGCGCGGGTGGTCGTCTTCGACCCACTGTCCGACGAACTCCCACTCGGCACAGCGGGATTGGTGCTGCCGGGCGGGTTTCCGGAGGAGCACGCAGGCGAGCTTTCCGCCAACGAGCGCCTCCGAGCCGCAGTCGCTGACGGCGCGGCGAAAGGTCTGCCGATTCACGCCGAATGCGCGGGCCTGCTCTACCTCACCCGCTCCCTCGACGGCCACCCGATGGCCGGGGTCATCGACGCCGACGCCGAATTCGGCCCGCGCCTGACCCTCGGCTACCGCGACGCCGTTGCCCTGCACGACTCAGTGCTGTGGCGTGCCGGGGCACGGGTTCGCGGCCACGAATTCCACCGCACCCGGCTGGTCCGCACCGGTGCCGAGAACGCGGCCTGGGGTTGGCGCACAACAGGTTCCCTTGCCGAAGGTGCCGTTGTCCGCCAGGTGCATGCCTCCTACCTGCACACCCACCCGGCGGGAAACCCCGACGCGATCACCCGATTCGTCACCGCCGCACAACATTTCGGCCACTGATGGCGCGCACCCGACCGGATTTGACAGCGGGTGCGGCGGTGGCTGTCGGTATCGGCATCCGGCCGGGGACCGACGCCGAGCGGATCGTTCGCGCCGTCGATGCGGTGATCGGCGACCGCACCATCGCGTGTTTGGCGACGCTGGACCGGCGTGCCATCGAACCCGCGGTAGGTGCCGCAGCAGCCGCCTTCGGTGTACCCGTCATGGCCTTCTCAGCCGAGCAGTTGGCCGAGGTCGAGGTGGAGCACAGTTCCGAGCGGGTCTCGGCGGCGGTCGGCACCGCCAGCGTCGCCGAAGCCGCGGCACTGCTCGCAGGCGGCGGTGAACTCGTCTGCGGCAGAACAATTGTCGACGGAACAGCCGTCGCGGTGGCAGTAGTGTCGCCGCGTTCGTAAATGCCCGAGTTGATTCGCTGTGCAAGTTCGATCCCGCGCAGTAACGTCGCTTTCAGCAGTTGCGAGGCGGACCGGAATCCGATCGGTTACCAACCGGATTGGGGATTTCGCAGGTCCGAATCCTGCCGGGGCACCCCATCTGAGCAGAAGAAACTCGGGTTTCAGGGACTCGTGCCCTGTCTGGCCTCCTCGGTTTCGTCTGCTGACGACTACGGTCGCAGCTTCACACCGCCGGATTGCTCTCCTCATGTCGGTGGTCGAAGGTACCCTCGGGTTGAGGTCCGACATTGGTGCCTGAGCGGAAGCTAGTTGCCTAGCCGCCGTTCCTAGCGAACTAGGAGAAGCTGATGGGAAGTATTGCGTCGGTGTCGCAGGAGGGCACCGCTTATTTGATCCGCCAGGCGTACGAGGCCGGTGAGAAGTGGCAGTGGGCCCGGGAAGCTCTTGTCAACGGCATCCAGGCTCAAGCCACGTCGATCGAGTTCGGCGTCGAGCCGCAGGGATTCAAGTCGAAGGGCGTGCTTCGCCGGTATATCGCTGACAACGGCATCGGGATGAGTCCCGAGGACATCAAAATCTTTCTGATGTCCTTTGGTGGTGGCGGTCGTCCGATCGGGTTGACCCAGAACTTCGGGCAGGGATTCAAATCGTCTTGCTACGAGTGGAATCCGTACGGCATCATCGTTGCGTCGTGGACGAAAGACTACCCCGAAGGCTGCATGATCTGGATCCACCGGAGGACGCGGGCGGGCAAGATCTACTGGGAGTTGAAGGACTTCGAGGTCGAAGAAGACGCCTCGGTTGAAGACGTTGTAGCTCCGTTCTACCTCGATGAGATCGGTGTGGACGTCGCAAAGCTGAAGACCAAGGAGATCGAGGAAGCCGGCCAGGGCACTGTGTTCTTGTTTCTCGGTAAGTCGCCGGACGATGACACTCATCGCGGTGACGTCGACCGCGGCGAGGACAATGTGAAGCGCGGGATCATTATCTACATCAACTCCAGGTTCCTTGAGATCCCGCAGGGTGTGACGGCCAGGGTAGCCGAGGTCGAGGATCGGGCGAGGCGTGAGCCGGGCACATGGCAGAAGGACTCGCTGGAGTCGCCGACCGGGTCGCTGCTCTCCATCGACTGGCGTCGTGCTCGCGGGGCGTTGGCCTATATCCCCGACACTGCCCAGCGGGGCGGCTTCATGCTCAAGCACGACACCTCGGTCGACTGGTACCTCGCCGGAGAAGATATCGTCACCCGCGGCCAGACGGACGGTCCGGCTACCCCGCACATCTGTCTCGCCTACGAGGGTGAATCGTACGAACGGAAGACGACCGTGCGGGACTACCGCCCATTCGGTCTCATCGAGGAGTTCAGGAACAGGTTGTGGCTCGTCTTGACGCCACCCAAGTACGAAGAGGGTCGTCCCGATTGGGGCGTTTTCCCGCAGGGTTCGCGTGGTCAGCTGCTCTCAAAGGGCGGCACCCCGCTGCCGTGGGCCGACTGGGAGGACTCGTTCGCGCTCAACATGCCTAAGCCTATCCAGGACGCGCTCGCTGAGTTTCGCAAGTCGCGGTCGTCCCCTGCCGACAGCACCGAGCGGCGGGAACGCCTGAAGCGCATCGCAGCTCGGCTAGCGACGCGATTCCGCCCGGTGAACCTGATCGAGCATTCCCTTGGGAGGACGGCCGGCAACGATTCAGGTTCACGCACTGGTGAACCACGTGTGCACGTCAAGGCCAAGCGGCCGAACCACCCTCGCCCGAGTGGCTCGTCACCCGGCCGACAGGACACCGGCGGAGCCGGAGGGACTGCTCTCCTCAACGAAGACCGAAGTGGTGAACGATTTGGCGCGGTGCGGCGTTCGTCCGATGGCATCCCTACTACTAGCTGGGACAACCACTTTCCTGAGGACGAGGGAGCCCACGCGGCACGGTTCGATAAGGCCGATTGCGTCGACGGGTCCTACGGCACGGTGCATTTCAACCTGTCGTTCCCGCTGTTCAAGTCTGAGTTCCAGTACTGGATCGACCAGTATCCGAAGGCGGCGTCCGAAGACGTCGTCAATCTGGTGAAGGGCGTGTACGAGGATGAGGTGATCTCTAAGGTCATGCATGCCCACAAGCTGTCGGGTCAGCCGCTGTACGCGGCAGAAGGGGACCCTGTCCGCGTTAACAACGCCAATATCGACAACTGGACGTCGCCGGAGGCTCTCACCGCCACTGTGCTTGGCCTCATCAACGTCGAGCAGCGTATCAACGTGTTGGCAGGCTCCCGGTTCGGGAAGAAGAAGCCGACGTAGGCATCAGGCACGGCGACAGCGGGAAACCGAAGCTCACCGAGTTGCGACCGACCGCTGCGTAGTTCGTGTGGAAGGTATCCACCCGAGAGCGATTGTCGACAGAGTAGTAATGGTGCACGCGACATTTCGAGGCTCTGTCGACTTACTGGGCGTGTGTTCGAGCTGAATGACCTTTATGTTTCGGACCTAGTGGGGGGAGTGGCGAATATGTCGGCGCGAGGAAATTCGAAGGAGAGGGTCAGGCCCACTGTCGTCGAGATTGCATGGTTGGCTGGTCTGTTGGAGGGTGAAGGATCGTTCCTCATGATCAGGAGCAGTAAGATTTACCGGTACCCGCACATTGTAGTAAATATGACCGACCGTGACGTCATTGTGCGAGTTGCACGTTTGTTCGGTTGTTCTGTATACGACATACCTCGATATGTGGAAGGCCGAAAATTATCGTACCGAGCACAGATAACCGGTTCAGGGGCTGCGCAATGGATGATGGACCTATACCCGTGGCTCGGTGAACGTCGACGCTCAAGGATTGACGAGGTCCTGGCGGAGTATCGAGCGCAAGAGCCAACCCAGGTCCGCCGTCAGCGAGCGTGCTCCGAGGCTGCGGCCAAACGTCTGAGGAGCAATTCCAACGGGCAGTTCAAGGCCGTCAGTATGCCGGAGGTTTGAGGCGAGGCGGTGCCGTCGCTACTGGCCAACTTGGCCACGGGCGCATAAGAAACAAGAAATCGGAGCCGCCGCGACCTCGTTGTCGCGGCGGCGCCTTTTCTTCTCGCGCGAGAGCTCCGTCAAGGGGCGACGGAAGACCAATCGGCGAAACCCGTGGGGTCGTGGCGGCCCATGGAGGCGTGTTCGAACAGGCCCCAGCCTTCGAGATCACCGCAGCGGGCGTAGCCGATGTGGTCGATCACGCCGTAGGGGGTGCGGCCCTTGATCGCGGGGTCGGTGAGGTCGTAGGCGCTCGACAGCGACCAGTTCTCGCCCATCCAGCGGCCGTGGGTCCAGTCGGGGTCGGCGCCGTAACCGCAGCCGACGTGCAGGGCGATCCCGGGGCGCGACTCGATCTCGACCTCGAGCGGCTTCCCGTCGGGGGTGGTCATGTCCAGGCGCACGGATTTCGGGTGCCGGGTGCCGGACTCGTAGGTCCAGTGCATGCGCGGCCAGCCCAGTTGTTCCTTGCGCCCGTCGTTCCAGATCCGCACCGCGTTGTTGAGGGTGCGGGTGCCGTCGGGCTCCTCCTGCACGATCACCACGATCGAGAAATCCTGGAACCGCAGCGGCGCGTACAGCCACCAGAAACCGTCCATGCCGGTCGGCCTGCCTGCGGGTTCGGGCTCACCGGAGGGCCGGATGCCCCAGGATCGATCGCGGCTGCCCGTCCACACCGCCGGGTCGACCGGGTAGTCGATGCCGTCGACCGCGAGAGTGCCCTCCCACGAACCCGATTGGGCGAAGCGCGAGGCCTCGATGATCGGCTTGGTGCCGGACAGGATCAGGTGCGGCTGCTCCTGCACGGCGGGCTGCGCACCGGTCCAGGTCAGATCGAACCCGAGATCGTCGTGCTCGCAGACCACTCGGAGCTTCTGGAGCGGCTCGATCACCTCGATCCGGTAGCCGCCGACGGCGGTGGTCAGATCGCGCGAGGTGAGCGCGTCGGAGAAGCGCACGCTGCGCTGGGCGTCACCGTGGCGCACCGTCGCGAACGCGTCGACCACCCCGAGGTTCGGGTACACACCGAACCCGGTGATCAGCATCGCGTCGCCGGCCGGGTCGAAGGCGTTGAAGTAATAGCGGTCGTAGAAGTTCCGGTCGCTGGTGGCCACCCTGGCCAGCGACAGCGGGGTCTGATGGACCGGGTATTCGTCCAGGGGGACGGGCATGATCGCGCGCATAGTCAGTCCCATTCGTAGGTGCCGTCGAGCAACGCCTCGAGGGTGAGGCGGTGCATCACGTAGTCGTCGAGTTCGGCGGGCACGGTGTCCTCGCCGAAATGGATCATCCGGCACTTGATCCTGGCCATCACGATCGCGTGCCGCAGCGCGGCGTAGACGATGTAGAAGTCCAGATTCCGGACCGAATGCCCGGTCAGTTCCTCGTATTTCGCCACCACCGCGTCGCGGCGCAGGAAGTCCACCAGACCCGGCTGGTCGAAGCGGGTGGCGATGTCCTGGAAGAACCGGTGGATGAAGATGGTCCAGCCGAGGTCGAGTTCGCGTGGCGCGAACGTCGCCATCTCCCAGTCGAGCACGGCCGCCGGGGTGAACCCGTCGAACAGGATGTTGCCGGGACGAGCGTCGCCCCAGTTCAGCACTTCGGGACCGGGGTCGGCCGGCCAGTTGGCCTCGAGCCAATCGAAGGTCCGCTCGATCAGCGGCACCTCGACACCGTGGTCGGTCAGTGCCCACCGGTACCAGGCGCGCTGGGCCTCGAAATGCCTGCGCAGCGCGGTGCCCGCACCGTCGAGCAGCGGGAAGCGCTCGGCCACCTTGTCGATGGCGTGCACCTGGGCGATCACCTCGACCGTCGCGTCCGCCACCAGCTCGCGCTCGGCGACCGTCGCGTCGAACAGCCAGCCGAAGAACACGTACGGCGGATTGTCCGACGGCGCCCTGCCCTCGACCCGCTCCATCACGAGGAAGGGGGAGCCGAACACCGAATCGTCGAGTTCGAGCCAGCGCAGCGTCGGCACGGCGACCTCGGAGGACGCGGCGACGCCGGCCATCACCTGGTACTGCATCGCCAGGTCGTAGGACTCGAACACCGGGAACGAGCTGTCCTCCGGCGCCATCCGGATGACGAAGGACCCCTGTTCGGCGGCCCCGTCCGCCGGCCATTCGGCGTCGAACAGGATGGTGGTGCTCGACATGCCGCCGCTGGACGGTTTGTTCAGATTGCTGACCGTCACGTCGGCGCCGACCTTGTCGGTCAGCCAGCTCGCCAGCGTCCCGGCTAGCTCGTCCAGATCGCGCTCGCTGACGGTGAGCGACATCTGAGCGGCCGGATCCTGATCTTCGGACATCTACGGGGTACCCCTGTCGGCAAAACTGTAACGTGTGTCACTTCTGAGTACCGGACGGCCGACCGGAATGTAAGGGCGGCATCGCTGAGTGAGACTCAGGGTTGACAGCGCAAAGATCGGGGTTTTCCCCGACGCGCTCCACGGTATCTTCCGATTAGCTTCGGTAACAACCGAACTCGATGAGGAGGCGTGGGTGACCACAGGGACCATTGAGCGTGCGCGCGACGATATCGCGAGCCCGTCCTCACCGCCACCGATGTGGCATCCGATCACCCGGCTCGCCTTCCGGTTCAGTGTGGCGTACCTGGGCCTTTTCTGTCTGTGGATGGCTCAGATCACCTTCGTCTTCCTGGGTGTGCTCGCGCTGCGGTTGCCCGAGGAGGCCATGCTCTGGCAGATCATGGCCCTCGATCCGATGAGTAGCTGGATCGGTGAGCACGTGTTCGGGGTGGAGGCCGAGCTGGCGATGAACGGCAGCGGCGACCAGGCCGCGATCTGGATCCAGTGCGGTCTGCTGCTGGTGGTCGCGGTGCTGATCACCCTGGTGTGGTCGGTGCTCGACCGGCGCAGGCTCGCGTATCCACGACTGCTGAGCTGGTTTCTCACGGCGCTGCGGCTGTGTGTGGGCGGACAGATGCTGTTCTACGGATTCGCCAAGCTCATCCCGACGCAGATGCCCGAACCCGCGCTGACCACATTGCTCACCCGGGTCGGTGATCTGACGCCGATGGCGATGCTGTGGACCCAGGTCGGATCGTCACCCGCCTACGAGATCGCTTTGGGCGCAGCCGAAGTACTCGCCGGTCTGCTGCTGTTCTGGCCACGCACCGCGACGGTGGGCGCCATGCTGGGCGTGATCAGCATGGCGCAGGTGTTCCTGCTCAATCTGACTTTCGACGTGCCGGTGAAGATGCTGGCCGGGCACCTGCTGCTGATGGGGCTGGTGCTGCTCGCCCCGCAGGCGCGCAGGCTCGCGAATTTCCTCGTGCTGGAGCGTGATTCGGGCCCGGCCGTGCAGCCACCGCTGTTCTCCTCGTCGCGGGCGAACCGGTGGGCGGCGGTGGCGCAGGTCGTGGTCGGACTGTGGATCACGGCGGGCATGATCGACGCGGGAATGCAGAGCTGGCGCGAATACGGCGGCGGTGCACCGAAACCCGAGCTGTACGGCATCTGGGAGGTGCGCGAGTTCAGCGTCGAAGCGACCCCGATCCCGCCGTTGGCCACCGATCCGGTGCGCTGGCAACGCCTCGTGATCGACGTGGGCTCGGCGGGATACCAGCGAATGGACGATTCGGTGGTGCCGGTGTCGGCCACGACCGACCTGGCGGCCGCCACGATGACGCTCGTCGCCGCACCCACCGGCGCCGACGGAACCCCGGCGCCCTACGCCACCTTCACCGTCGAGCATCCCTCGGCCGACACGCTGACATTGCGTGGCGAACTGGACGGCCGGCCCGCCACGGTCACTCTCGACCGCCTCGACCTCGAGCGGTTCCCGTTGCGCAGCACAGACTTCCGCTGGGTGCAGAACCAGCCGTACTTCGAATGATCGCGCGCCCGGTGCGTCAGCCGATAGTGATGGCATCCAACCGGATACGGAGGAAATCGGCCGACACCACCGGCGGTCCCTGCGCCACCCGGCCGATCGGCGGTGCCAGCGGAGTCACCACCGCGTCGTGGTCGAGTTCGTAGAAGTAGATGAGCGAGACCAGGTCCTCCTCGGGGGCATCGGGCTGGGGTGGCAGCACCCGATGCCGACCCGACGGCCATCGCTCGCCGCTCCAATAGGCCAGCAGGTCACCGATGTTCACCGTCAGCGCCGCCGGATCGTAGGGAGCGTCGGCCCACCCGCCGGCCTCGGTGTAGACCTGCAACCCGCCCGCACCGGGTTCTCGGTCGAGCACCGTCACCGTGCCGAAGTCGGTATGCGGACCGATCCGGAACTGGCCGGGCTCCGGCTCACCGACATCGGTCATCGGCGGATAGTGGTTGATATTGCAGGTCCAGGTCGGGCGTGCGGCCAGGTCGGCGAACGGGTTGACCGGCAGCGCGAGGGCCGCGGCGAACAGGGCGAGCAGTTCGTCGGACAGCGTGCGCACCGCGGCGGTGTACTCGGTCAGCAGCGCGCGCAGCTCCACGACCTCGGCGGGCCACACATTCGGCAGGAACCACATCTGATCGATCGCCGGATCACCGGTCGCGGTGTCGGCGCCGACGGCGAAGGTCTCCTTCAGATCCGGCGGGGTTTCGGTGCCCTCGGCATAGCCGTTGGCCTCGCGGCCGGGACCGATCCAGCCACGACCGCCGACGGCCACCGCGTACCGCTGCTTCACGTCGTCCGGCAGGGCGAAGAACCGGCGTGCGGCGGCCCGGACCGCGGCGGGCAACGCGGGGTCGATCCCGTGGCCGTGCACCAGGAGGAAGCCGGCCCGGCGCAGCCCTTCGTCGACCTCGCGTTCCACGGTGCGGGCCACCTCGCCGCCGGTGCGCCAGCGGGCCAGATCGACCGAGGCGATGCTGCTCATGCGGGTGTCTCCTTCGTCGGCGCGACGCCGATGTCCTCGAACCACAGGTCGGGGCGCTCGGCGATGAAGTCGGTCATCAGCGACACGCAGCGCGGGTCGTCCAGCACGATCACCGTCACCCCGTGTTCGGCCAGCCAGTCGTGGCCGCCGTGGAAGGTCCGCGCCTCGCCGATGATCACGGTGCCGATCCCGAACTGGCGTACCAGGCCGCTGCAGTACCAGCACGGGGACAGCGTGGTGACCATGATCGTCGGCCCGTAGTCGCGGCGTCGGCCCGCGGCGCGGAAGGCGTCGGTTTCGGCGTGCACACTCGGATCGTCGTTCTGTACGCGGCGGTTGTGGCCGCGGCCCAGCAGAGTGCCGTCGGCGTCGAACAGGGCCGCGCCGATGGGGACACCCCCTTCGGCCAGCCCGCGCAGGGCTTCGTCGTAGGCCACGTCCAGGAGTGCGTCCGGCGGTGTCATGGACTCCACTGTCCTGCCTGCTCTCCCGGTCGGCAACGTACATTTCGTCCATACCCGTGCGGTCGATCGATGACAGGATGACCGCATGCTGCCCACCGTCCGACAACTGCTCGCCGACCAGTTCCTGGCGGCCGACCCGCTGGTGCTGTCGGGGCGCTCGTCGCTGGACCGGGCCGTGCGGTGGGTGCACTCCAGCGAGATCTTCGAGATCAGCCCGCTGCTCTCGGGCGGTGAGCTGCTGCTGACGACGGGGCTGGGGTTGGCGGGCGTCGACGCCGGAACCCGACGTCACTACCTGCGCGAGATCGCCGATCGCGCGGTAGCCGGGGTGGCGGTCGAGCTGGGCCGCACGTTCGACACCGTCCCGCCGGACATGGTCGCGGAGGCCTCGCGGGCCGGGCTGCCGCTGATCGCCCTGCGCAGCGTGGTGCCGTTCATCGACCTGTGCCGCGCGGCCAACACGGTGATCGTCTCGCGCGAAGTGGGGATGCGGCGGGTGGTCGACGGGTTGACCCGCGAGCTGCTGGTCGAGCTCGGTGCCGGGCACGGCCCGGCGCGGCTGCTGTCGAAGGTCGGCGCGGTGACCGGGTGCGCGGTGGTGCTCACCGCGGGCAGTGGCGCGTTGGTCGCGGCGCACGGGGTCGACGATGATCGATCTGCCTGGGCCGCCGTGGAATCCGCCGGAGCTACCGCGAAGATCACGGTGCGCGACAGTTTCTGGGGCACTCTCACCGCCGGTCCCGGTTCACCGCTGGATCCGACGACGCTGGGTGAAGTCCTCGACCGTGCCGCCGCCGTGCTGGGACCGGCGCTCGCGCGATCCGCCGGCCCCAGCGGCCGGCCGCGCCGGGTGGCCACCCGGTTGCTCGCGGATCTGCTGGCGGACAAGCAGATCCGCCCCGCCGACCTCCGTGCGCGGCTGGCCGCGGCCGGTGCCGGTGCGACGGCCGGGCTACGTCTGGTCCCGGTGGCGGTCGACGCGCCGGACACGCGGATCGCCGCCAGGCTGCTCGACAGCGCGGTCAAGGAACTCGGGCGCCCCGGGGTGATCGGTGAGGTGCACGCGACGGTGTACGGGGTGCTCGCACCCGACCCCGCGGCGACCGATCCCGTCGCCGAGGTCGCGGACCTGATGCGAAAAGCGTGTGCCACCAACAGCATCGATGGCGTCACCCTGGTGGTCGGTGACCCGGCGGAGTCGACAGCGGCGAGTCTGTCTGCCGCACTCACCGCGACGGGCCCGGCACTGCGATTGGCCGTCCGTCAGCGCCGCGACCGCGCCGGGCAGAGCGGCCCCGTCACCACCCGGCGCGCACTGGCCGGTGATCTGCTGGTCGACGCGCTGCCCGCCGCCGACCGAGCCCGCCTCGTCGAGACGACTCTCGCTCCGCTGATCGCCTGGGACACCGCCCATCACAGCGCTCTCACCCACACACTCGAAGCATTCCTGCGTCACGGTGGCAGCGCCACCCGATGCGCCGCCGCCCTCCACATCGGCAGGCAATCGCTCTACCAACGCCTGGACCGGATCAAAGCGCTTCTCGGCTTCGATCCCGCCGCACCGGAACTCACTCCCACCTTGCTGCTGGCGCTCAGCGCGCACCGGGTGTCGAACTGACGCGGATCGCGAGCACGGGGCGGGAAGCCGGTCATCCGGCCGCTGACCGGACCGAGCCGGCCGCCGGCTCGACGGGCCTCACGCCGCGACCACCGCCCGGTCGGCGCTGACACGTCCCCGGGTGAGCAAGAGGTACAACCCACCCGCCAGCGCGAATCCGACGAAGACGGTGATGTCGCCCAGATTCGGGAACTCCCGCACCAGGTAGCCGGTGAACTTCGCCTGGTTGGAGAACAACAGCACCGACACCACCAGGCCGGTCGCGAAGGCCACGACTCCACCCCGGTTGGTGGAGGCGCGGTCGTAGAGCAGTGGGCGGATGTCGGTGCCGCGGCGCAGGTACTGGTCGGCGAACACGACACCGAGCCACGGCCCGATCCAGTAGGCCACGATCAGCAAGAACGCCTCGTAGCCGGCCGCCGCGTCGGGCAGCGCCCACCACGCCACCAGGAAGCCGACCACGCCGAACACCGCCGAGACGAGCGCCCGCTGGGTGCGCACCGGCAGCTTCACCCCGATCGTCACGAACGCCATCGCCCCCGAGTACACATTGAGCGCGTTCGCCGCGATCGCGCCGAGGGTGATGGCCAGCAGCGTCAGATTCGCCAGTGCGCCGGGCAGATTCGCGGTGAACACGTCCGTGGGGCTCCCGGTCGCCGTGCTCACGATGGTCGCCGACGCGGCCCCGAGCGCCGACAACCACAGGCAGGAGGCGAACAGCCCGGTCGCCGCGTATCCGCCGGTCGCGACCTTCGACACCGCGGTCGGCAGGTAGCGGGAGTAGTCCGCCGCGTACGGGTTCCAGCCGCCCGCGTAGCCGAAGGCGGTGCCGACGGTGAGCAGGAATCCGGCGATCCCACCCACACCGCCCGCGGGCGCGGCGCCGGTCAGCTCGGCCTTGCTGACGATCACGACGGTCACCAGCACGAAAACCACCGCCAGCAACGGGAAGACGAACCGCTCGAAAGCCTGCACCAGGTTGTGCCCGAAGACCGCGAAACCGGTCTGCAACACCACGATCAGCACCAGCGACGGAACCTTCGGCAGACCGGTCAGCGTGTTCAACGCGAACGCGCCCGACACACTGTTGGTGGCGAACCAGCCGACACCGCACATGATCGCCATGAACGTGGCGGGCAGCGCGTTCCCGCGATACCCGAAAGCCGTGCGGCCCAGCACCATCTGCGGTACGCCGTACACCGGACCACGCGCGGACAACACGTAGTGCGCCCCGGCACCGAGACCGATACCGACCGCCAGCCCGAGCGCCGCCTGCCAGAAACTCATGCCGAAGACGGTCACCGACAGCACCCCGATGAAGATCGTGGCGAACTCGAGATTGGGCGAGGTCCACGTCCACAGCAGCCCGCGCGGACTGCCGTGCCGGGCGGATTCGGGGATGGTTTCGTTGCCGCCGGGCTCCACCGCGATCACGCGATCGGTGTAGTCCGCGGCGGGCGCGTTGTCTTCGGTCGTAGCCATTCTTGAACATTCGTCGGGTCCCGTGTCGTGGACAACCGACGGATCGTCCGTCAAGACGGGTCCGCCGACGGACAGATCGTCGATCGGCGCCGAGTCTGTCGGCGGGTGCGTTCGGGCCGCACCGAGCCAGGAACTAGGCTGGGACACTGTGCCGAACACCGCTGACACCGCATCGACCCCGCCCGCAGGCGACCCGAACTACCTGGTCGGGCTCGATCTGCGTGCACGCAGAGTAGTGGTGGTCGGCGGCGGAACCGTCGCCCAGCGCCGACTCGGCCTGCTCGTGGCCTCGGGTGCGGAGGTGCACGTGATCAGCCGGGCGGTCACCCCGGCGGTGGAGGGCATGGCTACGGCGGGACAACTCACGGTCGAACTGCGCGCTTACGCCGACGGCGATCTCGACGGCGCCTGGTACGCGATGGCCTGCACCGACGAACCGGAGACCAACGCCGCGGTGGTCGCCGAAGCCACCGCCAAGCGCATCTTCTGCGTCCGCGCCGACATCGCGCGCGACGGCACCGCGGTCACGCCCGCGACCGCTCGCTACGACGGACTCTCCCTCGGCGTGCTCGCCGGTGGCGCGCACCGCCGCTCGGCCGCGGTGCGCAACGGTCTCCTCGAAGCGCTGCAATCGGGTGTGGTGACCGATGATTCGGAACCGGTGACTCCAGGCGTCGCGCTCGTCGGCGGCGGTCCCGGCGATCCCGACCTGATCACCGTGCGTGGTCGCAGGCTCCTCGCGCGCGCCGATCTGGTCGTCGCTGACCGGCTCGCCCCGCCGGAACTGCTCGCCGAACTGGGCCCGCACGTCGAGGTGATCGATGCCGCGAAGATCCCCTACGGCCGGTCGATGGCGCAGGAGGCGATCAACCTCGCGCTCGTCGAGGGCTTCAAAGCGGGCAAGTTCGTGGTCCGGCTCAAGGGCGGCGATCCGTACGTGTTCGGTCGCGGTTACGAGGAACTCGAGGCGTGCACGGAGGCAGGCATCCCGGTGACGGTGGTGCCCGGTGTCACGAGCCCGATCTCGGTGCCCGGCGCGGCAGGCATCCCGGTGACCCATCGCGGGGTCACCCACGAGTTCGTGGTCGTGAGCGGACACGTGGCCCCCGAACATCCTGATTCGCTCGTCGACTGGTCGGCACTGGCCAAGCTGCGCGGCACCATCGTGCTGATGATGGCGGTCGAGCGGATCGACAAGTTCGCCGCGGCCCTGCTCGCCGGTGGTCGCCCGAGCGATACCCCGGCCGCGGTCATCCAGGAAGGCACGCTGCGCACGCAGCGGGTGGTGCGCGCCGACCTCGCCACGGTCGCCGACCGGGTCAAGGAAGAGGGCATCCGCCCGCCCGCGATCATCGTCATCGGCCCCACGGCCGGCTTCGGCCTCGACTAGCTTCACCGACGGCGCGCCCACTCGTTGCCGGTGCGCCAATTACACTGCCTCACTGTGCTCGATAAACCCGCTGCGACGATGCAGTATCCGGTGAAGCAGCGGGCGTTCGGCCTGGCCATCCTCGTGCTGAGCGGTCTGCAGTTCATGGTGGTGCTCGACGGCACCGTCGTGATCTTCGCCCTGCCGCGCCTGCAGCAGGACATGGGGCTGTCCAGTTCGGGCAGTGCGTGGACGGTGACCGCCTACGGGCTCACCTTCGCGGGGTTGATGCTGCTCGGTGGCAGGCTCGGCGACGCGTTCGGCCGCAAACGCATGCTGATCTACGGTGTCGGCCTGTTCACCGCCGCCTCGCTGGCGTGCGGTCTGGCCACCGGTGAGGCGATGCTGCTGATCTCGCGCGCCTTCCAGGGCGCGGGCGCCGCCATCGCGGCACCGACCGCGTTCGCACTGGTCGCGACCACTTTCGCACCCGGGCCGGCCAGGAACCAGGCGATCGCGATCGTCGGCTCGATGGCGGGCATCGGATCGGTCGGTGGTCTCATCGTCGGCGGTGCGCTGACCGAGGTCGGGTGGCGCTGGATCTTCCTGATCAACGTCCCGATCGGCGCGCTCATCGTGCTCGGCGCGGTCTACAAGCTCACCGACACCGAACACCACCGCACTCCGCTCGACATCAAGGGCGCGATTCTGGGCACCCTGGCCTGCGCGACGATCGTGTTCGGTGCCACCGAGGGCCCGGCCATGGGCTGGACGAGCCCGCTGATCCTTGGTTCGCTGATCGGCGGTTTCGTCCTGCTGGTGATCTTCGTTTTCGCCGAGCGACGCGAATCCGATCCGCTGCTGCCGTGGTCGCTGTTCGACAGCCGCGACCGGGTCGCCACCTTCGTTCTGATCTTCCTGGCCGGTGCGGTGCTCGGCGCGATGACATTCTTCGTCGCCCAGCTGCTGCAGAACGTGCTCGGCTACAGCCCGCTGCTGGCCGGTGTCGCCTCGATCCCGTTCACCATCGGCATCGGTGTCGGCGGTGCCGTGGCCTCCAAGGCCGCGTTGGTGATCGCGCCGCGCTGGTTGCTCGCCACCGCGGGTGTGGTGCTCGCCGTCGGCCTGTTCTTCGGGTCGACGCTGGACCGGCACGTGCAGTACCTGCCGACGCTGCTGGCCCTGCTGCTGGTGATCGGCTTCGGCGTCGGGATGGCGATCGTGCTCGCTCCGCTCTGCGTGCTGGTCGGGGTTCCGCCGTCGAACATCGGCCCGCTCTCGGCGGTCGGCCAGATGTTCATGAGCTTGGCGACACCGATCGCCATCGGTCTGCTCAGCCCGATCGCGGCGTCACGCACGCTGTCGCTCGGCGGCAGCGATACCCCCGGCGCGAACACGACGCCCGCCGAGATCGATGCGCTCAACAGCGGCTACACCCTGGTGCTGTTCATCTGCGCGATCATCGCCGCCGTCGCCGCGCTCGTCGCGCTGACCGTGCGCTACACCCCGCAACAGCTGGTGCAGGCGCAGCACGCGCAGGAAGAGGCCCAGCGGAGCTGACTCCGCCGGGCCCGCTGGTCAGAAGCGTCCGGCGACCTTGGTGGGGGTGACGCGGATGACGACGCGTTCGGCGTCGTCCACCGAGGCCGGGTTGAACTCGCGATACGGCTTGCCGGTGTATTTGAGCGACATCTCGTCCGGCAGCGCCCGCTCGGGATCCGGTGTGGTGGTGGCGGTTCCGCGTACCTCGGCGTACAGGAACGGCCGCTCCGGCGGGTTCACCATCACGGTGATCCGCGGGTCACGCACCAGGTTCTTGGCCTGCTGCCGTGAGACGGTGGTGGAGAACAGCAGTTCGTCGCCCTCGCGTTTGATCCAGACCACGGTCAGATGCGGATGCCCGTTGGGCCCGACGGTGGCGACGGTCGCGTAGACCTTCTCCTCGTCGAGGTACGACTTCAGTTCATCGGAAAGCACTGCGGTATCGGTCACGCTCTTGGACAACGCATTGCCCGGCCGGGGAATTCCGGTCAGGATTCGATCGGTGGTCACGCGTAGCCGGAGCGCGTCGACCAGTCGCGCGGCGCGGAAACGCCGCCGCCGGGCGCGGTGTCGGTGTGTCCACGCGGCGGCGTGGTAGACGTTGCGGCCATGAGTCGCACGCTGGTGTGGGTACTGGAGCTCGGGCTGACCGTCCTCGGTGTGGTCTGGTTGTCGCTCTTCTCGTGGACAACCGGCGGGATCGGCCTGCTGCTGGTCTGGGATCTGCTGGCCGTCGCCTATGTCGCGTCGGGCTGGCTGCTGTTGCGCCGCGACCTGCCCGACGACTCCATCGACTGGATCGGTCCACGCTGGTACACCACCACTTTCGCGGTGGTGGCCAGTGGCGCCGGGCTGGCGGCCGGGATGATCATGATCGGTGCCCGCGACAGCGATGCCGACAATGCCGTCGCGGCGGCGACGGTGCTGATGTCGTGGTTGCTCCTGCACACCGCGTTCGCGCAGATCTACGCGCGGGCCCAGTTCGCCGACGGGGGACTGCGTTTCCCGGAGTGCCCGGTGCCGCAGCTGTCGGAGTTCGTGTACTTCTCGTTCACCATCGGTACGTCGTTCGCGGTATCGGATGTGAAGGTGGTGCACCGGTCGATGCGCCGGCGCGTCACCGCCCACAGCGTGCTGAGTTTCTTCTTCAACGCCGCCGTCGTCGCCATCGCGATCGACTGGATCAAGGGGTAGCGACGGTGTGCGCGTCGGCGACGGTGAGGGCTTGGTCGAGGATGGCGAGCCCCTCCTTGGCCTCGGCCTCGGTGATCACGCACGGCGGGACCACGTGCAAGCGGTTGAAATTGACGAACGGCAGCATCCCGCCTGCGCGGCAGGCGGCCACCAGTTCGTTCATCGCGGGGCTGGTGCCGCCGTAGGGGGCCAGTGGCTCGCGGGTGGCCCGGTTCCGGACCAGCTCGACGGCCCAGAAGACACCGAGCCCGCGGACTTCGCCGATGCTCGGATGCCGTTGCGCCAGTTCACGAAGGCCGGGCCCGATGACCGTCGCGCCGATGTCGGCGGCGTTCTCGACAATGCCTTCCTCGGCCATCGCGTTGATCGTCGCGACGGCAGCGGCGGTGGCCAGCGGATGACCGGAATAGGTGAGCCCGCCGGGATACGGGCGGTGGGCGAAGGTCGCCGCGATGGCCGCGTTGATCGCCACGCCGCCGAGCGGGACATACCCGGAGTTCACGCCCTTGGCGAAGGTGATCAGATCGGGCACGACATCGAAATTGTCGATGGCGAACCACTTTCCGGTCCGGCCGAAGCCTGCCATCACCTCGTCGGCGATGAAGACGATGCCGTGCTTGTCGCACAGCGCGCGCACTCCACGCATGTACTCCGTGGTCGGCACCATGATGCCCGCGGTGCCCGGGACCGACTCCAGGACGACCGCGGCGATGGTGGCCGGACCCTCCATCTCGATGGTGCGTTCCAGATGCGCCAGCGCGCGTTCGGTTTCCTGCGCCTCGTCGGTGGCGTGGAACTCCGAGCGATACAGGAACGGGCCGAAGAAGTGCACGGTGCCGGTGTTGCCGTGGTCGTTGGGCCAGCGGCGCGGGTCGCCGGTGAGGTTCACCGCGGTCTCGGTGCCGCCGTGGTAGGAGCGGTAGCGCGAGAGCACCTTGTAGCGGCCGGTGTGCAGTCGCGCCATCCGGACGGCGTGCTCGACGGCGTCGGCGCCGCCGTTGGTGAAGAAGATCGTGTCGAGGTCACCGGGCGTGCGTTCGCTGATCAGGCGGGCCGCTTCCGAGCGGGCATCGTTGACGAACGAGGGTGCGACAGTGCACAGCTTGGCCGCCTGCTCCTGGATCGCGGCCACGACCTTCGGATGCTGGTGACCGATATTGGTGTTCACCATCATCGAGGAGAAGTCGAGCAGGCGGTTGCCCTCGCCGTCCCACACGTAGCACCCCTCGGCGGCGGTGAGCACCGTCGGCGTGAGAGTCGCCTGCGCGGACCAGGAATGGAAGACGTGGCGGCGGTCGAGCTCGTAGGCGCGAGCGGCCTCTTCGGAAAGCGTCATGGCGAAGTCTCCTGGAGTCACTTGTTCTGTGGGAAACCGAGTTCCAGCCCACCGTGGCTCGGGTCGAGCCAGCGGGTGGTGACCGCTTTGGTGCGGGTGAAGAAGTGCACGCCGTCGGTGCCGTGCGCGTGCGAGTCACCGAACAGGGAATTCTTCCAGCCGCCGAAGCTGAAATAGGCCATCGGCACGGGGATCGGGACGTTGATGCCGACCATACCCACCTCCACCTCGTGCTGGAACCGTCGTCCCGCGCCGCCGTCGTTGGTGAAGATGGCGGTGCCGTTGCCGTAGCGGTTCGCGTTGATCAGCGCCACCGCCTCCTCATAGGTGCCGACCCGCACGACCGACAGCACCGGGCCGAAGATCTCGTCGGTGTAGACGCTCATGGTCGGAGTGACCTCGTCGAGAATCGTGGGGCCCAGCCAGAATCCGTCCGGTGCGCCGTCGACGGTGAGATTGCGCCCGTCGAGCACCACCCGGGCACCGGCCGTCTCGCCCGCGTCGATGTACTCGGCCACCCGGTCGCGGTGCGCCCGGGTGATCAGCGGGCCCATCTCGGCGCCACCGGTGCCGTCACCGGTGACGATGTTCGCGGCTCGTGCACTGATCTTGGTGACCAGATCGTCGGCCACCCCGCCGACGGCGACGACCACGCTGATCGCCATGCACCGCTCACCCGCCGACCCGAAACCGGCGTTCACGGCGGCATCGGCGGCCAGGTCCAGATCGGCGTCGGGCAGTACCACCATGTGGTTCTTCGCGCCGCCGAGCGCCTGCACCCGCTTGCCCGCCGCGGTGCCGCGCTGGTACACGTACTTGGCGATCGGGGTCGAGCCGACGAACGAGACGGCCTTGACGGCCGGGTTGTCCAGGAGTTCGTCGACGGCGACCTTGTCGCCCTGCACGACATTGAACACACCGTCGGGCAGGCCTGCCTCCTGCCACAGCCGCGCCAGCCACAGCGCCGCCGACGGGTCCTTCTCGCTCGGCTTGAGCACCACCGTGTTGCCCGCGCCGATCGCCAGCGGGAAGAACCACATCGGCACCATGGCGGGGAAGTTGAACGGTGCGATGATCGCGACCGGACCCAGCGGCTGCCGGATCGAGTAGATGTCGACATCGGTCGAGGCGTTCTCGGTGAAGCCGCCTTTGAGCAGATGCGGGACACCACAGGCGAATTCGACGACTTCGAGCCCACGGGTCACCTCGCCGAGCGCGTCGGCGGCCACCTTGCCGTGTTCGGCGGTGATCACCGCGGCCAGTTCGGTCTTCCGCTCGGCCAGGAGTTCGCGGAAGCGGAACAGCACCTGGGTGCGGCGGGTGAGCGAGGCGTCACGCCAGGAGGCGAAGGCCATCGTCGCGGCGTCGATCGCGGCGCGGGTGTCGGCCACATTGGCCAGCGCCAGCTCCCCGGTGACGGCGCCGGTGGCGGGATTGGTCACCGGCGCGGTGGTCTCGCTGCTGCCGCTGACCGATTTGCCGTCGATCCAGTGCCCGATGGACTGCATGAATGCCTCGTTTCGCCGGTGGTGTGGTGCTTCCACCCTGGTCCATCCTGAGCCGTCGGCGGGCCGACGATATGTACACAATCGCGGCATTCATATTACGATTCGTCAATGCTGATGACCGTGGCCGATGTGCTCGCGACGCCGGTGATGCAGGCCGGGCAACCCGAGGTCGTCTGTGCCGCGAACCTGGACCGGGCGGTGCGCTGGGTGCATGTCAGCGACCAGGCCGAGGTGGCCGACCTCCTGGTCGGCTCGGAGTTGATCCTGACCACCGGGCAGGCGCTCGCCGCTCCCGAGCAGGCGCGGATCGTCTACCTGAGATCGCTGTCCGCCGCCGGCGTCGCGGGACTGGTCGTGGAGCTGGGCAGCTACGTGAGCGAGCTGGGTCCCGTCGTTGCCGCCACGGCCGCCGAACTCGGGTTGCCGGTGATCGTGCTGCACCGGGTGACCCGCTTCGTGGAGATCACCGAAGCCGTCCATCGGGCGATCGTCGCCGACCAATACGCCGAACTCGAATTCGCGCGCACCGTGCACGAGACCTTCACCGAGCTGAGCGTGCGCCGCGCCGCGCTCGCCGAGATCGTGCACACGGCCGCGAGCATGCTCGACGCGTCGGTGGTGCTGGAAGACCTGTCGCATCGGGTGCTGGCGGCTACCGCCCGCCACACCAGTTCGGCCGCGCTGCTCGATGATTGGGAATCGGTGTCGCGGATGCTGCCCGACGGGTCCGGTGTGGTCGGCGTCGGACCGCACACACAGCGCTGGGGCAGGCTGATCCTGCGCACCGACCATGCCCACACCGCGCGGGTGGGCATGGTCCTCGAGCGCGCCGCGCAGACCATCACCCTGCACCGGATGATCGACAAGGACCGTTTCGGCTTGCACCGCCAGGCCCAGACCGGCCTGATCGCCGATTTGGTGGAGGGCCGGGTGATCGACGAGCGCGACGCGCAGGCGCGCGCGGCCGCCCTCGGTCTGCACCGCCGGGCTCGTTATGTGCCGCTGGCGATCGAGATCGATACCGAGCCGGCACCGGATCCGGTGGCGGCGCAACGACGCAGCGAGGCCATCGTCGAAGCGGCGACGCATGCGCTCGGCCTGGTTGACGCGTCGGCGCTCAGCGCGGCGGAACATCGGCGAACCCGCGGTGGCTCCGATGGGGAGCAGGTCACCGTGATCCTCGCGGTGCCGCGGGGCGGCGACGTCGACGGCCGGCTGGCGACGGTGTGTTCGGCGGTGCTGGCCGAGGTCCGCCGGGTCGACAACGTGCGTCGTGCGGTCGTCGGCGTCGGCGCCGACTCCGATTCCCTCCTCGACACCGCGGGCAGGCTCGCGCATGCCGCGGGTGTCGCCGAGGTAGCCCTGTCGATGACCGCGGCGGCGAATCGCGCGTTCTTCCGCAGCGCGGATATTCGTCTGCGCGGTCTGCTGTCGCTGATCCGCGACGAGCCCGGCGTGCAGAGTTTCGCCGAGGCCGAACTCGGGGCACTGCTGCGCTACGACATCCGCCACACCGCCGACCTCACCGGTACGCTGCGCCGCTTCCTCGACCTGGCGGGCAACAAGACCGAGCTCGCCAAGGCGCTCGCGATCAGCCGGCCCACCCTCTACGACCGTCTCGCCCGCATCGAACGCGTCCTCGCCGTCGACCTCGACGACGGTGAATCGCGCACCTCCCTGCACGCCGCGCTGCTCGTGCGCGACCTCACCGCGGGTGGCGCGAAGCTCTAGACCGCAGGGGTCAGCGGGAAAGGACTCCGGTCGACTCGACGGCGGCGACGATCAGGTCCGCGACGCCCCGTTGGCCCGCGAGGGTGGGGTGATAGGGGAGCAGGGTCTGATCGGCGAGAATCGGATCGAACCAGCGGACGCCAGGGTCGGCGCACATCCCGAATTCGCGGGAGGCGGTGACGGTATCGATGTACACGGCGCCGTGGTCGGCGGCCGCCCGCGCGACGACGGTGTTGAGGCGTTCGAACTTGGACTGGATGTAGGCCGCGTCGGCGGGAAGCAGGCCGAGCATGGCCGGGCAGCTGGTGTTCGTGAGATAGGTGGGCCACCCGTCGACGAAAACGGTCGCCTCGGGTGCGCGCCGGGTGATGTCGGCCAGCGCGGCGGCGTAGGCGGGCGCGATCGCGTCTATCCTGTTGTCCCACTCCGGATCTGCCTCGGCGGCACAACCACCGCTGAGTGCTCCGGCGTGACAGTGGCCGAGGATGAACTCGGTCATGCCGGCGTCGTTGGCGCCCATGTGCAGGGTGACGATCCGGGTGGCGGGACCGAGTGCGTCGAATTGGGGGTCGATCCCGGCGCCTTGCGACCCGTACAGATCCGGGATCTTCGCCGAGCTGCAGGTCCGGTCGTCCAGCCCCAGCCCGAGTTTTTCGGCGACCAGCTTCGGCGCGTTGGCGGTGGACCGCACACAGCGCAGCGGAGCCGTCACGTCGAGATCGACCGCACCGGTGGTGGCTGCCCCGGAATCACCGAGCGCGACGTAGGTGGCGCCCGGCCGCACCTCGGCCCGTGCCACCGCGTGCGTCGACACCGAGACCATCAGCGCCACAGCGCCGGTGAGCAGCAAGCTCTTCATCGAAGATCCTGACGGTTGTGGTTCAGTCTTTGCGACCGGTGAGAGCGAGTGACGTGCCGAGCCCGATCATCACCAGGCCACTGGTACCGCCGATGGCGGCGAGACGGCGTGGCGACCGCGCGAACCAGGACCGTGCCGACCCGGCCGCGAACGCCCAGAGCGAGTCGAAGATCAGGCCGAACACGGGGATGCAGAGCCCGAGGATCAACATCTGCTGAGGGACCGCACCGTGCGTGGTATCCACGAACTGTGGCAGCAGCGCCGCCAGGAAGACGATGGTCTTCGGGTTGGCGGCCCCGACGATCACGCCGTCGCGCAACGCCGCCATCGGACTGTGCGCGGCCACGTCCTGCTCGGCGTGAAAGGCGGTCCGTAGCGCGTCACGATGGCGAATCGCCTGCACGCCGAGATAGACCAGATAGGCGGCGCCGACCAGTTTGATCGCGGTGAACACCGCCGCCGACGCCGCCACCACCGCGCCCAACCCGAACGCGACTGCCACGACTTGGCCGTACACCCCGACCGCATTGCCCAGCACGGTCATCAGCGCCGATCGTCGCCCGACGGTGAGTGCCCGGCCGATCGTGAACAAGACGCTGGGTCCGGGCACGATCACCAGCAGAAACGCCAAACCCGCGAACGAGACCAGATGAGCCGACGACACCATCGCCCCACGCTATCCGGCGGTGGGCGCGGTGACAACGGCCGCGGTGCGCGGGAACAACCATGCGGTGGTGGCGGTTGTGCTGCGCATGACGACACTCGGATTGATCGGTAGCGGACATATCGGATCCACCGTCGCGCGGCTGGCGGTGGACGCGGGTTATGACGTGGTGCTCAGCAACTCACGCGGACCGCAGACCCTGGCGGATCTGGTCGCCGAGCTGGGTCCGCGGGCCCGGGCGGCTACTCCGGCCGAGGCGGCCGAAGCGGGCGACTATGTGGTGGTCACGGTGCCGTTGAAGGCGTATCGGGACGTACCGGTCGCACCGCTCGCGGGCAAGGTCGTGTTCGACACCAACAACTACTACCCCGACCGCGACGGGGCCTTCCCCGAACTCGACGCCGACCAGACCACCACCAGCGAACTGCTGCAACGCCACCTGCCGGAATCGAAGGTGGTCAAGGCGTTCAACAACATCGCCTACGCCAACCTCGCCGAACTCGCCCGCCCGGTCGGTGCCGCGGACCGGTCTGCCCTGCCCGTGTTCGGCGACGACCCCGACGCCAAGAAGCTCGCCACCGACCTCATCGACGCCATCGGCTATGACGTGGTCGACGGTGGGTCCCTCGCCGAAAGCCGCCGCTCCCAACGGGATACCCCGGTTTACGTACGCCCCTATGCCGCCGACGACAACTGGCCGCCCGCCTCGAAGCCCGCGGGCGCCGAGGAGGTGCGTGCGGCCCTCGCCGCCGCCGAGGTCTGAGCGCTGAGCGTCGTCCGGCCGGCCGCGACCGGCCGGGCGACCAGTTTCGGGGGGTTGTGGGTGTCGGTACCGACGACGAAACTTGGTGTATGAGTGCGTTGTCACAGAACCTGATGGACCGGTGGATCGCATTGGCCGGGATCGAGGCCGAACAGATCGGTGCCGGAGTGGTGGGGCGCTACAGCGAACCGCACCGCCGTTACCACACCGGCACGCACCTGGCGGTGATGCTCGCGGCCATCGACGAATTGGCCGATGCCGCAACCGATATCGACGCCGTGCGCTACGCGGCGTTCTTCCACGACGCGATCTACGCCGTCGCCCGGGCCGACAACGAGGAGCGCAGCGCCGACCTGGGCCGTGACATCCTCGAATCACTCGGTGCCGCACCGGAATTGGTCGAGGAGGTAGTGCGGCTCGTGGTTGTGACCCGTGGGCACCGTCCACAGCCCGGTGACGCGAACGGCGCGGTGCTCTGTGATGCCGACCTCGTTGTGCTCGGCGGTAGTCCGCAGGAATACGCCGCCTACACCACCGCGATCCGCGCCGAATACGCCCACGTGCCCGACGATCTGTTCCGGGCCGGGCGCGCCTCGGTGCTGCGCAATCTGGCCGACCAGCCCCGCCTTTTCCGCACCGACCTCGCCCACGACCGGTACGAGGCGATCGCCCGCGCCAACCTCGCCGCGGAACTCGCCGAACTCACCGCGGAGATCGGCTGACCGGCCGACTGCCCCTGTCTCGGTGGCTCCGGTGATCCCGGGTTACCGACCCGGCGGCACCGGCTGCGGTCGTCGACGACTGCAGCCGGTCGATACGGCGCTGTCTGTCAGAGGGCGGTGAGCATTTCGGCGGCCAGCGGGCCCGCGGAGGCGGGGTTCTGGCCGGTGTAGAGATTGCGGTCCACCTCGATGTGCGGGGCCCACGGGTCGCCTTCGCGGTAGTCGGCACCGAGTGCGACCAGGCGATCCTGGAGCAGCCACTTCGCCTTGTCGGCGAAGCCCGCCTGGGTTTCCTCGGCATCGCTGAACGCGGTGAGGCGGTAGCCCGCGAAGGGGGAGTTGCCCGATTCGGCGGTGGCGAGTAGCGCGGCGGGGGCGTGGCAGACGATGCCGAGCGGTTTGCCGGAGGCAAGGGCGTCGACGAGCAGGGTGCCCGAGACCGGGTCGACGGCGAGATCTTGCATCGGGCCGTGTCCGCCGGGGTAGAAGACGGCGTCGTAGTCGGCGAGGTCGACCTTGTCGAGAGCGAGCGGATTCCGCAATGCGTCGGCGCCGGACAGGATTTCGGCGACCGCCGCCGCACCGTCGGCGCCACCGTTGACCTCGGGGGCCAGGCTGGCCTGGTCGACGGTCGCGACAACGCCGTCCGGGGTCGCCACGGTAACGGTGTGGCCCGCGGCGGTGAAGGCCGCATAGGGCGCCGTGAATTCCTCGGCCCAGTAGCCGGTGGGATGTTCGGTGCCGTCGGCCAGTGTCCAATGATCAGTGCCGGTGAGAACGAACAGGATGTGTGCCATGGGAACAACGCTAGGGTTGATGGCATCTCCTGACCAATAGGATTGCCTATATGAGACATAGGTCAGCCGATGGGTCGATGGATCTGGTGCAGCTGCGGACCTTCCTTGCCGTGTTCCGCACCGGCTCGCTCACCGCGGGCGCCGCCCAGGTCGGGCTGTCCCAGCCGACAGTGACCACGCAGATCCAGGCGCTCGAACGGCACCTCGGCAGGCCGCTGTTCGAACGCCTGCCGCGCGGGGTGACGCCGACCGCCGCCGGTCACGAGCTCGCGGCGCGGGTGGGCGGTCCACTCGAGGAGCTGGAGGCGGTCGTCAGCGGTGCGGCGACCGCCCGGGCGGCCCCGCCCGAGCCGCCGGTGCTGCTCGGTGGACCGGCGGAGATGCTCGCCGCCAAGATCGTGCCCGCGTTGTCGCCGTTGGTCGCCGACGGTGTGCGGCTCACGGTCAGTACCGGCCTGACCGACGAGTTGCTCGCTCGATTGCATTCGGGGGCGCTGGACCTGGTCTTCGCCACCACCCGCCCACGCGGTCGGACCGTGCTGGCGGAACCGCTCGTCGACGAGGAATTCCTGCTCGTCGCAGCCCCGTCGATCGCCGACCGGATCGACGCCGACCGTCTGCGGGCCGAGGGCCCGATCGCGCTCGACGGCATCCCGCTCGTCAGCTACGCCGCCGATCTGCCGATCCTGCGTCGCTACTGGCGCCATGTCTTCGAGACCCGCCTGGAAACCGAGCCCGCCCTGATCGTCGGCGATCTGCGCGCGGTACTGGCCGCTGTCACCTCGGGGGCGGGGATCAGCGTGCTTCCGCACTACCTGTGCGGCCGGGAACTGGCCGACGGAACGCTGGTCACGCTGCTCGATCCCGCCGACCCGCCGATCAACACCGGCTTCCTGGCCCGCCGGATCGGCGCACCGTCGCGACCGCACGTCGACGTGGTTCGCGCCCGGTTGGTGGAGGCGGCGCGAGGTTGGCGGGCGGGGTGCGGCGCTTGACAGGCAAGCGAGCACTTGCGCTTGACAGGCAAGCGCACACTTGCCTATGGTTCGAGGGGAGTGAACGGAGCGTGCAGAGTGACCGATATCTTCACCGCGTTGGCGGATTCGACACGACGCGCGCTGCTCGACGAACTGGCTGATCGCGACGGGCAAACCCTGTTCGAATTGTGCGCCCGCCTGGTGAACAAGCACGGCATCAGCTCGTCACGTCAGGCGATCACCCAGCACCTGGGCGTGCTCGAGGAAGTCGGTCTCGTCCATACCCGCCGGCAAGGCCGATACAAGTTCCATCACGCCGATTTCACGCCGCTACAGGCGATTTCGGTGCGTTGGCCCATCCCTCAGGAGGACACATGATCCGCATCGGAGTGACCAGCGTTTTCGTCGACGACCAGGCCAAGGCCGAGGCCTTCTACACGGACGTGCTCGGCTTCCAGGTCAAAGACAAGGTCTCGCTCGGCGAATTCGACTGGCTCACCCTCGTCTCACCCGCCGATGTCGACGGCATCCAGCTGTTGCTCGAGCCCGACCAGCATCCGGCCGCCAAGGCCTACAAAACGGCACTGAGCGCCGAAGGTATCCCCGTCATCGTCTTCACCGTCGACGATCTCGACGCCGAATACCGCCGCCTGCTCGACCGCGATGTCTTCTTCACGCAGGCCCCCGCCCCGATGGGCGCGTTCGCCACCGCGGTGTTCGACGACACCTGCGGCAACCTCATCCAGCTGATGGCGCCCGTCACCGAGTGATGATCAGAAGTTCGGTGGGGGAGGCGATTTCGGCGCGCAGGCCTGCCTTGGTGGCTACCCGGGCAACGGCGCGGATGTCGGTGGGGTCGGCGCGGGTGAGGACCAGCGCGCGGGCGAGCAGACCCTTGTGATGTTTGTTGAAGTGGCTGACCACCGTGCGTGAGCCGTCCGGGTGCTCGGTGAGCACATTGGCGGTGACGGCGCCGGGGACTCGGCCGAGTTGCTGGTAGGTACCCGACCGCAGGTCGATGACGAGCTCGCCCGCGGCCTCCGCGTAGAGAGCGTCGGGCAGCACGTCGCGCCAGAGGGCCGAAAGTGTCGGCAGCCCTGGCAGTTTGGTGCCGCCGGAGAGGCGGTAGGCGGGGATGGGGTCGGCCGCGCGAACCGCGCCGAACAGGGCCGATCCGATCCCCAGGCGGGCGAATGCCTTGGTCCGCTGCACCGTGGTGAACGACTTCGCGTCCAGGGCGTCATAGAGGACCCCGGTGTAGCGCTCGAGGGCGGGGCGGGTCGCCGACGTGCGCAGGCTCGCGTTGCGGGCGATCTCCGCGTCGGCGCCTTTACCCAGACCGAGCACCGCGGCCGAGGCCGCGGGGTCGGCCGCCAGCTGGACGACCTCGGTGATCAACTTGTCGCGAATCGCGCTGAGCTGCGGCATCGCGAGATCGGCGAGTTCCAGCGGCACGCCCGATCCGCCGTCGGACTTGGTTTCGGAGGGAGGCAGCAGCACCAGCACGATCGACAACGGTAATCGTCGCCGCAACCACCACCGCGCCCCGCCCCGCCGCGGACCGGTCGTCCGGCGGTCAGCGGCCTTGCTGGACCCGCCCCGATCCGCTGTCCGCGTGGTTCAGCGCACGGCTTCGAGGAACTTGCGCGTGCGCTCGTTGGTCGGTGCTTCGAAGATCTGCTCCGGCGGGCCCTGTTCGACGATGCGACCGGAGTCGAACATCAGGACCCGATCCGAGACCTCGCGCGCGAAACGCATCTCGTGGGTGACGATCAGCATGGTGATGTCGGTGGTTTCGGCGATGGTGCGCAGCACGTCGAGGACGTCGCCGACCAGTTCCGGATCCAAGGCCGACGTCACCTCGTCGAGCAGCATGACCTTCGGATCCATCGCGCAGCACCGGGCGATCGCGACCCGCTGTTGCTGCCCGCCCGACAGCTGCGAGGGATGCGCGCCGGCCTTGTCCGACAGGCCGACGACGTCGAGCAGATGGCGGGCACGTTCGCGCGCTGCGTCTTTCGACTTGCCGAGCACATGGATCGGCGCCTCGGTGATGTTCTCCAGCACCGTCATGTTCGGGAACAGATTGAACTGTTGGAACACCATGCCGATCTTGGTCCGCACCGCGCGCAGGTGTTTCTCCTTGGCGGGCACCAGCTTTCCGCCGCGCTCGGTGTGGGTGAGTGGTTCACCGTCGACCCAGATCACGCCGTCGCTGATCGTCTCCAGGGTCATCAGCAGCCGCAGAATGGTGGTCTTGCCCGACCCCGACGGCCCGATCAGGGTGACCTTCTCCCCGCGGCGCACGCTGAAATCGAGGTGATCGAGCACGGTGAGGTCGCCGAAGCGTTTGACCACCTGATCGAATCGGATCATCTCGTCAGTAGTAGGCAAGTCGCTTCTCCAGTCTTCTGATCAGCACAGACGTCGGGTAGCTGGCGACGAGGAAGAACACCCCGGCCATCGTGATCGACTCCAGGTACGCGAAATTGCGTGCCCCGAATTGCTGTGCGGCGGTCACCAATTCGACGACCGAGATGGCGAACAGGAACGGTGTGTCCTTGAACATCGAGACGGCGTTGGTGCCGAGCGCGGGCAGGCTCGCCCGGATCGCCTGCGGCAGCACCACCGCGCCCCAGGTGCGGGCAGGCGGCAACGACAGGGCGCGCGCTGCCTCCCACTGTCCCTTCGGCACCGCCTCGATCCCGGCCCGGTACACCTCGGCCAGGTAACTCGAATAGTGGATGCCCAGCACCACGATGCCGATCTGCAACGCCGAGAACTGCGTGAACAGTGTGTAGGCGAACAGCAACTGCACGACCAGCGGGGTGAGCCGGACGAACTCGCTCACCGCGTGCACCGGCGCGGCGATCGGGCGCGGCATCGTACGACGGATGATCGCGATCGCCAGCCCGAGCACCGCGGCCAGGGCGAAGCCGAGCACCGTGGCCAGCAGTGTGATCTGGAAGCCGTCCCACAGCACCGGCAGCGCCTCGCGGGCGCGCTCCCAACTCCATTCGGCTCTCATGGCGCCACCTTCGTGTCGTCGGGCGCCAGGCTGAGGACCTCCTTGAGCGACGCGCCGCGACCCAGCTTGGTCTTGGCGCGGGTTTCGAGCAGGTTCATGCCCAGGGTGAGCAGGTAGCCGAGGACGAAGTAGATGACCAGGCCGACACCGAAGGAGAACAGCGTGTCGCTGGTGGTCTTGCGCAGGTCACCGATCTCGTAGGTCAGGTCGTGCAGGGTGATGTAGGACGCCACGGCGGTGCCTTTGAGCAGGTGGACCAGCAGATTGGTCAGCGAGGGCAGCATCAGCGCCCATGCTTGCGGGAACAGCACCCTGCGCATCCTTTGCCACGGACTGAAGTTCAGCGCGACCGCCGCCTCGAACTGCGCGCGCGGCACCGCGTTGAGCGCGCCGCGCACCACCTCGGCGCCGTAGGCGCCGTAGTTGAGGCCGAGCGCCAGGATGCCGCAGAACAGCGGGTCGAGCTTGTAGCCGAGCAACGGCAGTACATAGAACAGCCAGAAGATCTGCACCAGCAGTGAGGTACCGCGGAAGAATTCGATCATGACCCTGGCACTGCCGCGTGCCGCGAGATTGCGCACGCGGGCGGTGGTGCCGAGGGCGAGGGCGAGGACGAACGCGAGCAGCGCGCCGCCGATGGTCAGCTCCAGCGTGACCGCGATGCCCTGCCACAACGAGGGCAGGGCATCGCGGACCGCATCGACATTGCTCATGCGTGGATCAGATTTCGCCCTTGCACAGCGCGGCCGTCGTGTACTTCGGATCGGGCAGCTCGCGCTCGGTGAACCCGAATTTCCCGACGATCGACAAGTACTTGTCCTTGTCGCCGGTGATCTTGGCCAGCTCGGCGTTGTAGGCGGCGAGCAGATCGGGATCGGTGGTGCGGAACACGGTGCCACCGGCGCCGACCTGCGGCTTGCCGTCGATGACGGCCACGAACGACGGTGTCACGTCGACCGCGGCGTTGGGGGTGTGGCTCTTGAGCCAGTTCAGCGAGATCGCGGTGAGCGCGAACACGTCGGCGCGTCCTGAAGTGACCGCGTCCATGCCGTCCTGCGGGGTGCCGACCTGGGTGGCGTCGATGCCCAGCGAGCTGGCGTAATCGGATTCGATGGCGCCGGTCATCGCGGCCATCTTCGCGCCACCGGCCTTGATCGACTGCATATCCGTCAAATTCATCGGATTACCGGGTTTCACCATCAGCGCGGTGGTGTACATGAATTCCGGTTCGCTGAAAGATGCCTGTTCACAGCGTTTCGGCAAGATCGACATCCCGGCGCTGACCGCGTCGAAGCGATTGGCCTGCAGACCGGGGATCAGTGCGCCGAACTCGGTCTGCACACCGTCGACGGTCTTGATGCCGAGGTTGGCGAAGATCTCCTTGTGCAGGGCCACCGTGGCACCGGTGAGCTGGCCTCCCTCTTCGAACGAATAGGGCGCCTCACCGGCGAAACCCACGGTGATCGTGCCCTTGTCCTTCAGCGACTGCAGGAGCTGACCGCTCTCGGTGGTCTCGGTCTTGGTGCATCCGGCGAGGGCCGCGGCCACCAACGCGGCTCCGGTGAACACCGCTGTACAGCGCTTCGACATGGATTTCGTCTCAGCCATTGTGACCTCTCGCAAGGGCAGCGTCGCCGCCACCAATTTTCTGTTGTAAGTGCGTAATTGACTTATAGAGAAAATCTAGTCACGTAAGAATTGCCAGATGCGGTTACGTTATCAGGTTGTTATCTGATGATTGAAATAGATTTGTACTGGGTATCCTGATATGCGCTCTTTTGTCGGAACCGGTTTTCGGGGGCCTGCGGGCGCCCAGGTGGTAATCGGCTGTCGCCCCGCGCGGACCAGGGACTACCCTGTGCATCCGTGATCACCCGCCTCTCCCGCCTGTTCCTGCGCACCCTGCGAGACGATCCCGCCGACGCCGAGGTGCCCAGCCACAAACTGCTCGTTCGCGCCGGCTACGTCCGCCGGGTCGCCCCCGGCGTGTACTCGTGGCTGCCGCTCGGTCTGCGCACGCTGCGCAAGATCGAGGACGTGGTGCGCCAGGAGATGGACGCCACCGGCGCCCAGGAGATCTCGCTGCCCGCGCTGCTGCCGCGCGAGCCCTACGAGACCACCAACCGGTGGACCGAGTACGGGCCCGGCCTGTTCCGGCTCAAGGACCGCAAGGGCGGCGACTACCTGCTCGGGCCCACCCATGAGGAGCTGTTCGCGCTCACCGTCAAGGGCGAGTACAACTCTTACAAGGATCTGCCGGTCACGCTCTACCAGATCCAGACCAAGTACCGCGACGAGGAACGTCCCCGCGCGGGCATCCTGCGCGGGCGCGAGTTCGTGATGAAGGACTCCTACTCCTTCGACATCGACGACGACGGTCTCACCAACAGCTACGCCACCCACCGCAAGGCCTACCAGGCCATCTTCGATCGGCTCGACGTCGAGTACGTGATCGTGGCCGCCACCTCCGGCGCCATGGGTGGCAGCGCGTCCGAGGAGTTCCTCGCCGCCAGCCCCGTCGGTGAGGACACCTACGTGCGCTGCGTCGAGTCCGGCTACGCGGCGAACGTGGAAGCCGTGGTCACGCCCGCGCCTGCGCCGCTGCCCATCGAGGGCCAGGCCGCCGCGGTCGAATACGACACCCCGAACACCCCCACCATCGCGACGCTGGTCGACTGGGCCAACGAGGCGAAGGTCCTCGACCGCACGGTGACCGCCGCCGACACGTTGAAGAACGTGATGGTGAAGCTGCGCCACCCCGACGGCAAGACCGAGATCCTCGGCATCGGCGTCCCCGGTGACCGCGAGGTCGACGACAAGCGTCTGGGCGCCGCCGTCGAACCCGCCGAGGTGGAACTGCTCACCGAGGCCGACTTCGCCGCCAACCCGTTCCTGGTGAAGGGCTACATCGGCCCGAAGGGCCTGGCCGCCAACGGTGTTCGTTACCTCGTCGACCCCCGCGTCGTCGACGGCACCGCCTGGATCACCGGTGCCGACGTGGCGGGCAAGCACGTTGTCGGCCTGGTTGCCGGCCGCGACTTCACCCCCGACGGCACCATCGAGGCCGCCGAGGTCCGCGACGGCGATCCCTCGCCCGACGGCGCGGGCCCGCTGGTGTCCGCCCGTGGCATCGAGATCGGTCACATCTTCCAGCTCGGCCGTAAGTACACCGACGCCTTCGATGTCGACGTGCTCGGCGAGAACGGCAAGCCGGTGCGCCTCACCATGGGTTCCTACGGCATCGGTGTCTCCCGCATGGTCGCGGTGATCGCCGAACAGCAGCACGACGAGAAGGGCCTGCGCTGGCCCGCCGAGGTCGCCCCGTACGACGTGCACGTCGTCATCGCCAACAAGGACGCCGCCGCCCGCGACGGCGCCGAACACGTCGTCGCGGGCCTGGACGCCGAAGGCCTCGAGGTTCTCTTCGACGACCGCACCGCCTCACCCGGCGTGAAGTTCAAGGACGCCGAACTGCTCGGCATGCCCTGGATCCTGGTCATCGGCCGCGGCTGGGCCGAGGGCAAGGTGGAGCTGCGCAACCGCTTCACCGGCGAAGCCGAGGAGATCCCGGCCGAAGACGCCGTCAGCGCGGTCACCGCCAAGGTTCGCGGCTGAGTTCATCGCACGAATCGCGCTGTCCCACTTGATGTGGGGCAGCGCGATTGCTGTCTGTAGGACCGCGCCGCGGACCGGTTCGTACGCCCTGGCGCATCTTCTCGGCGAGAGTTGCTCGACATCTGGGCGAGGCCGGAAATCTGGTTCGTGTTCGATCGGGGGGAACAGCAAGTTGTTCGAACTTACGGCTACGTAGGCGAAAGTGCTGGTAGAGGGTGTGAGGGTCGGCGTGGCGAGTGGGCGGCGCTGATAAGTTAACGGCATGACGAGTTCGCCCAGCCTGCTTTTCAACCCGGCCACCTACGACCCGCAGCACTTCGACGCCGAGACGCGGCGGCTGTTGAAGGCCACCATCGAGTGGTTCGAGTCCAAGGGCAAGGCGCAGCTGCTGGTCGAGGATCGCGACGCGGTGTGGACCTCGGAGTTCCTCGAGTTCGTCGGCAAGGAGAAGCTGTTCGCGACCTTCCTGACCCCGGCCGCCTACGCCGACGGCGACCCGAACAAGCGCTGGGACGCGGCACGCAACGCGGCGCTGGCGGAGATCTTCGGGTTCTACGGACTGGCGTACTGGTACGCCGAGCAGGTCACCATCCTCGGCCTCGGCCCGATCTGGCAGAGCGATAACGAGGTCGCCAAGCGCAAGGCCGCCGCCGATCTCGACGACGGTCAGGTGATGGCGTTCGCGCTGTCCGAGCGCGACCACGGCGCCGACATCTACAACACCGACCTGATCCTCACCCCGAGCGAGCCGGGCAGCGCCGACGCCGAGGCGGGCATCCTGTTCCGGGCGAGCGGCGAGAAGTACTACATCGGCAACGGCAACGTCGCCTCGATGGTGTCGGTGTTCTCGCGCCGCGCCGACGTCGAGGGTCCGGCGGGCTACATCTGGTTCGCCGCCGACAGCCGCCACGACGACTACCACCTGATCGAGAGCGTCATCCACGGTCAGATGTATGTCAGCCACTTCCGGCTGGAGAACTACCCGGTGACCGCCGCCGACCTGCTGCACGAGGGGCCGGAGGCCTTCTCGGCCGCGCTCAACACCGTCAACGTCGGCAAGTTCAACCTCTGCCACGGCGGCATCGGCATGGTCGAGCACTCGTTCTTCGAGGCCATCACCCACGCCAACAACCGCATCCTCTACGGCAACCCCGTCACCGACTTCGCCCATGTGCGCGGCAATTTCGTCGACGCCTACGCGCGGTTGATCGCGATGAAGCTGTTCAGCGACCGCGCCGTCGACTACTTCCGCAGCGCCTCGCTCGAGGACCGCCGCTACCTGCTGTTCAACCCGATGACCAAGTCCAAGGTCACCTCCGAGGCCGAGGTCGCGATGACCCTGCTGCTGGATGTGCTGGCGGCCAAGGGATTCGAGAAGGCCACCTACTTCGCGCAGGCCTCGCGCTACATCAACCACCTGCCGCGCCTCGAGGGCACCGTGCACGTGAACGTGGGGCAGATCCTGAAGTTCATGCCGAACTACCTGCTCAACCCGAAGGAATACCCGGCGATCGGCACCGACCTCGCCCCCGGCGACCAGCCGTTCTTCTGGCAGCAGGGTCCGGCGCGCGGCGCAGGCAAGGTGCAGTTCGCCGACTGGACCCCCGCCTATGAGCAGGCATCCGCGGTCCCGAATGTCGGTAGGTTCTACGAGCAGGCCCAAGCGCTGCGCAGCCTGCTGCTCACCGCGGCACCCGATGCGGACCAGCAGAAGGACCTGGACTTCATGCTGACCATCGGCCACCTGTTCTCCACGGTGGTCTACGGGCAGCTGATTCTCGAGCAGGCCGAGCTCACCGGGCTCGACCGCGATGTGCTCGATCAGATCTTCGACTTCCAGATCCGCGACTTCAACACCCAGGCGGCGGCGCTGCTCGGCAAGCCGTCGGTCACCGAGGCTCAGCGTGCCTGGGCGATCGGGGCCCTGCGCAGCCCGGTTGCCGACGCCGAGCGTTTCGGCCGGGTGTGGCAGCAGGTCGAGGCCTACGACGGCGCGTACGCGATGCGCCCGTAGTCGGGACCTCGGTTGCGGGCAGATCGCCGATCTGCCCGCAACCGCCGACTCGGTTCGCTACGCCCGTCCCGGGAAGGTGACGGTGACCGGGACCGATCCCAGAATCGTCTGCCAGCGAGCGCGGCGAACGGCGGCCTCGGTGAGGGCTTCCGTCGCGGTGGCGCGCACCACTTCGTCGGTCGCGTTCTCCACGACCGCGTACCACGCTGCCGCGCAATCGGTTTCGACGCTCACCGCGAGATGCGCCGCGGGGATCGGGTCGTCGACCGGGGCGGGTGGGGTGTAGGCGGCGCGGGGAGCGTCGGGTGCCGTGCCCTCCGCTTCGAGCAGTTCGACCGTGCTGTCGCGACGTGCTCGATGCGCGGCGCTGAACTCGGCGACCAGCCGGGACCGGTCGGCATTGGCGTACGCGGCGATCAGGCCGTAGGAGTAGACGGCCGCGTACTCGGCATCGAGTGCGCTCTGCAATGCCGTTCGCTGTTCGGTCATGTCAGCAGGACTCCTGCCTGGGTGGCGCAGGCCGCGCTGATCGACGCGAGAAGACCTGCGCGATAGCCGGTTTCGGTGCGGGCCAGGGCGGCGGCGGACTGTTGGGACCGGACCAGCTGATCACGCACTTGCGCGAGGGTGGCCGGCTGCGCGGACGCGGTCTCGACCTCCGAGGCCGAAACCGGCGATCCGCCGGGGCCGGGCACGGTCACGGCGCCCGTGCGATGAACGGGCGTGGTGCCGTCGCCGTACACGCCGATCACCCGGTCGATTTCGGTGCGGAGCGCGTCGGCGTGCGCGGTGCGCTCGGTGGCGATCGTGCTCAGCGCGGCATTCGACTGGGGTGCCAGCGCGATCGCCGCGGTCGCGGCCGCGGCATCGGCGCGAGCCAGAACTTCTTGCGCGGCAAGAGGATCCGGCGCGTGGACGGTATCGTCCTCGGTGCAGGCGGCCAGCGTGGCCACCACGGGGAGGCCGATCGCGCTCGCGCCGACGAGTCGGAGCACGGTGCGGCGGCGCCAGGCAGGCCGGGTGTCGACCCGTCCGGTCGCCGACGGTGAAAGCTGCTGCACCGGTGTGGGATGCGGCACTACGGCGGGCGGCGGCGACGCGGTCGCGCCGGTGGGAGCCGGCGTCGGCCCGGCGAGGTGCGCGTCGGCGGGCTCGACCCGTAACCGAGAGGGTTCGTGCCGGTCGGAACGCATGCCGGAAGGTCGCCCGGCTCTCGGCGGGACGGAATGGCGGTGGGGCACGTTGACCATCGTGCCAGATCTCACGCGGGCGGCACGCATGCGTGCTGACAGGCCGCGGGCACGCCGAGTCGGACCGGTGCGTGGCGCTCAGCGCCTGGTCCTTTACACTCTCTGAGCGCGTTACGCTAGACCTTCGGCGTAGATATTTCCGATCGCGTCACAACTGAACCAGGAGCCGCCCATATGCCGATGCCCACCGAGGAAAGGGTGAGCCAGCTAGTCGCTGAGCTCGTCGCACGCCGGGGATTCGACCTCGAGGGCGTCGCGATCGCCGCCGCGGGCAATGGCGAGCTGGCTCCGGTTCGAGTGAAGGTCACCGTCGACAGCGACGGCCCCGCCGACCTGGACGCCATCGCCGCGCTCAGCCGCGAGATGTCCGAACTTCTCGATGCCGCAGGCGATTTCGGCGAAGCCGCCTATCTGCTCGAAGTGACGACTCCCGGCGTGGAGCGCCCGCTCACCACCGAACGGCATTGGCGGCGCGCACAGGGCCGCAAGGTCCGCGTGAAGCTGGCCGACGGCGCCGAGCGGATCGAGGGCAAGGCTCGTTTCGACGCGCGCGTCGGCCAGTTCACCGACGACGCCACCGCCATCGCGCTCGTCATCGGCGGCAAGGTGAAGCCGCACCGCGTACACGTTCCGGTCGTCGATATCGCCGAGGCTGTCGTCCAGGTCGAGTTCAACGCACCGGGCGCCGCCGAACTCGAGCTCGCGGGCGGTATCGCACCGGGCCGCCCGGTACCGGGCGAAGAACCCGCCGACCTCGCCGCACCAGGACAACACAGTGACACTCCCACCGAAGGGGTTGCGGAATGAATATTGAAATCGAAGCCTTGCGGGCGATCGTCGCCGACAAAGGTATCTCGATCGAGACCGTGATCTCGGCGATCGAGTCGGCACTGCTCACCGCCTACCGGCACACCGACGGCCACGAGGCCAACGCGCGCATCGACATCAACCAGAAGACCGGTGTGGTGCGGGTGATGGCGCGTGAGCTCGACGCCGACGGCAACCTCGTCTCCGAATGGGACGACACCCCGGAGGGTTTCGGCCGCATCGCCGCGACCACCGCCCGCCAGGTGGTGCTGCAGCGGCTGCGTGACGCCGAGAACGAGAAGTCCTTCGGCGACTTCGCCACCCACGAGGGTGAGATCGTCGGCGGTGTGGTCCAGCGCGACGCCAGGGCCAACGCCCGCGGCATCGTGGTGGTTCGCATCGGCAGCGAGGCCAACGGCGCCGAGGGGCTGATCCCGCCCGCCGAACAGGTGCCGGGGGAGACCTATGAGCACGGCGATCGCATCAAGTGCTACGTCTACGGCGTCTCGCGTGGCCCGCGTGGCCCGCAGATCCAGCTCTCGCGCACCCACCCGAACCTGGTGCGGCGGCTGTTCTCGCTCGAGGTGCCCGAGATCGCCGACGGCTCCGTCGAGATCGTCGCGGTGGCGCGCGAGTCGGGACACCGGTCCAAGATCGCCGTGCAGTCCACCGTGCCGGGCGTGAACGCCAAGGGCGCGTGCATCGGCCCGATGGGTCAGCGCGTGCGCAACGTGATGAGTGAACTGGCGGGCGAGAAGATCGATATCATCGACTACGCCGAGGATCCGGCGACGTTCGTCGGCAATGCGCTCTCGCCGTCGAAGGTGGTTTCGGTCACCGTCGTCGATCCCGACGCCAGGGCGGCACGCGTGATCGTGCCGGACTTCCAGCTCTCCCTCGCCATCGGCAAGGAGGGCCAGAATGCCCGCCTGGCTGCCCGTCTGACGGGCTGGCGCATCGATATCCGCAGCGACGCGGCTCCACAACCGGACGACTCCGCCCGGCCGGAAGCGCACCGTAGCTGATCCGAACACGTCGAATCCCGACCGGCGGATGACATGTTCGTAACTTCCGGAGGGGAGGGGTTCGTCGTTATGACCGGGTCACCGGTAGAGTGGGTACAGGACCGGCCCGCGCAATCCGTTCGCACCTGTATCGGATGCCGTCAGCGCGAGCCGTCTGCCGACCTGTTGCGGATCGTGGCGCAGCATCGGAACACCGATGTCGCGATTGTTCCCGATCCGCGGCGCAGACAGCCCGGACGGGGTGCATGGCTGCACCCCGTTTCAGTTTGTTTGCGTTCCGCAGAGCGGCGCCGAGCATTCGGCAGAGCCCTACGAGTGTCCGGAAATCTGGATATCTCAGCCCTGGAGCAGTACCTCGAGAACAGGCACGAGCACTCATGAGCACACCGTGAAGCACCAACGATGAACGTCCGTCGGAGATAACCCGAGGTCGTGCGGGCCCGCCTTACCTAGGCGGCGTCACTGCTCGGCCTCTCAGTGAGGAGAGCAGTGGCAGGCAAGGCCCGCGTGCACGAGTTGGCTAAAGAGCTCGGTGTCACAAGCAAGGAACTACTCGCGAAGCTCAAGGAGCAAGGCGAGTTCGTGAAGTCGGCGTCCTCGACGGTGGAAGCACCCGTCGCACGTCGTCTGCGCGAATCACTGGCGTCGAAGTCCGCTCCGGCGGCCGATGCCAAGTCGGCGGCCCGTCCCGGCCCGTCGTCGGCAGCAGCAGCCCGTCCGGCTGCCAAGCCCACCCCCGGTGGCCCTCGCCCCGGTCCGCGTCCGGCTCCGGCCGCTCCCGCCCCGGCAGCCGCTGCCGCGCCGGCTGCGCCGAAGCCCGAACAGGCCGCTCCGGTCGAGGCCAAGCCCGCTACTCCGGCACCCGCGAGCCCCGCTCCGGCCGCCGCGCAGTCGGCTCCGGCCACCAAGCCCGCAGGCGCCCCCGCGCCCGGCCCGCGTCCGGCTCCCGCCGCGCCGCGTCCGGCACAGGCGCCCGCCGCAGGTCAGACCCGTCCGGGTCAGGCGACGCCGGGTGCTGCCGCGCCCGGTCCGCGTCCGGCCGGTCCCGGCCCGAAGCCGGGGCCGAAGGCTCCGCGCGTCGGCAACAATCCGTTCAGCTCGGCGCCCGATCGTGAGCGTCCGGCACCGCGTCCCGCTCCGCAGGGTGGCCCGCGTCCCACTCCGGGTCAGGGCGGTCCCCGTCCGGCTCCCGGTCAGGGTGGCCCGCGTCCCGCTCCCGGTCAGGGCGGTCCCCGCCCCGGTCAGGGTGGTCAGGGTCAGCGTCCGGCCGCCGCGCAGGGCGGTGCCCCGCGTCCCGGTGGTCCCCGTCCCAACCCGGGTTCGATGCCTCCGCGTCCGAACCCCGGCGCCATGCCCGCACGCTCCGCACGTCCCGGCCCCGCGGCCGGTGGCCGTCCGGGTCGTCCGGGTGGCGCTCCCGGCGGTGGCGGCGCAGGCCGTCCCGGCGGTGGCGGCGGCGGTGGCGGTTACCGCGGTGGCGGTGGCGGTACCCCCGGCGCTCCCGGTGCCGGCGCTCCCGCGGCCGGTGGTTTCCGTGGTCGTCCCGGTGGCGGCGGCGGTCGTCCCGGTGGTCCCGGTGGCCGTGGTGGTGCCGCAGGCGCCTTCGGTCGTCCCGGTGGCGCAGTTCGCCGTGGCCGTAAGTCGAAGCGGGCGAAGCGCGCCGAGTACGAGAACATGCAGGCTCCCGCCGTCGGTGGCGTGCGTCTGCCCCGCGGCAACGGCGAGATCATCCGTCTCGCCCGTGGCGCATCGCTGTCGGACTTCGCCGAGAAGATCGACGCGAACCCCGCAGCTCTCGTGCAGGCACTGTTCAACCTCGGCGAGATGGTCACCGCGACCCAGTCGGTGAACGACGAGACCCTCGAGCTGCTCGGCGGCGAGATGAACTACGTCGTCCACGTGGTCAGCCCCGAGGACGAAGATCGCGAACTGCTGCAGTCGTTCGACCTCACCTACGGCGAAGACGCCGGCGGCGAGGACGACCTCGAGCACCGTCCGCCGGTCGTGACCGTCATGGGTCACGTCGACCACGGTAAGACCCGACTGCTCGACACGATCCGTAAGGCCAACGTCGCCGAGGGCGAGGCCGGTGGCATCACCCAGCACATCGGTGCCTACCAGGTGCTCACCAACCTCAACGAGGAAGAGCGTCTGATCACCTTCATCGACACCCCGGGTCACGAGGCGTTCACCGCCATGCGTGCTCGTGGTGCGAAGGCCACCGATATCGCGATCCTCGTGGTCGCGGCCGACGACGGCGTCATGCCGCAGACGGTGGAAGCGATCAACCACGCCCAAGCCGCTGATGTGCCGATCGTCGTCGCGATCAACAAGATCGACAAAGAGGGTGCGAACCCGGACAAGATCAAGCAGCAGCTCACCGAGTACGGCCTGGTCACCGAGGAGTACGGCGGCGACACCATGTTCGTCAACATCTCGGCCAAGCAGGGCACCAACATCGATCAGCTGCTCGAAGCCGTGCTGCTGACCGCGGATGCCTCGCTCGACCTGCGGGCCAACCCGGACATGGACGCCCAGGGTGTCGCCATCGAGGCGCACCTCGACCGCGGCCGTGGCCCCGTGGCCACCGTGCTCATCCAGCGCGGCACGCTGCACGTCGGCGACTCGATCGTGGCGGGCGACGCCTACGGCCGCGTCCGTCGCATGGTCGACGAGCACGGCGAGGACGTCCACGCGGCGACCCCGTCGCGCCCGGTCCAGGTCATCGGTTTCACCTCGGTGCCCGGCGCCGGTGACAACCTGATCGTGGTCGAGGAAGACCGCATCGCCCGGCAGATCGCCGATCGCCGCAATGCGCGTAAGCGCAACGCGCTGGCCGCTCGCAGCCGCAAGCGGATCAGCCTGGAAGATCTGGATGCCGCACTGAAGGAGACTTCGGAGCTCAACCTGATCCTCAAGGGCGACAACTCCGGTACCGTCGAGGCCCTCGAAGAGGCCCTGCTCGGTATCGAGATCGACGACGAGGTGCGTCTGCGCGTCATCGACCGCGGTGTCGGTGGCGTCACCGAGACCAACGTCAACCTGGCGTCGGCCTCGAACGCGATCATCATCGGCTTCAACGTCCGCGCGGAGGGCAAGGCCACTGAGCTGGCCAACCGCGAAGGCGTCGACATCCGGTACTACTCGGTGATCTACCAGGCGATCGACGAGATCGAGAAGGCCCTCAAGGGCATGCTCAAGCCGATCTACGAAGAGGTCGAGCTGGGCCGCGCCGAGATCCGCGCGATCTTCCGTTCGTCCAAGATCGGCAACATCGCCGGTTGCATGGTCACCTCGGGCTCGGTCAAGCGCAACGCCAAGGCGCGCCTGATCCGTGACGGTCGAGTGATCGCGGAGACGATGACCATCTCCTCGCTCAAGCGGGAGAAGGACGATGCTCCTGAGGTTCGCGAAGGTTTCGAGTGCGGTATGACCGTCACCTACAGCGACATCAAGGACGGCGACATCATCGAGGCTTACGAGCTTCGTGAAAAGCCGCGCGACTGATCAACGCAATACCGCTCGATCCACGCCGCATCCGATTCTTCGGGTGCGGCGTGGAGTCTTGCGGGAACCCCATCTACCAGGAGGTGAGCACCGCTGTTCATCGGTGCGCTCGAATTCGATCTACTGCTCGGTGACGTGCATTCGCTCAAGGAGAAGCGGTCGGTGATCCGGCCGATCCTCGCCGAGCTGGGAAAGCGCTTCGGCGTGAATGCCGCCGAAGCCGGAGATCAGGACCTGCACCGCCGGGCACTGCTCGGGGTTGCCATGGTCAGTGCGGAAACGGGACACCTGAACGAGGTGCTCGACAAGTGTGAGCGGCACGTTGCCGCGCGTCCGGAGATAGAGTTGCTGGCAGTACGCCGCCGGATCTTCGGACCCGAAGACTAGGGAGGTTCAGCCATGGTTGATCAAGCCAGGGCACGCCGGCTCGCCAAGCGGATTTCCGCGATCGTGGCCACCGCGATCGAATACGAGATCAAGGATCCGCGGCTGCGGTTCGTCACCGTCACCGATGCCAAGGTGTCCGGGGATCTGCGCGAGGCGAACGTCTATTACACGGTGATGGGCGAGACCATCGACGCCGAACCCGACTACGCCGAGGCCGCCGCCGGGCTCGACGCGGCCAAGGGTGTGTTGCGGTCCAAGGTGGGCGCGGGTACCGGAGTGAAGTTCACCCCGATCCTGTCTTTCACTCTCGATAAGGTGCCCGAGGTGGCCCGCGAGATGGAAGAGTTGCTCGCGAGAGCTCGCGCCATCGACGACGAGGTGGCCAAGGTCGCCGCCAACGCCAAGCATGCGGGCGAGGCCGACCCGTACAAGGCCGATCGCGACGACGAAGACGAGTAGGCAGGCATGTCCGGTCAGCGCCCGCAGGCGGTAGCCCGAGTGACCACGCAGGGTACGTCATCCTGCCCGGTGGCCACCGCCTTGTCGGGCCGCCGACCGGTGCCCGTCGTGGACGCCGGATGACCAGCGTCCGCGACGGGACCGAACTGGGCACTGCCGTCGCCGCCTTGGCGGCGGCGCGCTCGGTGACGATCCTGTGCCACGTGCAGCCCGATGCCGACACCGTGGGGAGCGGGCTGGCGCTGGCGCTGGCCCTGCACCGGCGCGAGGTACCGGTGTGTGTGTCCTTCGCCGAGCCCGCTGAGCTGCCCGCTTCGTTGCGCACGCTGCCCGGCGTGCAGCTGGTCGTGCCGCCCGCGCAGGTGCCGGCCGAGGTGGACCTGTTGATCGTCGTCGACTGCGGCGCGCGCAGCCGTCTCGGCGCTCTCGCCGACCGATTACCCGGTGCGACCATGACATTGGTGATCGATCATCACCGGGCCAACGACGGCTTCGGCACCGTCGACCTGATCGACGAATCCGCGGCCTCGACCACCGAATTGGTGACCCGGCTCCTCGATGCGTGGGGCGTGGAGATCGACGCCCCCATCGCGCACTGCCTGTTCGCGGGCCTGGTCACCGATACCGGCTCGTTCCGCTGGGCCCGGTCCGGCAGCCACGCGATGGCCGAGCGCCTGCTCGCCACCGGCATCGACGGCACCGAGATCACCCGTGTCCTGCTCGACACCCACCCCTACGCCTGGCTCCCGATGTTGTCGAAGGTGCTGTCCACCGCCGTGGTCGTGCCCGCCGCCGCCGGTGTCGGCCTGGTCTACGCGCTCGTGCGCGCCGCCGATACCCATGACGTGGGGCCCGAAGAGGTCGAGAGCGTCATCGACGTCATCCGGACCACTGCCGAAGCGGGCATCGCCGCCGTCTTCAAGGAAGCCCGCGGCCAGAACGACCGCTGGACGGTTTCCCTGCGCTCCCGCGACTCTGCCCCAGGCCGCACCGACGGCGTCGATGTCGCCGCGGTCGCCGGCGTTTTCGGCGGCGGCGGCCACCGCTTCGCCGCCGGCTACACCACCTACGGCAACGCCGAGGATGTCGTGCGCGCCCTGATCGCCGCACTGGGCTGACCTAGGTCGCGGCGACGGCCTTCTCGCGGCGCAGGCGCAGGGCCAGGGGGACGCCGAGGACGGTGGTGGTGGCGCAGAGGGTGAAGGCCAGGGCGGGCTGGTCTACGAGGAGGCCGGTCAGGCCCGCGACGACGAGACCGCCGAGATTGCCGGTCATCCAGATGAGGCCCGCGGCGGTGCCGTCCGCGGCGCCGGTGTGGCGTTCGGCCATGGCCAGCACGATCGGGAGGGCGGGGAGCAGGGTCAGGCCGATGAGCACGAAGGCCAGGAAGCCGGTGGCGAGGCCGGGGGCGAGGGCGACGAGCAGACAGGCGGCGGCGCTGGCGGTGAGACCGACCATCACGGCGGGGAGTTCGATACCGCGGCGCAGGACCGCGACCGGAATCACCGCGCAGCCGACGACACCGGCGAGGACGTTCACCAGCAGCACGATGCTGGCCGCGTCCGCGCTCACGCCGGACGGTTCCAGCAGCGCTTGGCCATAGGTCGCCAGCGCGACGAACGTGCCGAAGGGGAAGAACACGGTGACGCAGAGTCTGCGCACATACCGGTCCCCGAGGGTCGCTCGGAGCGCGACGAACGAGGTCGATGTGCTCGCGGCAGGTCCGGTGCCCGCGCGCATCAGTTCGACGGTGAGTGCGACCGCGGCCAGGGCGGCGAAGATCGTGCCGATCGCGGTGAGGGCGGTGAGCTGGCTTTGCGCGGGCAGCGCCGCGCCGAGTACGAACGCGGCGGCCATCCCGGCGAAGGTGCTCGCGGTGCCCACCGCGATACCGGTCGGCCGGTCCTTCTCGTCGAGATAATGCCCCGAGATGCCGGTGATGGCGTTGAGCACCAGCGGTTGCGCGATGGCGACGACGGTCTGACCGATGAGCACGATCGCGAAACCGCCGTCGAGCAGGCGCAGCGCCGCACCGATCGCGGTGAGAACTGCGCCGGCGATCAGGCTGGGGCGAAACCAGCGATCGAGTGCGATTCCGGCGGGCACGGCGAGCACGACATAGAGCAGCGGGAACATGTTCGCCAGCCACCCGATCGCGGACTCGGACACACCGAAGTGCTCCGCCGCCACGGTCGTCACCGGCGCGTAGGTGAGCCACACCAGCTGGGTGGCCGCGCCGACCAGGGCGAACGCCGTGATCACCCGCCATCGCTGCACAAACACCATGGTCGATCCTGAGTTGTCCGGGCGAACCAGGCGTCCGCGGTATGTCATCGTCCCACCCGAGCTGGGCAGGCGACCAGTATCGTCGCTCATCCTGCCTGCCGTCCACACTTCGTACTCGCGGTTTCGTGCTGATCGGGAGGTGTGTCCGCGATCGGCGGGCGTGATCGGCGATGTGGGTGGCGGCGTCGGTGCGCCACCACCGCGAACATGATCATGCCCGGCGATCGGCGAGATCGCTCCGGTGGTGCTGCGCGGTGGGCGATGGTGTCGGTGGCGTGTGCCACCATCGGCAGGTCGGCTGCGCGTCCGATGAGTTCGTGGTGACCGTGGGAGGTCGGTGTGGGGTCCGCTGAACCGAGGGACGAAGCCGTGACCGGCGATGAGGTCGACCAGGTCGGGCCGCGGCGAATTCTCGGCATCGCCGTGCCCACCCTGGGTGTGTTGGTCGCCGAGCCGCTGTATCTGCTCTTCGATATCGCGGTGGTCGGCAGGCTGGGGGCGCTGGCACTGGCCGGGCTGGCCGTCGGCGCCGTGATCCTCGGGTCGGTGAGCACCCAGTTGACGTTCCTGTCCTATGGGACGACCGCGCGTGCGGCCCGTAGACACGGTGCGGGGGATCGGACAGGTGCTGTCGAGGAGGGCGTACAGGCCAGCTGGGTGGGTGTGGCGATCGGTCTGGTGATCGTCGCGGTGATCCAGTTGTTCGCGGTGCCACTGTGTTCGGTGCTCTCCGGCGGTGGGGAGATCGCCGACGAGGCGCTGATCTGGGTGCGGATCGCGCTGTTCGGCGTGCCGTTGATCCTGCTGTCGATGGCGGGCAACGGGTGGATGCGCGGTGTGCAGGATGTGCGACGACCACTGACCTATGTGGTGGTGGGTCTGGCGTTGTCGGCGGTGCTGTGTCCGGTTCTGGTGTACGGACTGCTCGGCGCACCGCGGATGGAACTGGCCGGCTCGGCGGTGGCGAACCTCGTCGGCCAATCGGTCTCCGGCGTCCTGTTCGCCTATGCCCTGCTGCGCGAACGTGTTTCGCTGCGCCCGCGCGTCGCGGTGATGCGCGCTCAACTCGTCCTCGGGCGCGACCTCATCATCCGCAGTCTGTCGTTCCAGATCTGCTTCGTCTCCGCCGCCGCGGTGGCCGCCCGTTTCGGCGCCGCGTCCGTGGCCGCCCACCAGGTGGTCCTGCAACTCTGGAATTTCCTCGCCCTGACCTTGGACTCGCTCGCCATCGCCGCCCAGACCCTGGTCGGCGCGGCTCTCGGTGCCGGTAATGCCCACGGCGCCAAGGCGATCGCGCGCCGGGTGACGGTCTGGTCCGAGATCTTCGCGCTGCTCCTTGCCGCCGTCTTCGCCGCGGGCGTGACCGCGATCCCGCTGCTGTTCACCGACGACCCCCAGGTCCTCGAACGCATCCATGTCATCTGGTGGTTCTTCGTCGCCATGATCCCGGTGGCCGGCGCGGTGTTCGCCCTCGACGGTGTCCTGCTCGGCGCGGGCGACGCCGCCTTCCTTCGCACCGCGACCCTCGTCGCCGCCCTGACCGGCTTCCTGCCGCTGATCTGGCTGTCGCTGATCTTCGACTGGGGCGTGGCGGGAATCTGGACCGGTTTGGTCGTCTTCATGTTGGCTCGACTGCTGGCCGTCATCGCCCGCGCGCGATCCGGTCGCTGGGCCAAGGTGGGCGCCGAAATCCCGCACGGCGCCGCATAGGGCTGTGGAAACCTTTGCGACGCAGCAGATTCGATTCTGGTGACGGGTACGAAGGTGCTTCTCGACAGTCGATCGCCTACCGTCGCAAGTGCGGACAGTGGGATCGACGATGGAGGCGCAATGGCCGTGCACGATGTGATTGCCCAGGCCGGCCGGGTGGCGGTGGCCGCGGCGCTGGTGCTGATCGGCGCGGTGGGCGCGGGGCCCGCGGCGCAGGCGGCGCCCGTCGCGCCGGGGCAGCTGATTGCCCACACCGCGCAGCCTGCCGGCTGGGGTGAATGGTCGCGGGCAGCCATCGTCGAATATCGCACGGAGGGTGCGACGCACGGCATCGCGAACGCGGCAGGGCTGGTGCTGCTCCCGGATTCGCCCGCCCCGGAAGGTGGTTATCCGGTGGTGGCGTGGGATCACGGGACCAGCGGGCTCGGGCCCGACTGCGGCCTCACCACCGACAAGGCGCGGCATGAACGCCCGCTGCTGCAAGCGTTCCTCGATCGCGGCTGGGCGGTGGTCGCACCGGATTACCTCGGCCTGTCGCCCGGCTCCGACACCGTGCACCCGTACCTGCACACTCGCACCGAGGCCACGGCCACGATCGACCTGGTTCGTGCCGCGCGGGCCGCGGAGCCGAGTCTGGCGCCGACGTGGGCCGTGGTCGGCGGTTCGCAGGGGGGACATGCCGCACTGGGGACCGGCAACCTCGCCGGCGACTACGCGCCCGAACTGGACTTCCGCGGCACCGTGGCACTGGCGCCGGCATCCAACTACGAGCAGATTCTGACCCAGCTCGGTCCCGAGGTCCCGAACCTCCCCGTGGTGGACCGGCTCGTCGGCCCGTTCGCGGGCATGCTCGCCGGGCTTCGCGCCACCCGTCCCGATCTGGATGTGAACGGTCTGCTCAGCGCGCGTGGCCGCGAAGTGGTCGACGCGATCGCCACCAGTTGTGTCGACGATTTCGACCGGGCCGTCGGCGGTGCGTCGATCGGCGCGCTCCTGGCGAAGCCCGTGGCCGCCGACGGCATCGGCGCGGCCCTGCGCGACTACATGGTCGTTCCCACGGTCGGTTATCGCCAACCGGTGCTGATCGCCCACGGCGCGGCCGACACGGTGGTTCCGCTGCCGCTGACTTTCGCGCTGCTCGCGCAGATGCGATCGGCGGGCACCCAGGTCGAGTTCGCGCAGTACCCGGGCGGACACGAACAGGTCGGCGTCGAATCGCGGGAACGGGTCCTGGCTTTCGTCGACGGCTTACTCGCCACCGCCTGACCCGGGAGCGGGACGGCTCAGCGGGGATAGGGGCTGAGCATGTCGATCCAGCGGATGTCCAGGTCGCGGGTCAGGTAGTCCAGGCGCGAATTCCAGAAGTCCTGCATGTGCGGCAGGGCGAGGTGGCGGTCGAGGTCGGCTTTGCTGCGCCATACCTCGTAGAAGACGAAGACCGAGGGGTCGTCGCTGTCGACGTGGAAGTGGTATTCGAGGCAGCCTTCTTCGGCGCGGGTCGGTTCGACGAACGAGAGCAGCAGCTCACGCAGGTCGTCGCGGCGTTCGGGTTTCGGGTGGGCGAACCCCACCAGCGCGTAGGTGCTCGACATGATGCTCCTTAGGTACGATGTTCTACGTACCTAAGGACGCTAGGCGGCAGTTAGGTATGACGCAAGCCGTACCTATGTGGAGGTGGTGGGTGGACCAGGAACTCGAGCTGGGAGCGGTACTCGGCGCGCTGGCCGATCCGCTGCGGCGTCGCGTGATCACCCTGCTCGCGCTGGATCCCGCCGATGGCGACCGCAGCTGCTCGTCGTTCGACCTACCGGTGACGAAGGCGACCCGCACCCACCACTTCCGGGTGCTGCGCGAGGCGGGGCTGGTCCGGCAGGTGAATTACGGCAATCGCAGCACCGTCGTCCTGCGGCGGGCCGACCTCGACGCGCGGTTTCCCGGGCTGCTCGATCTGCTGGTGGCCGAGGCAGCCGACGCGCAGGGGTGAACCCGCCGGTGCCGCGCACCCGGGGTGTGCCACTGTGGACAGGTGATTCCGAAGTTGATGGCGGTCAGCGATGTGCACGTGGGGCATCAGGGCAACAAGCCTGTGGTGGAGCAGATCGTTCCCGATTCGCCCGAGGACTGGCTGATCGTCGCCGGTGACGTGGGGGAGAAGGCCGAGGAGGTGCGGTGGGCGCTGGAGTTGCTGCGCGGCCGCTTCGCCAAGGTGATCTGGGTACCGGGCAACCACGAGCTGTGGACCACGCCGAAGGATCCGGTGCAGATGCACGGCGCCGCCCGCTACGACTATCTCGTCGCGATGTGCCGTGACCTCGATGTCGTCACCCCCGAGGACCCGTTCCCGGTGTGGACGGGTCCGGGCGCCGAGAAGTACGGCGGCCGGGTCACCCTGGCGCCGATGCTCCTGCTCTACGACTACTCGTGGCGACCGGCGGGCACGAAGACCAAGGCGGAGGGTCTGGCGCTGGCGCGAGAACGCAATGTGGTGGCGACCGACGAGTTCCTGCTGACTCCCGACCCGTACCTCACCCGCGACGCCTGGTGCCACGCCCGTGTCCAGTACACCCAGCGCCGCCTCGACGCGCTGCCCACCGACACTCCGTTGGTGATGATCAACCACTTCCCCCTGGTCCGCCAGCCCACCGACATCCTGTTCTACCCGGAGTTCTCGCTGTGGTGCGGCACCGACCTGACCGCCGACTGGCACACCAGCTACAACGTGGTCTGCTCGGTCTACGGACACCTCCACATCCCGCGCACCACCTACTACGACGGCGTCCGCTTCGAAGAGGTCTCCCTCGGCTATCCCCGCGAATGGAAACGCCGAGGCATGCCGGAACCGCTGCTCCGCCAGATCCTTCCCGACCCGGTCTACGCCGAAGGCGATCTGAACTCCTGGGGCGGCCACTTCAAGGTCACCCCGGAGATGGAAGCCGCAGCCGCCGAGATGCGCGAGAAGGCCGAGCGCAGGCGAGGCATCTGACAGCGAATTTGCACGAAAACCCCACGCCTGATTTCGTAAGAGCATCGGCAACTCACCGGGCACGAGCAAACCCGCCCACCCGGTACCGCCAGACGCCAACGCTGACCCAACCAGCGCCGAGGTCTGGCCACACGACGCGGAGAGGCGGACAAGCCAGTGCTGGAGAGGATTTTGCCGAGGAGTGTGGCTTCGGCGGAGTTGCTGGTTTTCCCGGAGGATCTCACGGCGCATCCCGCCGAGGAGCACCTCATCGCCAAGTCCGTGGAGAAGCGGCGCCGCGATTTCATCGGCGCCCGGCACTGTGCTCGCCTCGCCCTCGAACAGCTCGGTGAGCAGCCTGTCGCGATCGGCAAGGGCGAACGCGGCATGCCGCTGTTCCCGCGCGGCATCGTCGGCAGCCTCACCCATTGCGACGGCTACCGTGCCGCCGCGATGGCGCACTCGCTGCGTTTCCGCTCGGTCGGTATCGACGCCGAACCGCACGACACCCTGCCCGAGGGAGTGCTCGATTCGGTCAGTCTGCCCGCCGAACGCGAATGGCTGTCGGACACGCCCGGCGAGGGCCTGCATCTGGATCGGCTGCTGTTCTGTGCCAAGGAGGCCACCTACAAAGCCTGGTTCCCGCTCACGCTGCGGTGGCTCGGTTTCGAGGACGCGCACATCACCTTCGAGATCGACTCCCGCACAGACAATGCGGGCTCGGGCACTTTTCATACGAAGCTGCTCGTGCCCGGCCTGACGAACGACGGCGGCGCCGCTCTGACCGAGTTCGACGGCCTCTGGTTGATCGCCGACGGGCTGATCCTGACCGCGATCGCACACGGCTGATGGCCGCGCGAGTGTCGCGGGTGGGCGAGCTGGGCGGTCTCGTGATCGTCGACAAGGACAGCGGCCTCACCAGCCACGACGTGGTGGCGCGCAGCCGAAAGCTGTTGCAGACCAAGAAGGTCGGCCACGCGGGCACCCTCGACCCGATGGCCACCGGGGTGCTGGTGCTCGGGGTGGAGCGGGCCACGAAACTCCTCGGCCAGCTGCTGCTCACCACCAAGGCATACACCGCGACGATCCGCCTCGGTCAGGCCACGAACACCGACGACGCCGAGGGTGAGGTCACCGCGACCACACCCGCGCTGCACGTCACCGACGACGAGATCGCGGCCGGCGTCGCGGCCCTGACCGGTGACATCGAGCAGGTCCCCGCCACGGTGAGCGCCATCAAGGTCGACGGCGAACGGGCCTACGCGCGCGTGCGCGCCGGCGAGGAGGTACAACTGGCCGCCCGGCCGGTCACGGTGTCGCGCTTCGACATCCTGGCCCGTCGCGATGTCGCCGACGGTGAATTCGTGGATCTCGACGTCGCGGTCGAATGCACCTCCGGTACCTACATTCGCGCCCTGGCCCGCGACCTCGGCGCGGCCCTCGGTGTGGGCGGACATCTGACAGCCTTGCGCCGCACCAGGGTCGGTCCCTTCACGCTCGAACACGCCCGTACCCTCGAACAACTCGCGACCGCGGTCGAAGCCGAGCAGCCTCTGCTCAGCCTCGATATCGACGCCGCCGTCCGCACCGCCTTCCCACTCCGTGACATCGACGAATCGCAGGCCACCGACCTGCGGACCGGCCGCTGGCTCGAGCCCGTCGGCATCAAGGGCGTCTACGCCGCGATCGACCCACGGGGCCGGGCCATCGCACTCCTGGAGGAGAGCGGCAAACGCGCGGGCTCGGTGATGGTGGTGCGGCCGAGGGGAATCGGCGACTGACGAGCTCGTTGTCGTTCGATGCCCGTCTCGTGGCCGGGTGAGGCGGGCGCCCGAGCCCGAAACCGCCCCGCCGGGCAGAGGTCAGCTGCTCACGGGAAGTGCCTCGTACCGGAATTCCGGTAGCCCGGATTCCTTCGTCAGGTGCTCGGCCAGCTGTGCCGCTTCCGCGGCGAGGCCGGGTGGGTTGGTGGCGATGAACATCGAATCCGCCGCCAGGTTGCCGAGGACGTGCCAGGTGCCGGCACGCAGCGCACGGGTGCGTGGTTCGGCGCGGAGACCACCGGTGGGCGCGACTTGCGCTGTGCCGCTGTCGAGCAGGTGTGTCATCAGCGTCTCGGTGTCCTGCGGGGTGACGTAGGCGGGTGGGTTGACAGCGTTGATCACGATGTCGGCCGTCCCGGTGGATTCGCCGGTCAGGGTGAACCCGGTGTCGTCCGCCGCGATCGCAGTGAGTCCGGTGCGCAACCGCACCTGACCCGAATCCAGCAGGCGCAGCAGGATTTCCGCGTTGTGCGGGACCATCGGCGAGCTGAGGCTGCTGATCGTGCGGTAGTGATCGGTCCGCAACCTCATCCGGTCGGCGTCGGTCAGGGCAGGCCACAGGATCGGGCCCATCGTGCGGATCGCCATCGTGAGCAGGCGTCGACCCAGCAGGGTGGAGTCGACATCGGCGAGCTGGCGGCGCAGGCGAAGCACCGGGTCCTCGGCGCCGGTGGCGCGGATCTCGGCGGCGAACTCGTCGAAATCCTCACCCAGGCCGGTCAATTCGGCACGCAGGAGCGCGGCCACCGCGGTGAACTCGACCGCCCCGCCCGCCGCGAGGTCCAGTGCGGCGGCCGGGGTGAGGTGGCGCGGTGACAGTGGTCGTGGACGTTGCTGGACGAACGGCAGGATCCCGCTGCGTGACAGCAGGGTGATCGGACCTCGATGACCGTTCTCGGTCAACGCGGCCGTGATGTCGACGGCGGTCAGGCCGCTACCGATCACGGCGACCCGAGCCTCGGGATCCACCTCGGTGAGCGTGCGCGCCAGCGGATACGGCTCGTCGACATAGCCGGGGGCCCCGGTCAGTCCGTACTGGTCGCGGGGACGGCCACTGCCGACGCAGAGCACCACGCGATCCACCGGATACCTGACACCGCCCTCGGTGCGCAGTACCACCGGCTGTTGCTGCGCGACGCCGGTGACCCGGTCGTTCACCACGTCGACCCGCCATCCGTCGTGACGCAACCGGTCGATCGACGCCCGCGCCGACTGTTCCAGGTACTCGCCGTACATCGCGCGCGGCACGATCGGCTGTCCCAACCCGGGGTCGAGGAAGCGCACCGCGTCCGGTCGCGGGGCGAGCCAGTCCTGGAAATGCCCACGATCGATCGCCCGCGCGGACATCAACGCGGGCGGGGCGTTCACGCGCACCGCGGGCACATCGCGCTGATAGGCTCGCCCACGCCACAGCGCCGCGGACCCCTCGAACACGGTGATCGTGCCCGGTGCCCCGTCGGCACCCGCGAGCGCGTCGAGCAACCCGACCGCGGCCACTCCCGCACCGATGATCCCGATTCGCATGTCGACTCCTGTCCTCGGAGGGCGTTGCCGCGCACTCTCATTCGATGGCGAGCACGACGTCGTGCCCGCTCTGTGATCAGCGTGCTCGCGCCGGTGCCGCCGCGAAATCCCGCATGTGCGGGATACGGCTCACCGGGTGACGCGGGGCCGCGGCGGTGCGCGATCGACGGGCACCCCCTCGATCGCGGGATGGTCCCGAACATTGACCGCGACGACAATGGGCACATGACCGCCCCGGCTTCGCCTGCCATGACCGCCTTGCTCCGCGGGATCGACGCGGCGCCGGATGCGCACGAGCTGTTCGAGCGGACTTCCACCCGGTTGCGCCGGTCCGTGGGGTTCGACGCCGCGGTGTGGGTGGCCACCGATCCGGTCAACGGGCTGACGACCGCGCCGGTGCGGGTGGAGAACCTGCACGAAGGCGGCTGCGGGACCTACTGGGAGTCAGAGCTTTTCGCGGAGCACGTCAACCTGTTCCGCGATCTGGCCGTGGCGCAGGTGCCGGTGGCCGGTTTGCGCGCGGTGACGGGCGACCGGCCGACACTGAGCCCGCTGTATCGAAGCTTCATGCGGCCCCGCGGATTCGGTGACGAACTGCGGGCCGTGCTGCGCGTGGACGGTCAGGGTTGGGGGCAGGTGAGCTTGTTCCGGGAACGCGGCAGACAGGCCTTCGCAGCCGCCGATGTGGCGGTGCTGCACGTGTTGTCGGCCCCCATGGCCCGACGCCTGCGCGGCTTCGCCCGACCGGCGACCACGGGCTCGCGCGGCGTCCACGCACCCGGCCTGCTGCTGTTCGGCGCGGACGGCGCGCTGCTCTCGGTGAACGACGAGGCCCGCGAGCTGCTCGCGCGGATGCCGCCTGGCCCGTCCACCACGACCGGCGCCGGACTCGAATTGCCCTTGCCGGTCTGGATTCTCAGCACCGCGGGGCGTGCGCGGCTCACCGGAGACAGCGCTCGCATCCGCATTCGCACCCTGACCGGGCAGTGGCTCGTCTGCCACGCCTCGTGTCTGCGTGACGCGAACGGCGAACCGACTACGACGGCGCTGGTGATCGAACACGCGACGCCCTCGGACGTCGCGGCGCTCGTCGTCGCCGCCTATGAACTGACCCGCCGCGAACTGGAGGTCACCGAACTCATCGCGGCGGGACTGTCCACCGCCGCCATCGCCCGGCAGCTGCTCGTCTCCGCCCACACCGTGCGCGACCACGTGAAGTCCGTCTTCGACAAGACGGGTGTCACCAGCCGTGGCGAGCTCGTCGCGGCCCTGTTCACCGAATACCGGCAACCGGCGGCCGAATCGGTCACACTGCGGGTCCTCGACGGACGCGCCGGCTGAGCGGCGATCTCGCGGACCGCTGGGCCGACTCCCTGTGCGCCGCACCCACTCCGGCGAATCCGTAGAGTGGCGTAAACCGGCCGGTGGCCGGGGTGGAAGAGGGATCGTGAGATGAGTGCAGAGTCGGTCGACACGTTCACACTGTGGGATCGCGACGGTGACGGACTGGTGTCGGTGGACGATATCGCCGACGGAATTCGTTCGGCGGGAATCGAAGTCGACCGGGAGGCCGTCGAGCGGATGGTCGCCGCCGCGGATACCAACGGCGATTTTCTCGTCTCCCGTGCCGAATTCGACGCCGCCGTCGTCGCGGGGCGGATCGAGGTCACCGACGCCGATGCGGCGTTCCGGGTCTTCGACACCAACGGTGACGGCCGGATCTCGGTGGCCGAGCTGGAATCGTTGATCCGCCACGTGGGTGCGGGGCGCATCGACGAACCGGCCGCCGACCTGCTCGCGGCCGCCGATCAAGACGGCGACGGCTACCTCTCGCTGCCCGAATTCCGGGTGCTGCTGGATTTCCTGTCGCGCTGAAGGTGCCGCCTTCCCCGGTCGGCGGCCGCACCGGTAGTCAGGGGTACTGGACGGCGGATAACACCCTGCTCGGAACGGGCGATAGCGAGGATGTATGGCTTTCGCGTCGGAGGGGTAGACCATGGCTGCGATCAGGAAGATCTGGATCGGTGCCGTCGCCGGGGTGACGATGGTGCTCGCGGGCTGTGGCGGCGTCGATCCGCAGGCACCGGGATCGAGCTCGGCGCGTCCGACCACCACTCGCACTGCGCCGATCTCGGTCGCCACGCCCAGCCCCGCTCCCGCAGTCACGCCCGCCGGTCGCCCTGGCGCGGGCTCCTCGAATTCCGTGGGTGCCTCCACTGCCCCGGCGAAGACCGCGAGACCGCCCGAACTCGCGACCGGCACCGTGGTGCTGCGCACCGTGACACTGTCCGGGATCCCCGTTCCTGGTGTGCCGGTGTACCTGTCGCTGCAGCAGCCGTGTGATCCGGCGAGCAACGACATCCCCGTCGGCGAGACGGTGGAAACGCTGCGCCGCGACGGTGTCACCGACGAGCAGGGCCGGGCGGCCTTCGCCACCGAAATCGGTTGCTACCGCTTCGGGATGACCGCGCCCGCCGGGACGAACCCGGTCCCCGAGGGTATGCACTCGCTGTTCCTGGTCACCCCCGGCGGCACGGCCACCGGTCAGCTGCGCTTCCAGGACACCCCACCCGAACCCGCCCCGGCCTGCGCCGAATCCACCATCGAAACCGAACTCGGTGTCGATCCGGGACCCGTCGCCACCATCGCCGACTGCGACGGGCAGTGGGGTGTCATCCGCTGGGAGACACCCGGCGACAACCAGCGCGTCATCACCCGCACGTCGGGAACCTGGTCCACCTATGTCCGGTTCCCCCACGACATCTGTTGGTCCAGCGCCGTCGCCGATGGCGTTCCGGACCGCCTCCGTACCTACTTCAACTGCTGATCCAGGACTATGTGGTGAGCCAAATCGCTTCGGCGGCAAGAGTTCCGAGTTCGGTGGGGGCTTCGGCCGAGGCGATGTGGACGGCGATGGTGCCGGCGAAATCGCGGCGTTCGGCGACTTCGATGGTGGTGTCGAGCGCGATACCGACCGAGTCGAAATAGCGCAGCATCGCGGGGTCGGAGTCGGAGATGCGGGCCACCCGGCCGGATTCGCCCGCGGCGAAGTCGCTGAGCTGACGGGCGGGGGGAGTGGGGACGGCGCCGTCGGTGGAGGGGATGGGGTCGCCGTGCGGGTCGCGGTCGGGGTGGCCGAGTTTCGCGTCGATGCGGGACATGAGCAGGTCGGAGACGGCGTGTTCGAGTACCTCGGCCTCGTCGTGCACTTCGTCCCAGCCGTAGCCGAGTTCGTTCACCAGGAAGGTCTCGATCAGCCGGTGACGGCGCACCATCGCGACCGCGGCGCGACGGCCGTGTTCGGTCAGGGTGATCGCGCCGTAGCGGGCGTGCTCGACCAGGCCCTGATCGGTGAGCTTGCGCACCGCCTCCGACACCGTCGAGGCCGACACGCCGATCCGCTCGGCCAGTAACTTGGTCGACACCTTCTCTTGCGACCACTCCTGAGCGGTCCAGATGACCTTCAGATAATCCTGTGCCACCGCCGACAGTTCGGGCGCGATCGTGGCGGCGAGTTCGGCCTGCTCGGCGGGTTGCGTCAGCGCGCTGCGGGTCGCGACATCTCGTTTAGCTGGCACATCACCAATGTTAGGCATCCCTGGCCCGAATGACACATCGGCGAACCGGCACGCCGCGCACCGGCGATCCGCCGCACACCGGAATTCTGTTCGGGCACCGCTTTGCGTAGGCTTCGCTCTGTGCAGAGATGGCGAAGTCTCGACGACGTGCCCGCGGACTGGGGGCGTTGCGTTCTCACGATCGGCGTGTTCGACGGGGTACATCGGGGGCACGCGCAGCTGATCAGCCGCGCGGTCGCCGCGGCGGAGAAGCGTGGCGTGCGCTCGGTTCTGATGACCTTCGATCCGCACCCGATGGAGGTGGTGCGACCCGGTTCGCACCCCGCGCAGCTCACCACGCTGACCCGCCGCGCGGAGCTGGCCGAGGAGCTCGGGATCGACGTGTTCTGCGTGATGCCGTTCACCCAGGACTTCATGAAGCTCACCCCGTCGGAATACGTACACGACCTGCTGGTCGAACGTCTGCACGTCACCGAGGTCGTGGTCGGCGACAATTTCACCTTCGGTAAGAAGGCCGCGGGCACCGTCGACACGATGCGCGAACTCGGCGAGCGGTTCGGCTTCGAGGTCGACGGGGTGACCCTGCTGGGCGAACACGCTGTCACTTTCTCCTCCACCTACATCCGGGCCTGTGTCGACGCGGGCGACATGGCCGCGGCCGCCGAGGCGCTGGGGCGGCCACATCGCGTCGAGGGCGTCGTCGTGCACGGCGACGGGCGCGGGCGCGGGCTGGGTTTCCCGACCGCCAACGTCGCCCCGCCGATGCACGCCGCGATCCCGGCCGACGGGGTGTACGCGGGGTGGTTCACCGTGCTCGGGGCGGGCCCGGCCATCGGTGACGCCGCACCCGGCGAGCGCGCGATGGCCGCGATCTCGGTCGGCACCAACCCCACGTTCTCGGGTCGCTCACGGACCGTCGAGGCATTCGTCCTCGACGGCGAGGCCGATCTCTACGGCCAGCACGTCGGTGTCGATTTCGTCGAACAACTACGCGGAATGCGCAAGTTCGACTCCATCGACGATCTGGTCGAGGCCATGGGCCGCGACGTCGAGGCCGCGCGCAAGGTCCTCACCGCCGCCGACGCCTGAGCCCGAATTACCCTGGCCGTTACGTGTCGAGTAGAGTGGCTCCTCGGGTTTGCTGCGGTCCGCGGTGGCGCCCATCCCGGGTAACCGGACCTTCGAGCGCGGAACTGAAAAATAGGAGTCGAGCCACATGGCGCTGACCACTGAGCAGAAGTCGGCAATTCTCGCCGAATACGGCCTGCACCCCACCGACACCGGCTCGCCGGAGGCGCAGATCGCGCTGCTGTCGAAGCGGATCTCGGACCTGACCGAGCACCTGAAGCAGCACAAGCACGATCACCACACCCGGCACGGCCTGCTGGCCCTGATCGGTCGTCGTCGCCGCCTGTCGAAGTACCTGCAGGCCAACGACATCAACCGCTACCGTTCGCTCATCGAGCGCCTGGGTCTGCGTCGCTGATCTGAATCGGACACGCCTCCTCGTCGAGGCGGTCGACACCTGGCCAACGGGAAGAAGTACACTTCTTCTCGTTGGCTATTCGTGTATTCGGGGACCATCGGGTTCCCGGCTGCACTACAACATGTGACAGCCGTATGTACCCGTCCGCGTGGCGTCGGTCTTCGGTAGTGGCCTTTCGGCAGGCGTTTCCCGCCGCCGTCGGGCTTCGATCGATGACCGCCTCCGCGTCGCCGCTTCCAAGGGGATCCGGCCGGGTGCTGCGCGTGGCAGCCAGGAGGGTTTCCACGTGTCCGTGTCCGGTACGGCTGACGAATAGCTGGTTCGCGCCCACATGGTGCTGCGCTCCAGCGAGACGAGAGGTCGAGAGAAGAGAATATGACGCAGACAACTGAACGCCCTTCGACTGCGGTCGAGGTCGAGCCCGGAGTTTTCGAGTCGGTCGCGCTGATCGACAACGGTAGCTTCGGCACCCGCACCATCCGCTTCGAGACCGGCCGTCTGGCCAAGCAGGCCGCGGGTTCCGTCGCCGCCTACCTGGACGACGAGACCATGCTGCTGTCGGCGACCACCGCCGGTAAGTACCCCAAGGACCAGTTCGACTTCTTCCCGCTGACGGTCGATGTCGAAGAGCGCATGTACGCCGCGGGTCGCATCCCCGGCTCGTTCTTCCGTCGCGAGGGCCGCCCCTCCACCGACGCGATCCTGACCTGCCGCCTGATCGACCGGCCGCTGCGCCCGACCTTCATCGACGGTCTGCGCAACGAGATCCAGGTCGTCGTCACGGTCCTGAGCCTCAACCCGGCCGACCTCTACGACGTGGTGGCCATCAACGCCGCCTCGGCGTCGACTCAGCTCTCGGGCATCCCGTTCTCCGGCCCGATCGGTGGCGTCCGCGTTGCCCTCATCGGTGGCCAGTGGGTCGCGTTCCCGACCGTCGAGCAGCTCGAAGGCGCTGTGTTCGACATGGTCGTCGCGGGCCGCGTCACCGACACCGGCGACGTCGCCATCATGATGGTCGAGGCCGAGGCCACCGACAAGGTCATCGCACTGATCGAAGACGGTGCGCAGGCCCCGACCGAGGCCGTGGTGGCCGAGGGTCTGGAAGCCGCCAAGCCGTTCATCGCGCGCCTGGTCCGCGCCCAGGCCGACCTGGCCGCGCTGGCTGCCAAGCCGACCCAGGAGTTCCCGCTCTTCCCGCCGTACGGCCCGGACGTGTTCGAGGCTGTCGAGGGCACCTCGAAGGTCGAGCTGAACGAGGCGCTGAGCATCGCCGACAAGCAGGCCCGCGAAGCCAAGATCGACGAGATCAAGGCCGAGGTGCTGTCCCGCCTGGGTGACGACTTCGTCGGTCGCGAGAAAGAACTGGGTGCCGCGTTCCGCTCGGTCACCAAGAAGCTGGTCCGCCAGCGCATCCTCACCGACGGTTTCCGCATCGACGGCCGCGGCCTGGCCGACATCCGTCAGCTCTCCGCCGAGGTCGACGTGATCCCGCGCGCCCACGGTTCGGCGATCTTCGAGCGTGGCGAGACCCAGATCATGGGCGTCACCACCCTCGACATGGTGAAGATGGCGCAGCAGGTCGACTCGCTCGGCCCGGAGACCTCCAAGCGCTACATGCACCACTACAACTTCCCGCCGTTCTCCACCGGCGAGACCGGTCGCGTCGGTTCGCCGAAGCGTCGCGAGATCGGCCACGGCGCGCTCGCCGAGCGTGCGCTGATGCCGGTGCTGCCCTCGCAGGAGGAGTTCCCCTACGCCATCCGTCAGGTCTCGGAGGCGCTGAGCTCCAACGGCTCCACCTCGATGGGTTCGGTCTGTGCCTCGACCCTGTCGCTGCTCAACGCCGGTGTGCCGCTGAAGGCGCCGGTCGCGGGTATCGCCATGGGCCTGGTCTCCGACACCATCACCAACGACAAGGGTGAGGACGAGGTCCGCTACGTCGCGCTTACCGACATCCTCGGCGCCGAGGATGCCTTCGGCGACATGGACTTCAAGGTTGCCGGTACCCGTGACTTCGTCACCGCCCTGCAGCTGGACACCAAGCTCGACGGCATCCCCTCGCAGGTGCTGGCCGGTGCGCTGAACCAGGCGCACGACGCCCGCACCACCATCCTGGACGTGATGGCCGAGGCCATCACCGACCCCGACGAGATGAGCCCCTACGCCCCGCGCGTGACGGCCATCAAGATCCCGGTCGACAAGATCGGCGAGGTCATCGGGCCCAAGGGCAAGATGATCAACCAGATCACCGAGGAAACCGGCGCCAACATCTCCATCGAAGATGACGGCACCGTGTTCGTCGGTGCGACCGATGGGCCGTCGGCCCAGGCCGCGATCGACCTGATCAACGCCATCGCCAACCCGCAGCTGCCCAAGGTCGGCGAGCGTTTCCTGGGCACGGTCGTCAAGACCACCGCCTTCGGTGCGTTCGTGTCGCTCCTGCCGGGCCGCGACGGTCTGGTGCACATCTCCAAGCTGGGCAACGGCAAGCGCGTGGCCAAGGTCGAAGACGTGGTCAACGTCGGCGACAAGCTGCGTGTGGAGATCGCCGATATCGACAACCGCGGCAAGATCTCGCTCGTCCCGGTCGAGGACGAGGCCGCTGCCGCTGAGCCGGCCGCTGTCGAGGAGAACACCGACGCCGAGTAGGCGTTACTGCTGCTGACTGCCGAAACCCCCGCCGTTGCACGGCGGGGGTTTTGTCGTTTCCGGGCTCTGGCAGGTTCGTGACCTGGGTCACGAAGATGCAACGGTGATGCAACGTTGCGTCGCCTAGTGTGGCTGGACACAGTAAGAATCTGTGCCGACAGCCGTGCTGCCGCCCACTCGGAGCGCAGTGCCGACCGCTGTCGGCTCGGCGTACGCGGTCGGATCGCTGGACCGTTTCTCAGCGCCGGAAAGTGTGTCGCCCCGCCGTGATTTTGACTGAATCTGGTCCGGTTTATTATTGAAACGAATACGCTTCTCCTCGTGTTCGGACGCGTGTTTCAGGTGTCGGGGTTGACGATGGAGGTCGGGAGATAGCCGAGTCATTGCTGGTTGCGTGGCGGCGAGCCGGATTGCCGCGATCGTGTCATAGCCGATCGCACTGAATCCGGTGTGCGCGGGCGGATTTCGGGCAGGGTGCCCGAGGTTGGCCGCCCCCGCGCCGATCCACCCCACCCCGGTTCGAGCCGGGGAGTTCCGAGAGTTTGTGCGGCCGCGTGGCGTTACCCGCGGCCGGTAATGGAAGGCAGTGTGCGATGACCAACCCCACTCCGGCGCGCGCGGAAACAGAACAGCTGGCGGCGCTGGTGGCGACGGTCGCGGCGATGGATCCGGCGCGGATCGCGGTCGAGTTCGACAGCACCGCGGTGTCCTATGCCGATCTCGACGCCCAGCTCACGCTGATGGCCGAGCTCACCGGTGGGGCGCTGGACGCGGAGACGCTCGTGCAGGTGGTGCTCGCCGAGCTGTTCCCCGGCGTGGTCGATGCCGCCGAGGGGACGTTCGGTGTGCTGCTGGATTCGCTCGCGGGCGATGTGATGGCGGCGCTGGGGCTGGAGGCGGTGGCCGCGGCGACGCTGGTCGATCGGTTCGCCGCGCAGGTGGCGCGGACGCCGGATGCTGTCGCGGTGCAGTGCGGTGACGTCACGCTGACCTACGCGGCATTCGATGCCAGAGTGCGGGTGCTGGCGGCGCGATTGGTCGAGGCGGGCGTCGGGCCGGAGACGCTGGTCGGGTTGGCGCTGCGGCGCAGTGTCGAGCTGATCGTCGCGGTGCACGCGATCGTGCGTGCGGGCGGTGCGTATGTGCCGCTGGACCCCGATCATCCGGTGGACCGGCTGCACTATGTGCTCGAGGTGGCGCGGCCGGTGGTGGTCGTGACACGGGCAGGCGACGAGCCGGATCTGAACGGCGCGCCGGTGCTGCGCACCGATGACATCGACTGGGACGCGGCGCCCGGCGAGGTGGTGTCCGGGGTACGGGCGGGCAACACGGCCTACGTCATCTTCACGTCGGGCTCCACGGGCAGGCCGAAGGGCGTGGCGGTCACCCACGGGGCGATCGTGGCGAACCTGGATTGGCGGCAGCGCCGCTACGCCATGACCGAGGCCGATGTGGTGGTGCAGAAGACGCCTTACACCTTCGATGTGTCGGTGTGGGAGTTGTTCTGGCCCTTGCAGATCGGCGCTCGGCTGGTGGTCGCCGAGGCGGGGCGCCACGGTGATCCCGCGTACCTGGCGGCGCTGATCGCCCAGCATCGGGTCACCGTGACGCACTTCGTGCCGTCGATGCTGGCCGCGTTCGTCGGTGACGTGGGTCCCGAGGTGGATCTGTCGTCGTTGCGGATGGTGTTCGCCTCCGGTGAGGCGCTGCCCGCTGCCACGGCCGCCCGGCTGCGCGCGTTGTCGGCGACGGCGCTGCACAACCTGTACGGGCCCACCGAGGCGGCGGTCGACGTCACCGCGCACGAGGTGACCGCTCTCGACGAGGTGTCGGTGCCGATCGGGGGTCCCGCCGACGACACCGGGCTGCTCGTGCTCGACGAGAACCTCGACCAGGTCCCCGTCGGGGTGGTCGGCGAGCTGTATCTGGCCGGTGTCCAGTTGGCGCGTGGGTACGTGGCGCGCCCGGGGCTCACCGCGGATCGGTTCGTCGCCAATCCGTACGGCGTGCCCGGTGAGCGCATGTATCGCACCGGTGACCTGGTACGGGAGTCGCGCGGTGAGCTGGAATACCTGGGGCGCACCGACTTCCAGGTGAAGCTGCGTGGCCTGCGGATCGAGCTGGGGGAGATCGAGGCCGTGCTGGCCGCGCACCCTCGCGTCGGCTACGCGGCGGTGGTGCTGCATCGCCATGGCGCCGGTGAGGCGCTGGTCGGTTATGTGGTGAGCGTCGACGGTGCGGTGCTCGACGAGGCCGAGCTGGCCGAGCACGCCAAGTCGTCGATGCCCGAGTACATGGTGCCGTCGCTGCTGGTGCAACTGGACGCGATGCCGATCAATGCCAGCGGCAAGCTGGATCGGAAAGCGTTGCCGGAGCCGGACTTCCGGGTGTCGGCCGCCGAATTCCGGGAGCCACGCACGGCGACCGAGCGTACCGTCGCCGCGTTGTTCGCCGAGCTGCTCGAGGTGGACGTGGTCGGCTTGGACGACGACTTCTTCCGCCTCGGCGGCAACTCGTTGATCGCCACCCGCGCCATCGGCCGGTTGCAGGCGAACTTCGGTGTGCGGGTGGATGTTCGCGACTTCTTCGACAGCCCGACGGTGGCCGTACTCGCGAAGCTGGTCGAGGGCGGGGTGGTCGATGATCGGCCCGCGCTCGTCGCGGGTCCGCGTCCCGAGCTGTTGCCGCTCTCGCCCGCGCAGCAGCGGATGTGGTTCCTCAACCGGTTCGATCCGGAGACCGGGGCGTACAACATCCCGATCGCAGTGCGGTTGACGGGTGCGCTGGATCGGGACGCGTTGCGGGCGGCGGTGGGTGATCTGATCGCGCGGCACGAGGTGCTGCGCACGGTGTACCCCGAGGTCGACGGGGTGGGGACGCAACGGGTTCTTCCTGTCGCCGAGGCGCTCGAAGTGCTTGCGGCCGAATTGTCTTCGAGCGACCACGCCGATGCCGGCGCCGATGGGGTCGCGGCGGGGTCTTCGACGGTGCTCGACGCCGTCAGCATCGGCGCCGAGGACCTTCCGGAGGTGTTGGCGGCCGTCGTTCTGCGCGGATTCGATGTCACGGCCGCGCCACCGGTGCGCGCGAGCCTGTTCGAGGTCGACGGTGATCACGTGCTGGTGCTGGTGGTGCATCACATCGCCTCCGACGGCTGGTCGGCCGGTCCGCTGGTGCGTGACACGATGACCGCCTACTACGCGCGTGCCGAAGGTGTGGCGCCGCAGTGGAATCCGCTGCCGGTGCAGTACGCCGACTACACCCTGTGGCAGCGTGCCGTCCTCGGCGCGGAGGACGACGCCGACTCGCAGGCCGGGCGCGAGATCGCGTTCTGGCGTGACTCGCTGGCCGGACTGCCGGACGAGTCGGGCCTGCCGACCGATCGCCCTCGCCCCGCCACCGCGTCGATGCGGGGACGCCGGGTCTCGTTCGAGCTCGATGCCGACGTGGTCGCGGCGCTGAACGCTGTTGCCGCGGAACAGGGTGCGACCCTGTTCATGGTGCTGCACGCGGCATTGTCGGTGCTGATCGCACGCCTGTCGGGCAATGCCGATGTGGCGATCGGCACGCCGGTCGCCGGGCGCGGTGCCGCCGAACTCGACGACGTCATCGGCATGTTCGTCAACACCGCCGTGCTGCGCACTCAGGTGCGTGGCGGCGAACCGTTCGCCGGCCTGCTCGGCCGCGTCCGCACCGGGGATCTGGCCGCTTTCGACCACACCACCCTGCCGTTCGAGCGGCTCGTCGAGGTGCTCGCGCCGACCCGTTCAGCCGGTCGCCATCCGCTGTTCCAGGTGGCACTGTCGTTGCAGAACCTGCCGCCGACCACCTTCGAGCTGCCCGGTCTGCGCGCGGCCGCCGTCGACCTGCCCTATGACATCGAGAAGTTCGATCTCTCCCTGACCCTGCGTGATTCCGCGGCCCTGGGTCTGTCCGGCGAATTCTCCTACGCCACAGATCTGTTCGACGAGCAGACCATCCGGCGCACGGTGGCCCGCTTCACCGGCCTACTCGCCGCGATCGCCGCGGCCCCGCAGACTCCCGTCGCCGACCTGCCACTGCTGATCGACACCGAACTCGCCGAGCTGACCGCCCGCACCGGCGGCCCGTCGACTCCGGCTCCGCTGCTGCCGCAGGTGCTCGCCCGCGCCGCCGCCGACCCCACCGCGATCGCCATCCGCGACGGCGCCCGCACCCTCACCTACGGCGAGCTCGACGACGCCTCCACCTCCCTGGCCGCCCGTCTCGCCGATCTCGGCGTCGGCACGGGTGACCTTGTCGCCGTGAGTATTCCGCGTTCGGCCCACTCGATCACCGCGATCTGGGCCGTCGTGAAGTCCGGCGCGGGCTTCCTCCCGGTCGACCCGAACTATCCCGCCGACCGCATCGCCCACATGCTCTCCGATTCCGGCGCGGCGGCGGGTATCACGATCGAGGCGGTGCGGTCGGATCTGCCGGCTACCGTGAACTGGCTCGTGCTCGACGGCACAGAACCCACGGCAGACGATGCGGCGCGGGCGGGCCTGGGCGCATACGCACGTGCCGGTGACAGGACGATCAGCGTCGAGAACGCCGTCGATGCCGAGACCGGTCGCGGCGGCGTCGTGACCTCTCCCCATGCCCCCGTGGCCGATTCCCGTACGGTCGGCGCAGCAGGTGGCCGTGCGGTGAACGGCGGCGCGGCGGGTGCACGAGCGGTGGATCCGCTGGATCCCGCGTACGTCATCTACACCTCCGGCACCACCGGTCTGCCCAAGGGTGTGGTGATTCCGCACGGTGCGGTCGCGGCGTATCTGCCCGTGCAGGCCGGGCGGTACCTGGCCTGCGCCGATGCGCGCGTGCTGCACGTGGCGTCGCCCTCGTTCGACATCTCCGTGGCCGAGCTGCTGCTGACCGTGACCGAGGGGGCGACGATGGTCATCGCGCCCGCCGGGGTGTTCGGTGGGGCGGAGCTGGGGGAGTTGCTGCGGGCCGAGCGGGTGACCCATGTGGTCATCACGCCGTCGGCGCTGGCGACGGTACACCCGGAGGGCCTCGACGAGCTGCGGATGGTGGTGGTCGGTGGCGAGGCATGCCCGCCGGAACTGGTGGCGCGGTGGACCGCCGCGATTCCGGGTCTGATCTTCCGCAACGGTTACGGCCCGACCGAGACGACCATCGTCACCAATATCAGCGAACCACTCAGTGCGACAACGGCGATCACGCTCGGCGCACCGGTGGAGGGCACGACCGAACTGGTGCTCGACGAGCGGCTGCGGCCGGTGCCCGCGGGGGTCGTCGGCGAGCTGTACATCGCTGGTGCGCAGCTGGCGCGCGGCTACCATCGCAGGCCCGCGCTGACCGCCGGACGGTTCGTCACCAATCCCTTCGGCGCGCCCGGCGAGCGGATGTACCGCACCGGTGACACCGTGCGCTGGGTGCGGCGCGAAGGCTCGTTCGATCTGGAGTACCTGGGCCGCAACGACTTCCAGGTGAAGGTGCGCGGCTTCCGGATCGAACTCGGCGAGATCGACGCGGTCCTGGCCCGCCATCGGACGGTCGACTTCGCCGCCACCGTCGGTCATCGGACCGACGCGGGCGCCACCCTGCTGGTCTCCTATGTCGTGCCTGTCGCCGGTGCCACCATCGACGCCGCGACCCTCATCGCGCACACCGCCGCGCACCTGCCCTCGCACATGGTGCCCGCCGCGGTCGTCACCCTCGATGCCGTGCCGCTGACCCCTGTCGGCAAGCTCGATCGGGCCGCGCTGCCCGCACCGGTCTTCGACACCGCCGCCTACCGGGCACCGGAAACGGTGGCCGAGCAGGTGGTGGCCGCCGCGTTCGCCGAGGTCCTCGGACTGGACCGGGTCGGCCGCGACGACGACTTCTTCGATCTGGGCGGCAACTCGCTCCTGGCGACCCGGTTGATGGCGCGCATCGGCGCCGACCTCGACCTGCGCATTCCCGTCCGCCAGCTCTTCGACACCACGACGGTGCTGACGCTGGCCGCGGCCGCCGACCGTCTGCGTGGCACCGGCACCGGCCCCGCGCTGGTGGCGGGACCCCGGCCCGATCCCGTGCCGCTCTCGCCTGCCCAGCAGCGCATGTGGTTCCTCAACCGCTTCGATCCCGGCTCGGCCACCGACAACATCCCGCTGGCCGTCCGGCTCACCGGTGCGCTCGACATCGCCGCACTCCAGGCCGCGATCGTCGACGTGCTGGACCGGCACGAGGTCCTGCGCACCCGCTACCCGGAACTGGACGGCAACGCCATCGCCGAGATCCTTCCGGCGACCGGCCTGCTTCCCGAGGTCCACCCGCAGATCGTGGCTGCGGCCGACCTGTCCGACGCCGTGCGTACCTTCGCCGCCACCGGCTTCGACCTCACCGTCGATGCCCCGATCCGCGCGACGCTGCTGCGTGTTGCCCCGGACACCGCGCTGGAGCATCGCGCGTCGGGTGCGCGTGACCGGGCCGATGGGCATGCCGCAGTGGCGGACTCGACGGGGTCTGCCGGTGCTGAGTACGTGCTGGTCATCGTGGTGCATCACATCGCGGCCGATGGTTTCTCGTTCGGGCCGTTGATCCGGGACGTGCTCACGGCCTACGGCACGCGCGCCATCGGTGAGGCCCCGGGTTGGGCGCCGTTGGAGGTGCAATACGCCGACTACGCCGTGTGGCAGCACACGGTGCTCGGTGATGCGGCCGATCCGGAATCGGTGGCGGCGAAGCAGCTCTCGTTCTGGCGTGACGCGCTGGCGGGGGTGCCCGAGCAGCTGGAACTGCCCACCGACCGGACCCGGCCTGCGGTCGCTTCCCGGCGGGGTGCGATGCACGGCGTCGAGATCGATGCCGCGACCCATCGGGCACTGGCGGAATTCGCTCGCGCGCAGGGCATCACGGTGTTCATGGCCGCGCACGCGGTGTTCGCGGTGCTGCTGGCACGGCTGTCGGCGACCACCGACATCGCGATCGGCACGCCGGTGTCGGGGCGGGGTGAGCGCGCGCTCGATGATCTCGTCGGCATGTTCGTCAACACCCTCGTCCTGCGGGTGGAGGTGGTACCCGCGACTCCGTTCACCGAACTGATCGCCCAGGTCCGCGAGCAGGACCTCGCCGCCTTCGGCCACGCCGACGTGCCGTTCGAGCGCCTGGTCGAGGTCCTCGATCCGGTTCGCTCCACCGCCCGCAACCCCCTGTTCCAGGTGATGCTGTCCCTCAACGAGGACACCCCGAGCGAACTCGCGCTCCCCGGCCTCACCGTCGCAGGTTTCGACCTGCCCACCGGTATCGCCAAGTTCGACCTGGAACTCACCCTCACCGAGCACCGCGACGACAACGGCACTCCCACCGGCATTTCCGGTGCCTTCCTCTACGCCACCGACCTGTTCGACGCCACCACCGTCGCCGCGTTCGCTACCCGCTTGGACCGTATCCTCACGGCCGTCCTCGCCGACCCGGCCCGCCCCGTCGGCGACCTCGACTTCCTCGACGCCGCCGAGCGGACCGACATCCTGACCACGTGGAACGACACCGCCACCGAGACCGGCCACGCCGCGACTCTCGCCTCGCTGCTCACCGACCGAGCCGCCGCAACGCCCCACGCGATCGCCGTCGTCCTCGATACCGATCCCACCGCGGTCGATGACGCGCCGCTGGCCGCCACGACAATGGCACGGGCGCTCGATGTATCGCCCACCGCGAGAGACGAATCGGTGCAGGAGCGCCTGGAGTCGACGGCGAAGCCGGGTCGTCTGTCGGCGCGCACAGTCGAGGCGGGCACACCGACCGAGGACGGCGCTCGGGTAGTTGCCGATGGCGCGCCCCTCGGAATCGGGGCGTCCTCGAGCGCGATTTCCCGGCTCGAACACGCGGCAGCCGATGCCATCGCCGCACACCGCGCCCGGGGTGCGGTGCCCGAGGTGTCGCTGCGTGCTGCTGATTCCACGACCGCAGTGGAGCTTTCGTACGGGGAGTTCGGCGTGCGAGTCGCACGATTGGCGCGTCATCTGATCGGGCTGGGAGCGGGCCCTGGCTCGCTGGTCGCGGTCGCGATGCGCCGTGGTGTGGAGCAGTTGGTCGCGGTACACGCCGTGCTGGTGGCCGGGGCGGCCTATGTGCCGGTGGACCCGGATCATCCGGCCGAGCGGACCGCGTATGTGCTGGCGCAGACGGCACCGGTCTGTGTGCTGACGCTTGCCGGAATCGGTGTGGCTGTGGGCGAATCGGTGGTGGAGGTCGACGTGCTCGACCTGTCGGAGCTGTCCGGCGAGCCGATCACCGATGCGGAGCGGGTGGCGCCGCTGCGTCCCGGGCACCTCGCGTATGTGCTGTTCACGTCGGGTTCCACCGGCAAGCCGAAGGGTGTGGCCGTGCCGCACAAGGCCGCGGTGAACCAGTTGCTGTGGTTGCAGCGGGAGTACCCGCTCGGTGCCGACGACGTGGTGCTGCAGAAGACACCGTTCACCTTCGACGCATCGGTGTGGGAACTGCTGTGGCCGTTGCACGCCGGGGCGCGCTTGGTGCTCGCCACCGCTGACGGGCATCGCGATCCGGCCTACCTGGCGGCAGCCACCGTGCGGCATCGGGTGAGTGTCGTCCAGTACGTACCGTCGGTGCTCGCCGCGGTCGTGGCGGAACCGGCTGCCGCGCAGTCCGATTCGCTGCGACTCGTCTTCGCGGGCGGTGAAGCGCTGACAACCGACCTGGCGCGGCGGGTGCGCGCGATGACCGGCGCGACGGTGGTCAACCTGTACGGCCCGACCGAAACCGCCATCCAGGTCACCACGCACGAGGCCGGTGACGAACTCGGCGCCACGGTGCCGATCGGCGCACCGGTCGCCGATACCCGTGTGTACGTGCTGGATTCGCGCCTGCGTCCCGTCCCCGCGGGTGTTCCGGGCGAGCTGTACGTGGCGGGCGCGCAGCTCGCCGACGGCTATCACGGCCGTACCGAGCTCACCGCCGAACGTTTCGTCGCCGACCCCTTCGGCGCGGGCGAGCGCCTGTACCGCACCGGCGATCTGGTCACCTGGCGCACCGGCGCCGACGGTCCGGCGCTGCACTACCTCGGCCGCACCGACTTGCAGGTGAAACTGCGCGGTCTGCGCATCGAACCGGCCGAAATCGAAGCCGCGATCGCCTCGGTTCCCGGCGTCGGCCGCGTCGCCGTCCTGGTCCGCTCGGACGAAGGCCGGACCGATCAGCTCGTCGCCTACGTCGTCCGTGCTGCCGAGACGCCCGAGGTCGTCGTCGGCGACTTCGGCCCCATCGCCGGCGGCGCCGATTCCGGGGGAGGCGACGCGGTCCGTGCTGTCGACGTCGCGCCGGCTGTTCCGCGACCCGACTCGTCGGCGGCGCCCACCACCGCCGACTTCGACGCAGCGATCGCGGCGACCCTGCCCTCCTACATGGTCCCTGGCGCCTACGTCTTCCTCGACGAGTTGCCCGTGAATGCTTCGGGCAAGCTCGATCGCCGGGCACTCCCTGCGCCGCAGTCGCGGCAGCTCGACTACCGCGAGCCCGCCACCGCCACCGAGCGGATCGTTGCCGCGACGTTCGCCGGGGTGCTCGACCTCGACCGAGTCGGCGCGGGCGACGACTTCTTCGCCCTCGGGGGCAACTCGCTGCTGGCGACCCAGGTGGCGGCCCGGCTCGGTGCCGCGCTGGATGCGCGGGTGCCGGTGCGCGAGCTGTTCGAGGCGAGCACCGTGGACGGACTCGCCGTGCGGCTGGACGCGCTGCGCGGCACCGGCAGCAGGCGTGGACCGGTGGCGGGCCAACGGCCGCAGCGGATCCCGCTCTCGCCCGCCCAGCAGCGGATGTGGTTCCTGCACCGCTTCGATCCGGACTCCGCCGCGTACCACATCCCGGTCGCGATCCGGCTCAGCGGCGAGCTGGATACGACCGCGCTGCGCGGCGCCCTGGGTGATCTGATCGCCCGGCACGAGACATTGCGCACGACCTATCCCGAATTCGACGGGCGGGCGACCCAACTCGTCGGTCCGGCGTTCGTGCCCGAGCTCGCCGTCGTCGACGTGGCCGCCGATCACGTGCCCGCGACGGTGGTGTCGGTCCTCGCCGGCGGTTTCGACATCACCCGCGAGGTGCCGGTGCGCGCCGCACTGCTGCGGGTCGCGGCGACCGAACACGTGCTGGTGCTCGTTGTGCATCACATCGCGGCCGACGGCTGGTCGATGGGGCCGCTGACGCGGGATCTGGTGGCCGCCTACGCCGCCCGCGCTGTAGGTGCGCAGCCACAGCTGCCCGCGCTCGCTGTGCACTATGCCGACTACGCACTGTGGCAGACCGAGGGGCTCGGCAGTGCCGACGACCCGGACGCGCCGCTGGCCCGCCAGCTCGACTACTGGACGCGCCGACTCGCGGGTTTGCCCGATGTCCTGACGCTGCCCGCCGACCGGCGCAGGCCGCTGATCGCCTCCAACCGGGGCGCGACCTTCACCACCACCCTCGGCGCCGACCTGCATCGCGGGATCGAGGAGCTGGCTCGCGCGCACCGCGCCACTGCGTTCATGGTGCTGCACGCGGGCCTCTCGGTGCTGCTCGCGCGGCTCTCGGCCGGTACCGACATCGTCGTCGGCACGCCCGTGGCCGGGCGTGGCCATCGCGAACTCGACGACATCGTCGGCATGTTCGTCAACACGCTCGTGCTCCGTGCGCAGGTGCGCGCGGGCGCGCGTTTCAGCGATCTCCTCGACGCGGTCCGTGCCGAGGATCTCGATGCTTTCGACAATGCCGACGTGCCGTTCGAAAGCCTGGTCGACGCACTGAATCCGGCGCGCTCACAGGGGTATTCACCGCTGTACCAGATCTCCCTGGCCTTGCAGAACCAGCGCAGGACCGCCTTCGAATTGCCGGGCCTGACCCTGTCGGGGCTGACCCTGCCGGATGCGCCGATCGAAGTCGATCTGGACTTCACCTTCGTCGACCGTTTCGCGCCCGACGGCGCACCTGACGGGCTCGACCTCGAACTGCGCTACGCCACCGATCTTTTCGACGCCGACACCATCGCGACCATGGTCGCGATGCTCGATCGGGTGCTGCGGGACGCGGTCACCGCCCCCGGCACCGCGGTCGGCGACCTCGCCTTGCTGGCCGACACCGCCGCGGCCACACTGCCGACGCGGCACCACGGTGAGGTGGTGCCGCTCGACAGCGCGCTCGCGGAACTGGGCCTGCGCGCCCCACTCGCCGCCCACCTGCTCGATGCCGCGGCCGCGCGAGCTCCCCACGCCGTGGCGGCGATCTTCGAAGGCGTCGAGATCACCTACGGCGCGCTCGCTGCCAGGGCGAACCGGTTGGCGCGCAGGTTGATCGACTGCGGTGTCGGGCCGGAAACACCGGTGGCCGTGGCTGTTCCGCGCAGCATCGAACTGCTGGTGGTGCTGCACGGTGTACTCGCCGCCGGGGGCGTGTACGTGCCGATCGACGCGGGCCAGCCCGCCGAACGCATCGGGCATGTGCTGGCGACCGCCACCCCGCGACTCGTCGTCGTCGCGGGGGCCGGTGACCTCGACCATGTGGACAGCGGTATCCGATCCGCCACGGCCTCGGTGCATTTCGCCGCCGCGTCGCGCTCCGGGGTTGCGGTGCTCACCGTCGGCCAGCTCGAGGACGTAGCGCAGGATACGGTGGCAGCCGGCCCGGTCACCGACCTCGAACGCCTGGCGCCGCTGCACCCCGAGCACCCGGCGTACGTGCTGTTCACGTCCGGCTCCACCGGTACGCCGAAGGGCGTGCTGATCTCGCATCGCGCCGTGGTCAACGAGATCTGCTGGCTGCGTGGCGAATACGGCATGACGTCGGCCGATCGCTTCCTGCAGCGCGCGCCCCTCACCTTCGACGTCTCGCTCTGGGAACTGCTGGCGCCCGCGCTGCTCGGCGCCCCGCTGGTGCTGTTGCGCCCGGGCGGTCACCTCGACCTGGAATATCAGGCGCGAGTGGTGCGCGAGCAGGGCGTCACCATCATGGAGATCGTGCCGTCGGTGCTGGCCGCGATGCTCGCCGAAGGGCTCGGCGACGCGCTGAGCGGGCTGCGCATGCTGCACGTGGGCGGCGAGGAACTGCCCGCGCCACTGGCGGCCACCGTCCTCGCCACGATCCCCGGCGAACTGCACAACACCTACGGCCCCACCGAAGTGGCGATCACCAGCACGTTCCAGCGGATCACCGCGCCGGTCGAGCAGACCGAGCTGCCCATCGGCAGGCCGACCTGGAACGTGCGCGCCTACGTGCTCGACGAGCGCCTGCACCCGGTGCCCGGCGGTGTCGCGGGCGAGCTGTATCTCGCGGGTGATCAGCTGGCCCGAGGCTACCTGGGCAGGCCCGACCTGACCGCCGACCGCTTCGTCGCCGACCCGTTCGGGGCGGACGGAACCCGGATGTACCGCACGGGTGACCTCGTTCGCCGCGATCGCGACGATGCGCTGGTCTACTTGGGCCGCAACGATTTCCAGGTGAAGATCCGGGGACTGCGGATCGAGCTGGGCGAGATCGAGGCCGCGCTCGGCGACGCACCCGGCGTCACCCACGCGACCGTACTGCCCGCCACCGACGACGCCGGTCGGCAGTGTCTGGTCGGATATGTCGCGGGCGAGGTGGACAGCGTGGCGGTGCGTGCCCACGTCGCGGGCCGGGTGCCCGCGTACATGGTGCCCTCGCACCTGGTCGTGCTCGACACCGTGCCGCTCAACTCGGCGGGCAAACTGGATCGGGCCGCGCTGCCCGCCGCCGACCTGTCCGTCACCACCGAATACGTGGCGCCGCGACCGGGTGCGCAGACCGCGCTCGCCGGTGTGATCGGCGAATTGCTCGGCGTGGCACGCATCGGCGCCAACGACGACTTCTTCGCCGTCGGCGGCAACTCACTGCTCGCGATGCGTCTGGTCGCCCGGGCCAACGCGGCCCTCGGCAGTGCGCTCGACGTGCGCGATGTGTTCGACGCCCCGACCGTCGCCGGACTCGCCGAGCGTGCGGGCGTCGGCGGCGAACAGTCGCCGCCGCTGACCGTGGTGCGACCGCGCCCGGATCGAATCCCGCTGTCGCTGGCCCAGACTCGCCTGTGGTTACTGAACCGGATCGATCCCGAATCGGCCGTCTACACCCTGCCGATCGCATTGCGCCTGACCGGCGATCTCGACACCGGCGCCCTGTGGGCGGCGCTGGCCGACGTCCTCGACCGGCACGAATCACTGCGCACCATTTTCCCCGAAGACGCCGACGGCCCGACCCAGGTGGTCCTTCCCGCCGACGCGGTGCTGCCCGCTGCCGTCGTGCGCGAGATCGCCGAGGGTGAACTGGCCGCTACGGTGCGCTCGATCATCGGCCAGGGTTACGACCTGACCACTCAGCCGCCTCTGCGCGCCGCGCTGCTGCGCCGGGAAACGCCGGTCGAAGCTGTCGACCGCCGACCAGTGGTCGGCGATGCCACGCCGGGTCTCGCGGCCGTGCATTGCGTGGGTTCGCACCAGACAGAGCACGTGCTGGTGCTCGCTGTGCATCACATCGCCGCCGATGGGGTGTCGACGACGCCGCTGGCGCGGGACCTCATCGCCGCCTATGCCACGCGCGCCGCGGGGATCGCTCCGGTGTGGGAGCCGTTGCCGGTGCAGTATCCGGACTTCACCCTGTGGCAGCGTGCCGTGCTCGGCGACGCGGCCGACCCGCAGTCGCGGCTGGCGCGGCAGTCGGCGCACTGGCGTGACGAATTGGCCGGGATCGCACCGGTTCTCGAACTGGCGACGGATCGGCCCCGGCCCGCCGTCCGCGCGGGTGCGGGCGGGGCCGTCGGGTTCGAGGTGCCCGCCGATGTCGTGGCGGGGATCGAGGCGCTGGCCCGCCGCCACGGGGTGTCCACCTTCATGGTGGTGCACGCGGCGTTCGCGGTGCTGCTGTCTCGTCAGGGCGCCGGCGCGGATGTGCTCGTCGGCACGCCGGTCGCCGGGCGGGCCGATGCCGCGCTCGACGACCTGGTCGGCATGTTCGTCAACACCCTCGTGTTGCGGACGGCGGTCGATGCCGGTGCCGGGTTCGGTGAACTACTGGCCGAGGTGCGCGACGCTGATCTGCGGGCCTTCGCACACGCCGACCTGCCGTTCGAGCGGCTCGTCGACGAGCTCAATCCGAGCCGCTCCACGGCGTATTCGCCGATCGTGCAGGTGATGCTCGCGTTCGAGCATCGCGAGGACACCATCATCGAGTTGCCCGGACTGCGGATCGACGAGTTCGCTCTGGACGCGGCGACCACCCAGTTCGATCTGTCGCTGGCGATCAACGAGATCGTCGGCGCCGCGGGGGAGCCCGGCATGCGCGGGTGGCTGCGCTACGCCACGGATCTGTTCGACGCCGACACAGTGGCGGCGTTCGGTGCGCGGTTCGTGCGGGTGCTGAGCGCGGTCGTCGCCGACGACAGCATCGCGGTCGGCGAGATCGATCTGCTGGATGCCGCCGAGTCCGCCCAGCTCGCGGCGTGGAACGACACCGTGGCCCCGCTCGACGCCGAGGCGACGCTGGTCTCGATGTTCGCCGCGCAGGCCGCGCGTACCCCCGACGCGATCGCCCTGGAGTTCGAGGGGCAGCGGATCACCTATGGCGAGTTCGCGATGCGTGTCGCCCGCCTCGCGCGTTGGCTGATCGCCGAGCAGGTCGGTCCCGGCGCGGTCGTCGGTGTCGGGCTGCGGCGCGGCATCGATCTCCTGGTCGCCCTCTACGCGGTCCAGGCCGCGGGCGCCGCCTATCTGCCGCTGGATCCCGACCACCCGGCCGACCGGATCGCCGACATCCTGGCGACCGCGGCCCCGGTCTGTGTGCTGGCCGCCGCCGACTTCCCCGAAACCGGCGCACGCACCGCGGTGCCCGCCGCGCAGGTCGAGTCCGGCTACCGGCTGGTCGAGTCCGGCACGCATGCGGTCGAATCCGGCACCGAGCCCGGCATTCGTCTTGTCGAGCCCGGCGCGCTCGATCTTTCCGGGTTCGCTGTCGACCCGGTGACCGATGCCGACCGGATCCGGCCGTTGCGTGCCGCGGACCTGGCGTATGTGCTGTTCACGTCCGGCTCGACCGGTAAGCCCAAGGGCGTCGCGGTGACCCATGCCGCGATCGTCAACCGTCTGGTGTGGATGCAGGATGCCTACCGGCTCGACGCGGCCGGCACCGTGCTGCACAAGACGCCGATCACCTTCGATGTGTCGGTGTGGGAACTGTTCTGGCCCTTGCAGATCGGCGCCACCCTGGTGATCGCGCGGCCCGACGGGCACCGCGACCCCGCCTACCTGGCCGAGGTCATCACCCGCACGGGTGTCGGCGTCGCGCACTTCGTGCCGTCGATGCTGGCGGCCTTCCTCGCCGAGCCGCGTGCGGCCGACTGTGTCTCGCTGCGGCAGGTGTTCGCCTCCGGTGAGGCGCTGCCCGCCGCCGCTGCCCAGCGCCTGCGCGCGCTGGTCCCCGGTGTCGCCGTGCACAACCTGTACGGACCCACCGAGGCCGCGGTCGACGTGAGCTTCCACGAGGTCACCGACGCCGACACGGTCACGGTGCCGATCGGCGCCCCGGTCGCCAACACCGCCCTGCACGTGCTCGATGCCCGCCTGCGTCCCGTTCCCGTCGGCACACCGGGTGAGCTGTATCTGGCCGGCGTCCAACTCGCCCGCGGCTACCTCGCCCGCCCGGATCTGTCCGCCGACCGCTTCGTCGCCAACCCCCTCGGTGCCCCCGGCGACCGCATGTACCGCACCGGCGACCTCGTGGTCCGCACTCGCTCGGGCGAACTGGAATACCTGGGCCGCACCGACTTCCAGGTGAAACTGCGCGGCCTGCGCATCGAACTCGGCGAAATCGAGGCCGTTCTCACCGGTCTCGACACCATCGAACGGGCGGTGGTCACGGTCCGTGACGACGGCACCGGCGACTACCTCACCGCCTACCTGCTCGGCGTCCCGGGTGTGGACCTCGACGTGGTGAAATCCGCTCTACAGCAGGCACTTCCGGCCTACATGGTGCCGAGCGCGTTCGTCGTTCTCACGGAGTTCCCGGTCAATTCCTCGGGCAAGCTCGATCGGCGGGCGCTGCCCGCGCCCGAGCTGGCCGCTCGTGAATTCCGTGCTCCGGCGACACCGTCGGAGCAGTTGGTGGCCGGGGTCGTCGCCGAGGTGCTCGGTGTCGAACTGGTCGGTGCCGAGGACGATTTCTTCGATCTGGGCGGCAACTCGCTGATCGCGACCCGGGTCGCGGCGCGCCTCGGTGCGGCGTTGAACCGGCAGGTGCCCGTGGCGCGGATCTTCGAGACGCCGGCGGTGGCCGCGTTGGCTGCCGCGCTCGACGCCGCGGGCGGCGCGGCGCGGCTGGCGCTGGTGGCGGGGGAGCGGCCCGCTTCGATCCCGCTCTCGCCCGCCCAGCAGCGCATGTGGTTCCTCAACCGGTTCGATCCGGACTCGGCCGGCTACAACGTGCCGATCGCGGTGCGACTCGGTGGCGCGCTCGATCTCGACGCGCTCGCCGCCGCGGTGGACGATCTCATCGATCGGCACGAAGTACTGCGCACCTATTACCCCGAGACCGCCGAAGGTCCGGTACAGCGGATCGTGTCCGCCGCCGAAGCCGGTGTGGCTCTGCGGGTTCAGTACCTCGCGCCGGCGGAGATCGTGGCTGCCGTGACGGCGCTGGCCGCCACCGCCTTCGATGTCACGGCCGGTGTGCCGTGGCAGGTGGTGCTGTATCGGATCAGCGCCGACGAGGCGGTGCTCGCCATGGTCGTGCACCACATCAGCGCCGACGGTTCGTCGATGCCGCCGCTGGTGCGCGACCTGATGACCGCCTACCTCGCACGACGCGACGGTACGGCCCCGTCGTGGACGCCGCTGCCGGTGCAGTACGCCGACTACGCGCTGTGGCAGCGTGCGCTGCTCGGCGACGAAGCCGATCCCGACTCGGTGGCCGCCCGCCAGCTCGACTTCTGGCGCGCCGAACTCGCCGACCTCCCCGATGAACTCGCGTTGCCGCTGGACCGCCCGCGCCCGGCGGTGCGGACCCTCGCCGGTGGGACCGTGCCGGTGACCCTGGACGCGGGCACCCACGCCCGGCTCAGCGCGCTGGCCAGGGAGTCCGGCGCAACGCTGTTCATGGTCGTGCACACCGCGTTCGCGGCGCTGCTCGGTCGCCTCTCGGGCAGCGCGGACATCACCGTCGGCACGCCGGTCGCCGGGCGCGGTGAGGCCGCGCTCGAGGACCTGATCGGCATGTTCGTGAACACGCTGGTCTTCCGAACCCGGCTGCGCGCGGGAGAGTCGTTCCAGCAGTTGCTGATTCGCCAGCGCGCCACCGACCTCGCCGTGTACGCCCATGCCGAGGTGCCGTTCGAACGCCTCGTCGAGGTGCTCGATCCGGCCCGCTCCACCGCCCGGCATCCGCTGTTCCAGGTCGGCTTCTCGTTCCAGAACTTCGAGCGTGCCGAGCTGGCCCTGCCCGGGATCACCGTGTCGGGGCTGGACACCGAGAACGAGCTGTCGCAGTTCGATCTGCACCTCATCGTCAGCGACGAGTACGCGGTCGACGGTGCGGCCGCGGGCGTCACCGGCGTCCTCACCTACGCCCACGACGTGTTCGACACCGAGACCGCGGTGGCGATCGCCGGACGGCTGGAACGCCTGCTCACCGCTGTCGCGGCATCGCCGCGTACACCGCTGGATTCGGTCGAGGTGCTCGAACCGGTCGAGCGCACGCGCATCCTCACCGAGTGGAATGCCACCACCCACGAGATCGACGGCGCCGCCACGCTACTCACCTCGTTCCGTGCGCAGGTTCGGGCTACCCCGGACGCGACAGCGCTCGTGTTCGAGGACACGGCCCTGACCTACGCCGAATTCGACACCCGGGTCAACCGCCTGGCCCGGTACCTGATCGAGGAAGGTGTCGGCCCCGACGCCTTGGTGGGGCTCGCCATCCGGCGCTCCACCGAACTCGTCGTCGCCTTGTACGCGGTCCTCACCGCGGGCGGCGCGTATGTGCCGATCGATCCGGATCACCCGGCCGACCGGATCACCCAGATCCTCGACACCGCGCGGCCACACCTCGTCCTCACCACCGCCGCAGACGCATTCGACAAGCCGGCACCGGCTGACGGTTCGTCCGACTCGCCGTTCCGGGTGATCGGCAGTGATCGCGGATCGCCGATCCCGGGAGTCGAGGGCGGCGAGACCGCGCCAGGTGGTTCGCGGACCGCGGGGCCGACCGGGGTTGTCGTGCTCGATGACATCGACACTGCCCGTTACCCGGGTCATCCGGTCGTGGAGTCCGAACTCCGCGCCCCCCTGCGGGATTCGAACCTCGCCTACGTGCTGTTCACCTCCGGCTCGACCGGCGAACCCAAGGGCGTGGCCATGAGTCATGCCGGCATTCGCAACCAGATCGCCTGGCTGATCGAGCAGTACGCGATCGACGGTGACGATGTGTACCTGCAGAAGTCCGCGGCCGGGTTCGACTTGTCGGTCTGGGGCTTCTTCGCACCGCTCGCAGCGGGCGCGACGCTGGTGCTCGCCACCCCGGACGGGCATCGCGACCCGCTGTACCTCGCCGAACTGGTGGCAGCGCGGCAGGTCACCGTCGTCGACTTCGTGCCGTCGATGCTGGCAGTGTTCGCCGCGCACGCCGACGCCGAGCACCTGGCCGGTCTGCGGCTGGTGCTCGCGATCGGTGAAGCGCTCACTCCGGAGACAGTCGGCGCGCTGCGGGCGAAATCGGCTGCGGCGGTGCACAACCTGTACGGGCCGACCGAGGCCGCCGTGTCGGTGACGGCGTGGCCCGCCGACGGTGCGACCGGGCAGACGGTGCCCATCGGTGTGCCCGAATGGAATTCGCGTGTGTACGTGCTAGACGAACGGCTGCGCCCGGTCGCACCGGGAGTGGCCGGTGAGCTGTACCTGGCGGGTGACCAGCTCGCTCGCGGGTACCTCGGCCGCACCGCGCTCACCGCCGACAGATTCGTCGCGGACCCGTTCGCCGGGGCGGACATCCAGTCCGGCGCGGCAGGCACCGTCGCGGACGCGGGTCTCGACACCGCGTATTCCGTCGGTGACGGCCGCGACCGGCATCGCCGGGGCGCGAGAATGTATCGCACCGGAGACCTGGTGAAGTGGACTCGCGACGGCGTACTGGTCTATCTGGCGCGCATCGACTTCCAGGTGAAGTTCCGTGGTCAGCGCATCGAACTCGGTGAGATCGAGGCCGCGCTCGGCGGATCGGCCGGGGTCGGTCAGGCCGCGGCGGTGGTCGCGGCGAGTGCGACCGGTGACCAGCTCGTCGGCTATGTCGTGCCGAGGCCGGGCGTCGCGCTGGATCCGGCCGCCCTGCGGTCGGGCGTGGGCGCGGTGCTGCCGTCCTACATGGTGCCGTCGGTGATCGTGGTGCTCGACGCGTTCCCGCTCAACACCTCCGGCAAGCTCGACCGCAAGGCGCTGCCCGCACCGGAATTCGTGGCCAGGCCGTTCCGGGCGCCGGTCAGCGCGGCGCAGCGGGCGGTGGCCGAGGTGTTCGGTGAGGTGCTCGGGCGCGAGCGGGTCGGGCTCGACGACGACTTCTTCGAACTCGGCGGCAACTCACTCATCGCGACCAGGGTCGCCGCCCGCCTCGGCGCGACATTGTCGACGCGGGTGCCCGTGCGGGCCCTGTTCGAAGCGACCACCGTGGCCGACCTGGCCGCCGCGCTCGCGACCACGGCCGGCAGCGGCGCGGGGATCGCGTTGACATCCGGCGAACGACCGGCCCGGATACCGCTGTCCGCGGCCCAGCAGCGCATGTGGCTGCTCAACCGCCTCGATCCCGAGTCCGCCGCGTACAACATCCCGATCGCGGTGCGGCTCACCGGTGATGTCGATGCCGGCGCGCTGGCCGCCGCGGTCACCGACGTGCTCGACCGGCACGAGGTGCTGCGCACGGCCTACCCTGCCGTCGACGGGATCGGGCACCAGGCGGTGTGGGAGTTCGTGCCGACGCCGGTGGTGGAGACCGTGGACCCCATCGCGGTACCGGCGATCGTCGCGGCCGAGATCGGGCGCGGATTCGACGTCACCGTCGCGCCGCCGGTGCGGGTGCGCGTATTGCGCTGCGCGGCGGACGAAGTCGTGCTGGTCGTGGTGATCCACCACATCAGCGCCGACGGGTTCTCCGCCGGGCCGCTGCTGCGTGACACCACCGCCGCCTACCTCGCCCGTCGCGCGGGGACCGAACCCGGGTGGGCGCCGCTGTCGGTGCAGTACGCCGACTACACGCTGTGGCAGCGTGCCGTGCTGGGCAGCGAGGACGACGCCGAGTCGGTCGCCGCGCGGCAGCTGCGGTTCTGGCGCACCGAGCTGGCCGGACTGCCCGGGTTGCTCGAATTGCCCGCCGACCGGCCGCGGCCTGCTGTCGCGTCGCATCGTGGTGCGAGCGTTGACACTGTTGTGCCGCCGACGGTATGGCAGCGGGTGGCGCGGTTGGCCCGTCGCGCCGACGTGAGCGAGTTCATGGTTGCCCATGCCGCGCTGGCCGCGTTGCTCGCGCGACTCGGTGGCGCCGGCGACATCGCGATCGGCACCCCGGTGGCGGGTCGCGGTGAGCAGGCCCTCGACGATCTCGTCGGCATGTTCGTCAACACGCTGGTGCTGCGCACCGGTGTCGACCCCGCAGCGTCGTTCAGTTCGCTGCTGCGCGAGACCAGGCGGGTGGATCTGGATGCCTTCGAGAACGCGCAGGTGCCGTTCGAACGGCTGGTCGACGTGCTCGACCCGACCCGCTCGACCGCGCACAGCCCGCTGTTCCAGGTGATGCTGGCCTTCCAGAACCTGGCCGCAGGCCCGGTCGAGGTGGTCCTGCCCGGCCTCACCGTGACCGGACTGGACGCCGACGCCGCCATCGCCAAGTTCGACCTGGATCTGGTCCTCACCGGCACCGCCGACGGTGGTTGCGCGGTGAGCGTGACCTACGCCACCGACCTGTTCGACGCCGAGACGGCCGCCCGCATCGCGGACGGGTACGTGCGGATCCTCGACGCGGTCACGGCGAACCCGGAAGGTGCGGTCGGTGATATCGACCTGCTCACCGACGGCGACCGTCAGATGCTCGAGAATTGGTGTGACACCGCGCATCCGGCCGACGATGCGTGGCCGGTCGCGGCGACCGAGGATGCGAGGTCGCTGCCGGACGACATCGCTCACGTCGGCGCGGTCGGCGTTCTGCCGACAGCGTTCGATCGCCGAGCCGCGGCGACACCGGACGCCGTCGCGCTCGTCGACGGTGACCTCGTTCTCACCTACGCCGAATTCGCGGCGCGGGTGAACCGGCTCGCCCGCCATCTGATCGACCACGGTGTCGGGCCGGATCACGCGGTGGCGGTGGGAGTTCGGCGCTCGGCCGAGTTGCTGGTCGGCGTGTACGCGGTGCTGGCGGCGGGTGGCACCTACGTGCCGATCGATCCGGATCATCCGGCGGAGCGGATCACCCGCATCCTGCGGATCGCGCAACCGGTCTGCGTGCTCACCACCAGCGGCGATGCTATGGACCTCCCGCTGCGCGGGCACGAGGTGATCACGCTGGACACCGTCGATCTCGCGGGCTTGCCGGTAGCGCCGATCGCCGACGCCGAACGGGTGGCGCCGTTGCTCCCGGAGCACACCGCGTACGTGATCTTCACGTCCGGGTCGACCGGTCTGCCCAAGGGCGTCGGCGTGCCGCATCGCGCGATCGTCCACCAACTCGACTGGCTGGCACAGCAGTTCGGCTTCGCCGCCGGTGACAGGGTGCTGCACAAGACGCCGATCACCTTCGACGCCTCGATCTGGGAGCTGTTGCTGCCGCTGCGGGTGGGCGCCCGCACGGTCATCGCCCGGCCCGGTGGGCACGGGGACCCGGCCTACCTGGCCGCGCTGATCACCGAACACCACATCGACACAGCGCAATTCGCCCCGACCCTGCTCGCGGCCTATGCGGCGCATGCGCGGGAGGCGGCCGCTGCGGGCAACAGTGTCGTGAGTACGCCGCTACGGCGGGTGTTCGCCGGTGGCGAGGCGTTGCCCGCCGGGCTGGCACAGCAGGTGCGCGCACTGACCGGCGCGCAGGTGGTGAACCTCTACGGGCCGACCGAGACCACGGTGCAGGTGAGTGCGCACCGGGTGACCGATGACGACGTCGTCACGGTGCCGATCGGTGCGCCGGTGTGGAATACGGGGCTGTACGTGCTCGATGCCAGGATGCGTCCGGTGCCGCCGGGGGTGACCGGTGAGCTGTATGTCGGTGGCGCGCAACTCGCACACGGGTACATCGGGGCCGCCGAGCTCACCGCGGAGCGGTTCGTCCCGGACCCGTTCGGTGCGTCCGGCGCTCGGATGTATCGCACCGGCGACCTCGTTCGCCTGCGGGGAAGCGACACTCCGGCACTGGAATACCTCGGGCGTGCCGACCTGCAGGTGAAGCTCAACGGCCAGCGCATCGAACTCGGTGAAGTGGAAGCCGCGCTGCAGCGGCGGCCCGGGGTGGCGCAGGCCGCGGCGGCCGTGGTGTCCGGGGTCGGCGCAGATCGACTTGTCGCGTACGTGGTGGCGTCACGGAACAAGGAATCCGATGGCATTGCCGGTGCGCCCACTACCGTCGGAGCAGGTCCCGGTGCGGCGGTCGACGGCACTGTGACACACGCTGGTTCGGGATTCGATGCGGCCGTGCTGCGGGCGGCGCTGGCCACCGAACTACCCGGCTACCTGGTGCCCGCCGTGGTCCTCGAGCTGGACGCGTTGCCGGTCAACACCTCCGGCAAACTCGACCGCGGCGCACTGCCGCGCCCGGAGATCCGCCAGGCGACCTATCGGGCGCCGATCACCGAGACCGAGCAGCTCGTCGCAGGCGCCTTCGCCCGGGTACTCGGACTGGACCGCATCGGCATGGACGACAACTTCTTCGACCTCGGCGGCAACTCCCTCACCGCGGTCCAGCTGTCGTCTCGACTGAGCGAAGCACTGGGCAGCCCGGTGCCGGTGGCGTGGTTCTTCACCGACCCCACGCCGGCGGTCGTCGTGGAACGGCTACGCGCCGAAGATGATTCGAGCGATGACGCGTTCGCGGTCCTGCTCCCGCTGCGCGCCGGCGGCACCGGCGCGCCGCTGTTCTGCATCCACCCCGTCGGCGGTGTGTCCTGGTCGTTCGCCGGACTGACCCGCCACCTCGACCCGCAGCGCCCGATCTACGGGTTGCAGTCGCCTGCCCTCACCGCCGACGAACCGCTGCCCGCCACGATCGAGGACTGGGCGCGCCGCTACATCGCCGCCATCCGCGAGGTGCAGCCGGAAGGGCCGTACCACCTGCTCGGCTGGTCGCTGGGCGGGCTGCTGGCCCACGCCGTCGCCACCGGCCTGCAAGCCGACGGCGAACAGGTGGCACAGCTGGCCATGATGGACAGCTGGCTCGGCGACGGACCGCAACAGACTGCGATGCCCACCGTCGGCGACCTGCTCGGCGGGCTCGCCGGTGACGATCTCGCGTTCGACACCGACGGTCTCGCCGCCGCGGCCGCGGGCATCGGCGGACCACTGGCGGCACTCGATCGCGACCGCATCGCCCGCATCATCGACGCCGCCACGGCCTCGATGCGGATGGTCGACGAATACCGGCCACGTCGCTTCGACGGCGACCTCGTCTACTTCGCCGCCACCGTCGACGATCCCAGCGGATCGCGTGGCGCGGCGAGTTGGGCCACCGCCGTCGACGGCACGGTCCACCGGCACGCCATCCCCGCCACGCACTGGGCGATGGCGGGTGAGGCGGCGCTGGCCCGGATCGCGGACGTCCTCGACGGGAGCGGATCCGAGACGCGCGGGCTCGCAGGCGAGGACCCGGCGACGAGGGCCGATGCGCGGGCGGGGGCGATGGGCGCATAGAATCGCGGAGCCGGCCGTCGTGCCTGCGGCCTGCACAATGAGGCATTACGCGCACGTCGCCAGGTCCCGTTCGAGAGTTTGAGGAACCATGCCAGCACAGCCGTCCGGTGGGATCGGGTGACGAGGTCCGAGCACATCGAGTCGCAGACCGAGTCCGACGAAGACACTGTTATCGAGGATCGGGTGACGAAACCGAAGTTGACCGAGTCGAATACCGAATCCGCTGACGATGTCTCCACCGGGGGAGTGCGCCGCACCGTGCTGCCCGGTGGCCTTCGTGTGGTCACCGAGCACGTGCCCGGCGTGCGCTCGGCCTCCATCGGGGTGTGGGTAGGCGTCGGTTCGCGCGACGAGGGCCCCACCGTGGCCGGCGCCGCGCACTTCCTCGAACATCTGCTGTTCAAGGCGACGCCCACACGCACCGCCCTCGACATCGCGCAATCCATGGACGCGGTCGGCGGCGAGCTCAACGCGTTCACCGCCAAGGAACAGACCTGCTACTACGCCCACGTCATCGACGAGGACCTGCCGCTCGCGGTGGACCTCGTCTCCGATGTGGTGCTCAACGGTCTGTGCCGCGCGATCGACGTCGACGTGGAGCGCCAGGTGGTCCTGGAAGAGATCGCGATGCGCGACGACGACCCCGAAGACCTGGTCGCCGACTCCTTCCTCACCGCCATGTTCGGCGACCACCCGATCGGGCGCCCGGTGATCGGCAGCGTCGAATCCATCGAGAACATGCAGGCTGCCCAGCTGCGCGGCTTCCATCAGCGCCGCTACCGGCCCGAGCGCATGGTCGTCGCGGTGGCGGGCAACGTGGAGCACGAACGCGTAGTGGAACTGGTGCACCGCGCGTTCGGGCCACACCTGGACACCACCGCCGAGCCCGCGCCGCGCCGCGAAGGGAAGTTCCGCGCGCAGGGCGCACCCGGCCTGATCAGGATCAACCGCGACAGTGAACAGACCCACCTCGCCTTCGGGGTGCGGGCGTTCGGCAGGCACGAAGGCCAACAGCGCTGGCCGCTGTCGATCCTCAACACCATCGTCGGCGGCGGCCTGAGTTCGCGCCTGTTCCAGCGCATCCGGGAAGAACGCGGCCTGGCGTACTCGGTGTACTCGAGCGTCGACACCTTCGCCGACACCGGCGCGTTCTCGGTCTCGCTCGGCTGCCAGCCCGAAAACCTCGGCCAGGTCGCGACATTGGCACGTGGCGTGCTCGACGAGGTCGCCGCCAACGGTGTCACCGATGCCGAATGCGCCAGGGCCAAGGGCTCTTTGCGCGGCGGGCTGGTCTTGGGCCTCGAGGACTCGGCCTCCCGGATGAACCGCATCGGCCGCAGCGAACTCAGCTACGGCAACCATCGCAGCGTCTCGGCGACCCTGGCTCGCATCGACGCCGTCACCACCGACGAGGTCAGCGAGATCGCCCGCACCTTGCTCGCCCGCCCCTACGGTGCGGCGGTGTCGGGCCCGTATCAGCGCACCCGCGATCTGCCCGCCTCGGTCCGAAAGCTCGTCGAGCGCTGAGCAATTCGGCACCGGGGTCATCCGGGTGCGCGCGTGAACGGTGGTGCCGATGATCGGTGGTGAGCGGTGTCGCGCCACCCCGGGTGGAAGCACCCCGGTCGCCTGCGGCCATCTGTCCGAGCCGGGCTCTGGCCGGTACGCCGTCACTGCCGGGCGGCGCGGTGGCGACAGCCGCGGAACGCTGGAAACACGCAGGGCCGGTCGGGCGATCAGCGCAAGGACTGCTCGTCGCGGTGTGTGGCATCCGCATCCACGCGGTTGGCGGCGTCGACGATCGAGGGGAGCAGGCCGGGCAGCGCGTGCTCTACGGCGTCGGTGCGCAGTTCCTGGAAGGTCTGGCCGTCGATGGTGAGCCGTTCGATCAGGCCCGCTTCGCGCAGGATCTTGAAGTGGTGGGTCGCGGTGGATTTGTTGATCGCGTCGTAGAGCGCCGCGCAGCGGACGGGGGCGGCGGCATTGCTCAGGCGACGGACCATCTCCAGGCGGACGGGGTCGTGAAGGGCGCCGAGGACGGTAGGGAGCGCGGCGACGGGTATGGTCGGCGCCGGGGTGAGATCTTTAGCCTGTGTCATGAGTTACCTCACTCGGGGGTTTGATAGTCATCATACTCGGCGTAGCCTGATCATCGTTCGATGGTTATCAAACTCTGCTGATGGGGGCTGCTGTGGCAGCGACAACGATGGCGCCGGTCGAGGCCGGGCAGCGCTGGGCGTACGGGCTCGTCCTGGCCGCGAGCGCGGTGGCGCTCGGGGTTTCCGGGGCGCCCGCTCCGCTCTACGGGATCTATGAGACCGAGTGGCATCTGTCCCCGCTGACCACGACGCTGGTCTTCGCCGTCTATGCCTTCGCGGCGCTCGGCGCGGTGCTGGTCTCCGGCCGGATCTCCGATGTGGTCGGCCGCAAGCCGGTGATGATCGGCGCCTTCGCCACCATGATCCTCGGGCTGGGCGTCTTCCTGCTCGCCGATTCGGTGCCGATGTTGTTGCTGGCCAGGGCATTGCACGGGGCGGCCGTCGGCGCCACCGTCGTCGCGGGCGCGGCGGCGCTGCTGGATCTGCGGCCCGAGCGTGGTGCTCGCTCCGGGCAGCTCAGCGGCGTCGCGTTCAACGTCGGCATCGCGATCGCGGTGCTCGGCACCGCGGTGCTCGCGCAGTACGCGCCGTCGCCGTTGCGCACGCCGTATGTGGTGATCACCGTCATCTGTGTGGCCGCGGGGGCCGGCATTCTCGCCCTTCGTGAACCGCACACCACCCGGGTGAAGGCACGCATCACCATCGCGAAACCGTCCGTCCCGCACGAGATCAGGTCCGACTTCTGGTTCTCCGCGATCGGCGTGATGGCCGCCTGGTCGGTGCTGGGTGTCCTGCTGTCGCTGTATCCGTCGCTGGCCGCGGCCGAAACCGGCGTGCACAATCTGGTGTTCGGTGGTGTCGTCGTCGCGAGCACCGCGCTGGCGGGCGCGTTGGCGCAGTTGCTGGCCACCCGGGTGCCGGCCCGTCGCGCCGCGATGATCGGGGACCTCGGCATGGCGGCCGCACTACTCGCCACTATTCCGGCGCTGGCGACGAAAGAGCCCGCGGTAGTGGTCCTCGCCGGTCTGGTGCTCGGCGGCACCTTCGGTCTCGGTTTCGGTGGGTCGCTGCGGCACCTGTCCGAGGTCGTTCCGCCGCATCGCCGTGGCGAGACCATGTCGGCCTTCTACCTGCTGGCCTATTCGGCGATGGCCTTGCCGACCCTGGCGGCGGGCTGGGCCGCGACGACCTGGGGACTTACGACGGTATTCCCCTGGTTCATCGTGGGCGTCTCGGTGGCGTGTGTCGGCGCCGCGCTGCTGGGTCTGCGCGGGACCCGCGCGGCCGCGAAACTCGGGTAATCGCAAACAGGCCGGTCCCAGCAGGGACCGGCCTGAACGACTACTCGGGCCAACCGCCGTACGGAACGGTGATCAGTTCCAGGAAGTGGCCGTTGGGGTCGAGGAAATAGACACCGCGACCACCATCGTTGTGATTGATCTCGTTGACCCCGTGTTGCTGGGGGTCGGCCCAATGGTCCAGCTTGTAGCGCTGGATCTTGGCGTAGGACGCGTCGAACTCGGCCTCGCTGACCAGGAACGCGTAGTGCTGTGGCTGGATCTCGGAAACGAAGGGCGGGACCTTGGCGAAATCGAAGGCCGCACCGTGATCGAGGGCGATCGGAATGAACGGCCCCCACTCTTTTCCTACGTCCAACCCGAGGATGTCCGCCCAGAACTCGGCGGTCTCCCGATTATCGCGGCATCCGACAATGGTGTGATTGAACTGCACTGACAGGGGATTTCTCCTTGTTCGTGATGGCGCCGACCCTGGGCACGGTACGAGGCGGCCGACAGGAGCACCATCACCGAGATCGAGGTTAGCGACAGATCCCGGAACCTGTAAAGGGCACTCGCGGTAGCGTCGCGAGCATGAAGATTCGTGGAGCCGTTCTGGAACGGATCGCCGACTCGGCGCCGTTCGCCGATTCGCAGCCCATCACGGTGTGTGACCTGGAACTGGCCGAACCGGGTCGGGGCGAATTGCTGGTGCGCATCGAAGCGGCCGGCCTGTGCCATTCGGATCTGTCTGTGGTGGACGGCAATCGGGTGCGCCCGGTGCCCATGCTGCTCGGCCACGAAGCCGCGGGCATCGTCGAATCGGTGGGCGCCGGTGTCACCGATGTGGCCCCTGGACAGCGGGTCGTGATGACGTTCCTGCCGCGCTGCGGCGACTGCGCGGGCTGTGCGAGCAACGGACGCACCCCGTGCGGGCCGGGCAGTGTGGCCAACAACGCGGGCGAACTGCTCGGCGGCGGTCGACGGCTCACCCGCGACGGCGAGGTGGTGCAGCACCATCTCGGCGTCTCCGGCTTCGCCACGCACGCGGTGGTGGACCGGCGCTCGGTCGTCCCGGTCGACGACGACGTGCCGCCCGAGGTGGCGGCGGTGCTCGGCTGCGCGGTGCTCACCGGCGGCGGCGCACTGCTCAACGCCGCGAAACCCGGTGCGGGCGACCGGATCATGGTGGTCGGGCTCGGTGGTGTCGGGATGGCGGCGGTGCTCGTCGCGGTGTCGCTCGGGCTCGGTGAGGTGATCGCCGTCGACACGGTTCCCGAAAAGCTGGCGCTCGCCCGCGAATTCGGTGCGACCGCGGCCTGCACGCCGGGCGAGGTCGCCGAGCAGGGCGTGCAGGCCGACGTGGTGATCGAAGCGGCGGGCAACGTGCGCGCGTTCGAAACCGCCGTCACCGCAACAGCACCCGGTGGCGTCACCGTGACGGTCGGCCTGCCCGCCCCGACCGCCACGGCCACCATCTCGCCACTGGCGCTGGTGGCGCAGGGCCGCACCATCATCGGCAGCTACCTCGGCTCCGCTGTTCCCGACCGTGACATCCCCGAATACGTGCGGCGGTGGCGCGAGGGCAAGCTGCCGCTGGAACGGCTCGTCTCGGCCCGCATCGGACTCGACCAGGTGAACCAGGCGATGGACGATCTCGCGGCGGGCGCGGCGCTACGACAGGTGATCGTCTTCGACTGACGGCTCGGCAGGCCCGATGGTGTGAGGTCGGCGCCGCGGCCCCACGGGCTGCTCGATAGGCTTCGACGAGCAAGCTGAGTCGAGGACGAGGAGATGCGGTGACCATTCGGGTCGGAGTGCTCGGAGCACGCGGCAAGGTCGGGCAGGCGATCTGCGCGGCGGTGGAGGCGGCGCCCGATCTGGAGCTGGTGGCGCAGGTCGACAAGGGTGACGCGCTCGAGACGTTCACCGAGGCGGGCACCCAGGTGGTCGTCGATTTCACCCACCCCGATGTGGTGATGGGCAACCTGAAGTTCCTGATCGAGAACGGCATCCACGCCGTCGTCGGCACCACCGGCTTCGACGAGGCCCGCCTCGCCGAGGTACGCGGGCAGCTGGCGCAGCGGCCCGAGGTGGGCGTGCTGATCGCGCCGAACTTCGCCATCGGCGCCGTGCTGTCGATGCGATTCGCCGAGCAGGCGGCGCGGTTCTTCGACTCCGTCGAGGTCATCGAGTTGCACCACCCGAACAAGGCCGACGCCCCCTCGGGCACCGCCTACCGCACCGCCGCAGTGATCGCCGCGGCCCGCGCCGAGGCCGGGGTCGGGATCAGCCCCGACGCCACCACCACCGAACTCGAGGGTGCCCGCGGCGCCGATGTCGACGGTGTGCGAGTGCATTCGGTGCGTCTGGCCGGGCTCGTGGCCCACCAGGAGGTGCTGTTCGGCACCCAGGGCGAGACCCTGACCATTCGCCACGACTCCATCGACCGGTCCTCGTTCGCCCCGGGCGTGCTGCTCGGGGTGCGCGAGATCGCCGGACGGCCGGGTCTGACCGTCGGGCTCGACCCGTTCCTGGATCTGTGAGCGACTCCGACGCGCAGCGACCCGATCGGCAGGTCCTGAAAACCGTTGCGGTCGTGGTGTTCCTGGTCGTCGCGCTGCTGTTCTACTTCGTCCGGCTCGGCGGGCTCGCCATCGCCTACATCGCCGACGGCGGGTTCGCGGGTATCGCGATCGGCATCGGCATGCTGCTGCTGCCCGTCGTCGGTCTCTGGATCCTGTGGGCGACCTTGAGCGCGGCGTTCGCGCATCAACGGCTGGCCCGGCGTATCCACGAGGAAGGACTGGAGGTCGACACCTCGCAACTGCCGCGCCGACCCTCCGGCCGGATCGAACGCGACGCGGCCGACGCCCTGTTCACACAGATCAAGACCGAATGGGAAGCCGACCCGGACAACTGGCGGTCCTCCTACCGGCTGGCCCGCGCCTACGACTACGCCGGCGACCGGGGCCGCGCCCGCGACACCATGCGCCGCGCGGTGGCACTGGAAAAACTGGAACGCGACCCAGGAGAGTAGCGAGCCCATGGCCCGGTTGCTGATCATCCATCACACCCCGTCGCCGCACACCCAGGCGATGTTCGAAGCGGTCCTCGCCGGGGCGAGCGACCCCGAGATCGAGGGGGTCGAGGTGGTGCGCCGGGCCGCGCTGGCGGTGACCGCCGTCGATGTGCTCGACGCCGACGGCTACCTGCTCGGCACCCCGGCCAATCTCGGCTACATGAGCGGCGCGCTCAAACACGCCTTCGACACCATCTACTACCCCTGCCTCGACTCGACCGGTGGGCGCCCCTACGGCCTCTACCTGCACGGCAACGAAGGCACCGAAGGCGCTGAGAGCAGCGTGGAGCGGATCACCACCGGGCTGGGCTGGCAGCGCGCCGCCGAGGCGGTCGTGGTCTCGGGACCGCCGAGCAAGGCCGATCTGGAGAAATGCTGGGAACTCGGCGCGACCATCGCCGCTGGTCTGATGGAATAGCTGATCGGGACAGCGGGTCCGCCCCGAATTTTGGTGGGCTGACACGCGGGCTCGGGATGCGGTAGAACTCGACCGACGTGTTGCGGGCTGGCCGCGGTGGGTGTTCGAGGATGGGGAGTGGTCGGGTGAGCGAGTTGGCGCAGACGCGCACGGTGCGGCGGGTCGGTCTGGTGGAGGACCACGAGTCCGTGGCGATCGGACTGGCGGCCATGCTCGGCCCCGAACCCGACCTGGAACTGGTGGCGGTGGCGGAGTCCGTCGCCGGGCTGCTCGCCGAGACCACCGATCTCGACCTCGTCGTCCTCGATCTGCGCCTGCCCGACGGCTCGACGCCCGAGGACAATGTCACCGCGCTGCGCGAACGCGACATCGAGGTGCTGGTGTTCACCGGCGCCGACAACGCCTTCCTGGTCCGCTCCGCCGCCAAAGCGGGCGTGCTCGGGGTGCTGCGCAAGTCCGAGAGCGTGGCGACCGTGGTCGAGGCGGTGCGCCGGGCCGCGTCGGGGGAGCAGGTGGTGACCACCGACTGGGCCGCCGCCATCGACGGCGATCCGAAGCTCTCCGACGTCGGGCTCAGCCCGCGTCAGGAGGAAGTGCTGATGCTGTACGCCTCGGGGGAGAAGGCCTCGCGGGTGGCCCGGCTGACCGGTCTGTCGGAACAGACCGTCAACGACTACCTGGGCCGCATCCGGCAGAAGTACGCCGACGCGGGCCGACCCGCGCCCACCAAGACCGATCTGTACAAACGGGCCGTCGAGGACGGATGGCTGCCCGTGCCGGAAAGGCAGCAGCGCACGTGACCGATCTCGCGGTCGCGACGGCGCCCGCACCGGTCGGCGACGTCGACTTCTCGCGCGCGGCGACCGAACAGATCCTGCGCAGGCTCGGGCTGGTGATCGGGACCGGCGCCACGATCGTGATGGTGCTGGAACTGCCCGCGGTGCTGGTGCAGCCGATCAATCAGTCGGTGTGGCCGGAACTGCATCTGGTGTCGGCGTATCTGATGTTCGGTGTGCTGGCGATCGTGTCGGCGCGCGGCACCGCCGCGGCGATCCGGCGCACCGCCGCCGCGGCCGCCGTGTGTTACCTCGCGGCCACCGTGGCGACGCCGCTGGTGTATCCGGTGGTGCACGTCGGTTCGTTCGCCTCGTGGCCTTATCGAGGGCTCGCTGTCGGCGTGCTGGCCGCGGGTCTGGCGTGGCCGCGACGTGGTGCGGCCGCGTTCGCAGCCCTGCTCGCGGTGACGACCAGTGTGTCGAATGCCCTTGTGGTGCCCGACAGTTCGATGGGGGCGTTGTTCGGCGACATCACCAGGGCGCTCGGCGTAGCCGCGCTGTTCCTGTGGTGCGTGGTGTACGCGCGTGCCGCCGCCGAACGGGTCGACCGGGAAGCGGTCCGGCAGCGCAGCCGGGCGGCGGCGGTCGCGGCGACCTCGGCCAGGGAACGCGAGGGCGCGCGTTTCGCGGCGCTCATCCACGACGCGGTGCTGTCGACGCTGCTGGAGGCCTCTCGGGCGCAGCAGTCCTCGCCGGTGCTGCGCAACCAGGCCGCGCGCACCCTCGAACAGCTCGAGCTGTCGCGGACCGCGCCCGAGATCGACCACCTCGACGCCGCCGCGGCGATCGAATTCCTGCGCGAGGCGGTGCGCGAGGTGGAATCCGAGGTCCCGGTGCAGGTGTCCTCGCGGCGCGCGGCCGATCTGTGCCTGCCGATCGAGGCCGCCCAGGTGCTCGGGGCCGCGCTCTCGGAGGCGGTGCGCAACAGCGTGCGTCATGCCGACGTCCCCGGTCGGACGGTGCGGCGCGGTGTGTCGGTCACCATCGCGACCGGCGGCATCCGGGTGGTGCTGTCCGATGACGGCGCCGGGTTCGACCCGGCGCGGGTGTCGGCCGATCGGATGGGGATCGCCGGCAGCATCCTGGGCCGGATGCGCGCGCTCGCCGGTGGCGCGGCGTTCGTGGAATCGGCGCCGGGCGCGGGAACCGTGGTGACACTGGTGTGGGGTAGCTGATGGTCGATCGGGATCTGCCGTTCGCGATGCGCGATCTGTTCGGCCTCAGCGACGGCACGGCGTGGCTGTTCGTGGTGATCTTCGAAGCCACCATCGTGATGTACCTCCGGGTGAATTTCGATATCGCCCCGCCGGCGGCCGCGGCCGCCGCGCTGGTGCTGATGGCCGTGGCCGCGCTGGTGGTGCTGGTGTTCCCGGTGGACCCGCTGCCGTGGCCCGCCACGATCTACGTGGCCTGTGCCGGACCTGCGGCGATGGCGCTCACCGTGCCGTGGCTCGAGAGCTCGTCGGGGTTCGCCCACCAGCTGTGGACCGCCTATCCGACGTCGTATCTGCTGGCGATGCTGGTGCTGCGCGGGCGGATCGTGTCGGCCTGGCTCGGCGTGGCGGCCGCCGCGACGGTGCTGGTGACGATGGGGGTGTTCACCAGTTGGCACCCCGAAACCGTGGTGCGCGCGCTGACGCCGGTCGCCACCGTCGGCGCGGTGACGGTGTTCATGTCGATCGTGCGGCCCACCCAGCGTTCGCTGCGGGAACTGCGCAGCGAGGCCAATCGACGCGCGGCGACCGAGGCCGCGCTGGCCGCGGCCACTGCCGAGCGTGATCGTCAGCTGGGAGCACTCGACCGGGTGGCCGGGCCACTGCTCGCCCGCATCGCCGCCGGGATCGAGCTCACCGACACCGAACGCGAACAGTGCAGGCTGCTCGAAGCCGAACTGCGCGACGGTCTCCGGGCGCCGCAGCTGGTCACCGAGCGGCTCAGCGCCGCCGCTCGGGGGGCGCGATCGCGCGGCGTCGAGGTCACCCTGCTCGACGACGGCGGCTTTCTCGGGGTCCCGGAATGGGTGCGCCACCACGTGATCGAGGCCGCGGTCGACGAACTCGACATGGCGGGAGCGGGCTCGGTGACCGTGCGCGTGCTGCCGGTCGGCAGACGCTGGGTGGCGACCGTGCTGGCCGCCGCGCCGGGCGGGGATCGGCGGACCGAGATCGACACCGCGGGTGAGGTCCGGGTCTCCACCTGAGCGCCGAAAACCTGTCGGACCCCTGTGTCAGGCTGAGCGAATGCAGCGGATGAATGCGGCGCAGGCCCGTCGAACGGCGCTGGCCGCGCAGGGCTTCGGCAAGCGGAGGCCCACCAACCCGAAGCGTCGGGCCGTGCTCGATGTGGTCGCCAGAACCCGTCTGCTGCAAATAGATTCGGTCTCGGCTGTGGTCCGCGCGCACTACGCGCCGGTGTTCAGCCGGATCGGCCCCTACGATCGCGGCCTGCTCGACGGCGCCGCCTGGAGCGACAGCGCGAAGGCGCGACGGGGGCTGGTGGAGTACTGGGCGCACGAGGCGGCGCTGATCCCGGTCGCCGACTGGCCGCTGATGCGCTGGCGGATGCGCGAGTACCGGCACGGGCGCTGGTCGGGGATGCGCACGATCGTCGAACGAAATCCCACGCTGGGCAAGGACATTCTCGATGTCGTGACCGAGGTGGGCGCGGCGAGCGCCGGGGAGATCGAACGTCATCTGGAACTGGACAAGCCCCGGCCGAAGGGGACCTGGTGGAACCTGAGCGACACGAAGATGATCTGCGAGCAGCTCTTCGCCGCCGGTGAGCTGTCCACCGCCCGCCGGGTCGGGTTCACCCGGCATTACGACCTCACCGAACGGGTCGTCCCGGCCGATGTACGCGACCGGGAGATCGCCGAGGACGACGCCGTGCGCGAGCTGATCCGCCGGTCCAGCCGGGCCCTCGGGATCGGCACCGAGGCCGACCTGCGCGACTACTACCGCCTGGCCCGGCGCCAGAGCGCCCCGGCGATCGCCGACCTGGTCGACGCGGGCGAACTACTCCCTGTCGACGTCGACGGCTGGGACGCACCCGCCTACCTGCACCCGGAGGCCGCCACCCCGCGTCGGATCACCGGGACCGCGCTGTTGTGCCCGTTCGATCCGCTGATCTTCTTCCGCCCACGTACCCAGCGGATCTTCGACTTCCACTACCGCATCGAGATCTACACCCCCGAACCCAAACGGGTGCACGGCTATTACGTCTTCCCGCTGCTCGTCGACGGCAAGCTCGTCGGCCGGGTGGATCTGCGCGCCGAACGCGCCACCGGCCGACTGCTCGCCCCCGGCGCGTTCGCCGAACCCGGCTACGCGACCGCCGAGACCGCCCAGGCTTTGCGCGGGGCACTGCGGGAAATGGCCGACTGGCTCGAACTCGACGAAGTCGTTATCGGCGAACGCGGCGACCTGGCCCCGCTGCTGTGAACTCGGACGCGGTCTACCAGCCCTTGCCGCCGTAACCGCGCATCTGATCCTTCAACGCGCCACTGACGGCGCCGGAGAGCCAGGAGTTGAGCGACTGCCCGTTCTGCTGGGCCGCTTCCTCCGCGCGGGACTTGAGCTGTTCGACCAGTCGCAGGGTCACCCGGCTGATGTCGCCGGTCATTTCCTCGAAAGTCTGGGGTTCCTCCGCGCCCGGCGGCGTGTTCTTGCGCACGTCGGCCTTCGCCTGCGTGCCTTCCAGGCGGACGTGCACGGTGCGGTCACCGAGTTCGGTACTGATCTCGGCGGCCAGTTCCGACAGCGCCGACAGCAGCACCAGGCGGCTCGAACTCTCCACCGCAGCGGCGAGGGCGGCGGCGGTGGCCTGCGTTTTCTCGTCGCCGAGCGCGGCGGCGGCGATCAGTTCCTCGCGCAACCGCGCGGTATGAGCATTCAGATCCATGACATCATTGTGACGTCACATATGACATCACGCAAGGTGAAAAACACCCACCGGCAGCCGCTTCGGGCGCTAGGGTGTCGAGGCGCATCCGGCGACCGGGTAGCCTTTCTGACCATGACGAACGGTGAATCGACGCCAACGGAGCTGCGCGCGTCCGGCACGGTAGGTGTCGCGATGGTGACCCCCTTCAGCGCTGCGGGCAAGCTCGACGTCGATGCCGGTGTCGCACTGGCGGCACACCTGGTCGACCGTGGGGTCGACCTGCTGATCATCTCGGGTACCACCGGCGAATCGCCGACCACGACCGAAACCGAGAAGCATGATCTGCTGCGGGCGGTCGTCGACGGCGTCGGCGACCGGGCCACCGTGGTCGCGGGCGCGGGTACCTACGACACCGCGCACTCGATCGAACTGGCGCGTGCCGCGGAGAACGCGGGCGCACACGGTCTGCTCGTGGTGACCCCGTATTACTCGCGGCCCACACAGGAGGGCCTGATCGCGCATTTCACCGCGGTCGCCGACGCCACCGCGCTGCCGATCACGCTCTACGACATTCCACCGAGGTCGGTGGTGCCTATCGCCATCGACACGATCCGGCGCCTTGCCGAGCATCCCAACATCGTCGCGGTGAAGGATGCCAAGGGCGATCTCGTCTCCGGAGCCGATCTCATCGCGACCACCGATCTGGATTTCTACTCCGGTGACGACGGACTGAATCTCCCCTGGCTCTCGGTCGGTGCGGTCGGGTTCATCAGCGTCATCGGACACCTCGTGCCGGAGCGACTGCGCGAGATCCACCACGCCTACACCATCGGTGACGTGGCCAGGGCGCGAGAGATCAACGCGACACTACTGCCGCTGTACGCGGCCATGACCCGCCTGGGAGGTGTGGCGATGTGTAAGGGAGGACTCCGATTGCTCGGCATCGACGTAGGTGAGCCCCGGTTGCCCCAGCTGATGCCGACGCAGGCACAGCTCGAGGAGCTGGCGCTGGACCTGCAGGCCGCGGGGGTGTCGGCATGACCGAACCCGTAGCCCGTAAGCCCCGCCGCCGTTCGGCATCGCGTGCCGCCGGTGCGCCGGAGCCGACGCCGGTGGAGACCGCGCAGGCCGCGGTGAAGAAGGTGGTCGCGCCCGAGGAAGCCCCCGCGGCGAAGGAACCGGCGATCGCCGAACCGATCGCCGAGGTCACCGCGGAAGCGAACCTGGCCGGTAGCGCCGAAGTGGGCACCGACCTGCTCAGCGTCGCCGAAGAACAAGTGACCGCGAAGAAGACCGCGCCGCGGCGCGCGAGGACCAAGCCGGCTACCGAAGTCAAGGGCAAGCAGGCCGAGGCCAAGAGCAAGCCCGCCGCCGAGCAGTCCCGCGGTGGTGGCCGTGGCAGGCAGGGCGGGGGACGCGGTCGAGGTTCCGCGCCGGTCGCCGAGCCGCGCGAGAAGGCGGCCCACGACAAGCTGGGCCCGCCGCCGAAGCTGGTGAAGAACGGCTTGCGCCTGTTCGCCCTGGGCGGCATCGGCGAAATCGGCCGCAACATGACCGTGTTCGAATACGGCGGCAAGCTGCTGATCGTCGACTGCGGTGTGCTGTTCCCCGAGGACCAGCAGCCCGGTGTCGACCTGATCCTGCCGGACTTCGGGCCCATCGAAAACCGGATGGCCGACGTCGAGGCCATCGTGCTCACCCACGGCCACGAGGACCACATCGGTGCCGTGCCGTTCCTGCTGCGCCTGCGCCAGGACATCCCGGTGATCGGCGCCAAGTTCACCCTCGCGCTGGTCGCGGCCAAGGCGCGCGAGCACCGGTTGCAGCCCAAGCTGCGCGAGGTCGCCGAGGGCGAGACCACGGTGCACGGCCCGTTCGAGCTCGAGTACTTCGCGGTCAACCACTCGATTCCCGACGCGCTGGCCGTGGCCATCCGCACCGGTGCCGGCGTGGTCCTGCACACCGGCGACATCAAGCTAGACCAGCTGCCCCTCGATGGCCGCCTCACCGACCTGGCCGGTTTCTCCCGCCTCGGCGACGAAGGTGTCGACCTGTTCCTGGTCGACTCCACCAACGCCGAGGTTCCCGGTTTCGTCACCCCCGAGCGCGAGATCGGTGGCGTGCTCGACAACGTCATCGGCAAGGCCACCAACCGCGTCATCGTGGCGTCGTTCGCCAGCCACGTGCACCGCATCCAGCAGGTCGTCGACGTCGCGCAGAAGTACAACCGCAAGGTCTGCTTCGTCGGCCGCTCGATGGTCCGCAACATGGAGATCGCGCAGGACCTCGGCTACCTCACCGTGCCCGACAACGTGGTGGTCACCCTCGATCAGGCCGCGAACCTGCCCGGCAACCGCCTGGTGCTGATCTCCACCGGCTCCCAGGGCGAGCCGCTCTCGGCGCTGTCACGGATGGCGCGCGGCGAGCACCGCCAGATCAACATCCGCGCCGACGACCTGGTGGTGCTGGCGTCCTCGCTGATCCCCGGCAACGAGAACTCGGTGTTCGCCGTGGTCAACGGCCTGGCCAGGCTCGGCGCGACCGTGATCACCCAGCAGAACGCGAAGGTGCACGTCTCCGGGCATGCTTCCGCCGGTGAGCTGCTGTACCTGTACAACGCGGTGCGCCCGACCAACGCCATGCCCGTGCACGGCGAATGGCGGCACCTGCGCGCCAACGCCGCACTGGCGGTGGCGACCGGTGTGCCCGAGGAGCGGGTCATGCTGGCCGAGGACGGCGTGGTGGTCGACCTGGTCGACGGCATCGCCTCCATCGTCGGCCGTGTGCCGGTCGGACACGTCTATGTCGACGGCCTCTCGGTCGGCGACGTCGGCGAGTCGACCCTGTCGGACCGCCTGGTCCTGGGCGAGGGTGGGTTCATCTCGATCACCATCGTCATCGACTCGACCACCGGCAAGGCGGTGAGCACGCCCGAGCTCAACGGGCGCGGCTTCTCCGACGACCGGACCGCGCTCGACGGCGCGAACGAGCTGGTCGAGGCGGAGCTGCTGCGCCTGGCCGGTGAGGGCATCACCGACACCCACCGCATCGCCCAGGGCGTGCGCCGGGTGGTCGGCCGCTGGGTCGCCGACGTCTACCGTCGCCGCCCGATGATCGTGCCGACGGTCGTCGCCGTCTGATCGCCTGATCGAGAGATCAACAGATCAACAGATCAACTGAAAACCGCTGGGCGACTATGTCGCCCAGCGGTTTTCTTGATATTCGGACCCGATATTCGGATGCGATATTCGGACTGTGACTCAGGCCTGGCAGGCAGCGGAGTCGAGTTGCGCCGACTTCACGATGTTGCACGCGAACACGTGCGACACCTTCCAGGAATCGTCCTCGGCGACGAAGTCGACGAAGGCGTCCTTGACCGGGGCGCCGTCGATGGTGACATCGGCGTTCGCCTTGAGCTTGCCGTCGGCGGGGTCACCGACGGTGGTGATGGCGACCTTGACGTTGTTCTGTTTCGCCGCCTCGACGAACTTGTCGACCAGCATCGGATCCTGGTCGGCGTCCTCGATGTAGGTCTTCTTCTCCTCGCCGGTGAGCTGGCCCGCGAGGGCCTTGTTCAACCGGGCGTTCAGCTCGGCGGCGGTCGGCTTGGGCAGGTTGGGCACCGTGGTGGCCGCGGGCTCACCGCCCTCTTCCTTGCCCGACTTGGCGTCGCCCGTTTCGAAGGCGCCGCCCTTGCTGGTGGTGGTTCCCGCGCTCGTGCTGGTCGAGTCGGTGCCGGAACTGCACGCGCTGAGGCCGAGCGCCGCGACGATCGCGACGAGAACGGCAGCGGATTTCACTGGACGGTTGTTCACTACAACTCCCATGATCATGGTCGAAACGGTCGGGCTAGAGCTGGTAGCCGCTGGTGCAGTTCCAGTGCTTGATGTAGGCGTTGCCCGGATTGTTGTTCAGCGCTTCGCGTTTCGCGCCGCCGATCGTCGACGCGGAGCCGTAGCTCCACCACCCGCGCGAGATCGCGATGGCTCCACACCCGTTGCGGTAGGACACCTTCACGTCGCACCCGCCACCACCGCCGCCACGCAGGCAGGCCGACATGGCACCGGCCTCGGCATCGGCGTAGCTGCCGTAGTCCGTGGCGTATCCGTAAACCCCCGGTTTGACCGACACCGCGATGGCGCCGTAGTTGCCCGACTGCGCCTGGGCCGGTGCGATGTGCCCCGCGAACACTGCGGCTGCGGTGGCACCCAGCACGGCCGCGCTGGTGAGCATTCTCTTCACTTGTAGCGTCCCCTTCATCTGCACGGGTCGACGACCCGATAGAGCGCAGTCAACGTACCGAGGGTTACGGCGCCCGCGCTAGACGCGCGAGCCCGCTCACGCCCGAATCAGTGGCGATCGACAAGGATTCCGTAAGTTCGGGCCCGCGAAACGCGGTTCCCGGCGAGATTTCCCCGCGCTGACCGGGGCGCTGCGACCTGCGCATCCACCCTGGATCACCGTGGCGAGCACGGTGGGACCAGTGTTGCGGATGGTCTCGGAGGTGTTCGAGCGGCTAGCCTGATGGTCATGGCAGGTAAGTCCCGCAGCACCACGACCTCTCGTGCGCGGGCGGGATCGACCAGGGGGCAGACGCCGGCGGCGCGGTCTCGTTCGGCGACTCCGCGAGCGACGGCGGCTCCGCGTGGGCGCACCACGCCCGTACGCAGGCCGGTCAAACGCGCCTCCAACACCGCACCGCTGGCGGTGATCAGCCGCGGGATCGGGAGCGGTTGGACCATGCTGGCGCGCGGCGTCGGCGCCACCACCCGCACGTTGAGCCGGGCAGGCGACCTGGACCACGGGCACCGGCGCGACGGCATCGGCCTGGCGCTCATCGCGTTGAGCGCGATCATCGCCGCCGCGATGTGGCTGTCGGCGGGCGGACCGGTCGGCCGTTTCCTCGAGGACATCGTCCGGGCGATCGCCGGTTCCGCGGCCGCGCTTGCGCCGATTCTGCTGGTCGCGCTGGCGGTGGTGCTGATGCGCACCGAACCACATCCGGAGATCCGGCCACGGCTGGTCCTCGGTGGGCTACTCGTCGTGCTTCCCGCCCTGGGGGTCTGGCACCTGGCAGCTGGTTCCCCCACCGGCGCGGACGGCCGCGCCACCGCGGCCGGCGCGCTCGGCTATGCGATCGGCGGACCGCTCGGCCAGGGGCTCACACCATGGCTCGCGCTGCCGATCCTGTTGCTGGCCATGATGTTCGGCGTCTTGCTGCTCACCGGTACCACGGTGCGCGAGGTGCCTGCCAAGCTGAGCGAATACTTCGGCCTCGGCGAATACGCCGACGACGGCGACCCCTACGACCCGGCCAACTACGACGCCGACGGATTCCCGGTGCACCGCAACCGAACCCGTCGCCGTGGCCGCAACCCCGACGACAACTACCCGCCCGACGAGTTCGGCGGCTCCGACGCGGTCACCGAATCACTGGGCGAACCGCCGCTGCGCGATGCCAAGCCGATCGAGGAACCGCCCGCGCCCGCACCGAAACCGGCGCGCAAGCGGCCGGTGGTCAAGCCGGTCGACCAGACCCCGCCGCCGCCACCGGAACCGGAGTTCGTCACCGATCGGGTCGTCGACGGCGACTACACGCTGCCCCCGCTGACACTGCTGCTCGACGGCGACCCGCCCAAGAAGCGTTCCGCGGCCAACGAATCGATGATCGAGGCGATCACCGAAGTCCTGGTGCAGTTCAAGATCGACGCCGCCGTCACCGGGTTCGTGCGCGGCCCGACCGTCACTCGCTACGAGGTGGAGCTCGGTCCCGGCGTCAAGGTCGAGAAGATCACCGCGCTGGCCCGCAACCTCGCCTACGCCGTCGCCACCGAGAACGTGCGCCTGCTCGCGCCCATCCCCGGTAAGTCGGCCGTGGGCATCGAAGTGCCCAATGCCGACCGCGAATTGGTGCGCCTGGCCGACGTCCTGAAGTCGCCGCACACCCGCAACGACCACCATCCGCTGGTGATCGGTCTCGGCAAGAACATCGAGGGCGAGTTCGTCTCGGCGAACCTGGCCAAGATGCCGCACCTGCTGGTGGCCGGTTCTACCGGTTCGGGTAAGTCGAGTTTCGTGAACTCGATGCTGATCTCGCTGCTGCACCGGGCCACCCCCGAGGAGGTCAGGATGATCCTGATCGACCCGAAGATGGTGGAGCTCACGCCGTACGAGGGCATTCCACACCTGATCACGCCCATCATCACCCAGCCGAAGAAGGCCGCCGCCGCGCTGGCCTGGCTGGTCGAGGAGATGGAGCAGCGCTACCAGGACATGCAGGCCAACAAGGTCCGCCACATCGACGACTTCAACAAGAACGTGCGCTCGGGCAAGATCACCGCGCCGCTGGGCAGCGAACGCGTCTACCGGCCCTACCCGTACATCCTGGCCATCGTCGACGAGCTGGCCGACCTGATGATGACCGCACCGCGCGATGTCGAGGACGCGATCGTGCGGATCACCCAGAAGGCGCGTGCCGCCGGTATCCACCTGGTGCTGGCCACCCAGCGGCCCTCGGTGGACGTGGTGACCGGTCTGATCAAGACCAATGTGCCCTCGCGGCTGGCGTTCGCCACCTCCTCGCTCACCGACTCGCGCGTCATCCTGGACCAGCCGGGCGCGGAGAAATTGATCGGCATGGGCGACGGTCTGTTCCTGCCGATGGGTCAGGGCAAGCCGACCCGGTTGCAGGGCGCGTTCATCTCCGACGAGGAGATCCAGGCCGTCGTCGAGTTCAGCAAGACCCAGGCCGAACCCGAATATCAGGAGGGTGTCACCGCGGCCAAGGCCGGCGAGGTCAAGGACGTCGACCCCGATATCGGCGACGACATGGACGTGCTGCTGCAAGCGGTGGAGCTGGTGGTCACCTCACAGTTCGGTTCGACCTCGATGCTGCAGCGCAAGCTGCGCGTCGGCTTCGCCAAGGCGGGCCGGTTGATGGACCTGATGGAGACGCGCGGCGTGGTCGGGCCCAGTGAGGGTTCCAAGGCGCGTGACGTGCTCATCAAGCCCGACGAATTGGACGGGTTGCTGTGGTCGATCCGTGGCGGCGATCCCGGTGCGTCCGAGGACGAGTGACGCCGTTCCCGGTTTGCTCTGACCGTGCCGGAAGCAGGCGGCGACGAACGAGGAGGGACCTGGCACGGCTCATGGTCGGGACTGGCCCGGGGTCGGGCGAAAATCGCCTGTCAGGCGATGAAGCGGGCGCGCGCGAGGCGGGTACCCGACTTCACGGCACCGGGGCTGGGCCGGTGCATCGCGGTGGGGCGCTGGTTCTGCGCGGTGGATTCGTACACGGCTCGCTCCTCTCGGGGCTGTGGTCGGGGTATGCGGTGACGGTAGCAGCGCTCGCGAACCGGGCGAAAGCGCTTTTCCGTGTGCGCGGCGGGTGCGTCGGCCGCCGATGTGTGTGAAATCATGACGGGCAATCGTTCCGCAAAGCCGACTGAAACGGACAATTCGGGCATGATGGGCGACATGAACTTCATCGATCGGACCACCACATGCAGGTGACCACGCTCGAGTGGGTGATCACCGGACTGGTGATCCTCGGCCTGTTCGTCTTCGACTTCTTCGCCCACGTGCGCACCCCGCACGAGCCCACCTTCAAGGAATCGGGCATCTGGTCGGCTGTCTACATCAGCTTGGCGCTGCTGTTCGGCCTGTTCGTCGCCTGGAAATGGGGCGGCACGTTCTCGGGGGAGTACTACGCGGGCTTCGTCACCGAGAAAGCGCTCTCGGTCGACAACCTGTTCATCTTCCTCATCATCATGAGCACCTTCGCCGTGCCGCGGATCTACCAGCAGAAGGTGCTGCTGATCGGCATCGTGCTGGCGCTGGCGATGCGCGGTGTGTTCATCGCGGTCGGCGCGGCCGCGATCAGCGCGTACAGCTGGGTGTTCTACCTGTTCGGCGCGTTCCTGATCTACACCGCGATCAACCTGCTGCGCGAGAGCGGACACGAGGTCGAACACGAGAAGAAGCGCGACAGCTACATCGTCTCGCTGGCCAAACGGGTCCTGCCCACCACCGACGAGTACGACGGCGACAAGCTCGTCACCCGGATCAACGGCAAACGCGTGGTGACGCCGCTGCTGCTCGCGCTGCTGGCGATCGGCTTCGCCGACCTGCTGTTCGCGCTGGACTCGATTCCGGCGATCTACGGTCTCACCGAGGAGCCGTATCTGGTGTTCACCGCCAACGCCTTCGCGTTGATGGGCCTGCGCCAGCTGTACTTCCTCATCGGCGGTCTGCTCGACCGCCTGGTGTACCTGTCCTACGGCCTGGCCGCGATCCTGGCGTTCATCGGCGTGAAGCTGGTGCTGCACGCGCTGCACGAGAACACGCTGTCGTTCATCAACGGCGGTGAGCACGTGAGCGTCCCGGAGATCTCCACGGCGTTCTCGCTGAGCGTGATCATCGGCATTCTGGTCATCGCGACGGTGGCGAGCCTGCTGCGCACCCGTAACACCAACAAAGCCTGACACCACCGCGGACGACGCTGCCCGGAACCCCGAGGGTTCCGGGCAGCTCTGTCTCCGGGCTGCGCTACTCGGCGAAGGCGCCCATCACCGGCAACCACTCGACCACGCGGACGGCGTCGATCAGGTCCAGCTTCGCGAACGGGTCGTTGCCCAGCAGTTCGGTCAGCGAGGGTGCGTCCTCGGCGCGGAACAGCAGCAGCGCGCCCGAACCGTCGGGGTAGGGCCCGCTACTGAGCACCGTGCCCGCGTCGACGAGCGCGTTCAGCCAGCCGCGATGCTCGGGTCGGTTGGTCGCGCGGTCGGCCGCCGTCGCATCGGAGTAGGTGTAGTGGACAGCGAAGATCGGCACAGTCGATCACTTTCTCGCGAGGGATTCTCTACAGGGTCAGCAGCATGCGGGTATTACCGAGGGTGTTCGGCTTGACGAAGCTGAGGTCGAGGAATTCGGCGACACCGGTGTCGTAGGAGCGGCACATCTCCGCGTACACCTCGGCGGTGACGGGCGTGCCGTCGATCTCGACGAACCCGTGCCTGCCGAAGAAGTCCACCTCGAAAGTGAGCACGAACACACGCTGCAACTGCAGTTCGCGGGCGACGGTGACCAGGTGCTCGACCACCGCCCCGCCGACGCCGCGGCCCTTGACGACGGGATCCACTGCGACAGTGCGTACTTCGCCCAGATCGGCCCACAGCACGTGCAACGCACCGCAGCCGACGACGCGCCCGTCGAGCTCGGCGACCCAGAACTCCTGCACTGATTCGTACAGTGTGACCAGGTTCTTCTCGAGCAGGATGCGCCCGGCGTACTCGTCGACCAGACGCTTGATCTCGGGGACATCGGAGGTTCGCGCTCGTCGGACGACCACGCCGGAAACAGGCGCCACAGTGGGCGCGGCAGTATGCGCGTCGCTGGTCGAACCGCTCAAGGGTCCCCGTGAGGTCATGGGTGCACAGTAGTCGGCCGGGTTACCGATAGTCTGAACATGTGCCGCACATCCTGTCGTTCCGCTCCTCGCATCGCGCCGGGCTCGACGACCGGATCGCGCGGCACCGATCGTGCGAGCAAACAGCTCGCGAAACCGTTGGATTTCGGCGCAGTGCCGGTGAGTGCCGAGAGGGCAGCGCATGAACGGTCAGCGTCTGGAGGCGGTAGCTCGCGTGGCCACGCGAGGCGCCCGGTCATGCCACGAGGACAGGGCATGAGCGTGCGACCCGAAGAGATCGATCGTGGGTCGAGTGCGGTGACGCCGATGCACGGGGTGGCGGAGACGCAGGTTCCGCTGCTCAATATCGCCAACGTGCTGACCATCGCGCGCATCGTGCTGGTGCCGCTGTTCGTGCTGGCGCTGTTCGCCGAGGGCGGGCACGACACCCGCTGGCGGGTCATCGCCGCGGCGGTCTTCGGCCTGGCCGCGATCACCGATCGCTTCGACGGGCAACTGGCCCGCAAATACGGTTTGGTCACCGATTTCGGCAAGCTCGCCGACCCCATCGCGGACAAGGCGCTGATCGGAGCCGCGCTGATCGGGCTCTCGGTACTCGGGGACTTGCCGTGGTGGATCACCCTGGTCATCTGCGGCCGTGAAATCGGCATCACGCTGCTGCGGCTGGTTGTGGTGCGGCGCGGGGTGATCCCGGCCGGACGCGGAGGCAAGCTCAAAACGCTGGTGCAGTCGGTGGCGATCGCGCTGCTGGTGCTGCCGCTGTCGGGGGTCTTCGCCACCGCGGGCATGTGGCTGATGTATCTGGCCGTGGCGCTGACGGTGGTCACCGGTCTGGACTATGTGGGGCAGGCGGCCAGGGTGTGGCTGGCGGGTGGACGGTCGCGCTCGTGAGCGATCCGCTCATCGACGGTGCGCCGGTCGCCGAACTGGTCGAAGCCCTGAACGCGGCGGGTCAGACCGTCGCCACGGCCGAATCGCTCACCGCGGGCCTGCTCGCGGCCACGGTGGCCGGAGTTCCCGGTGCGAGCGCGGTGCTGCGGGGCGGCTTGATCGTCTACGCCACCGACCTCAAGAACAGCCTGGCCCGCGTCGACGACGAGCTGCTCCGTACCGACGGACCGGTCGCCGCCTCGACCGCCGAACAGCTCGCTGTGGGGGCGCGGGAGCAGTGTGGCGCGGACTGGGGTCTGGGATTGACCGGGGTCGCCGGACCCGATTCCCAGGACGGGCATCCCGTCGGCACGGTATACCTCGGGTTGGCCGGTCCACATCACAGCGAAGTGGTCCGGTTGAAACTGCACGGTGACCGGTGGACGATCAGACTCGGTGCGGTGCACAGTGCGGTGCGGGAGTTGCTGCGCTGTGTCAGTGTGAAGTAGCCCGGTTCGGGAACCACCGGTCCATGCTCGACGTTGTGCCAGAAAGAGGTGAGCACCGCTACGGCGGTGACACGAGGTGGAGGAGAACGAGATGACGCTGCTGCGGGAGGCAATCGGGGACAGTCTGCGGCGTGCGCGTCTCGCCCAGCATCGAACGCTGCGCGAGGTGTCGACCTCGGCGCGCGTGAGCCTCGGCTATCTGTCGGAAGTGGAGCGCGGCCGCAAGGAAGCCTCCAGTGAACTGCTCGCCAGCATCTGCGAGGCACTCGACGTGCCGCTCTCGCGCGTGCTCTGGGACGTGAGCACCCTGATGGCGGGCGCCGACGGCTCCGCGCCGCGCGAACCCGCGCTGACCGGCCCCGCCGCCGAGCGCGAGCCCGCCGAAGCCGAGCCCGCCACCCTGCCCGAACCCGCCGCGGGCGAGGCTTCCGCCTCCGCGAGCGCGGCGGCCGAGCAGGGCGCGCGCATCGGCATCGCCGAAGACACCCGCATCGTCATCCCGGCCCCGAGGGCCGAGATGCTGGTACTGGTGAAGGGAATGTGACGCGGCGAACCCTGCGCCCGGCGCGCGAGACGCTGCACACCGCTGGTGAGAACGGATAGATTCTCATCAGGCGTCGATCGGTCCGGCCACTGCCGGTCCGGGTGCCGCATGGTGAAGGATAAGCACGTATCTGGTGCGTGACGGTCGCGTACCACCAGTCGCACGAGCGACGCACAGATGGAGGCGGGATCAATCGATGGCTAATCCGTTCGTGAAGGCCTGGAAGTACATGATGGCCCTCTTCGACTCCAAGATCGAAGAGCATGCGGATCCGAAGGTCCAGATTCAGCAGGCTATCGAGGAGGCGCAGCGTCAGCATCAGGCGCTGTCGCAGCAGGCGGCGTCGGTGATCGGTAACCAGCGTCAGCTGGAGATGAAGCTGAACCGCCAGCTCGACGAGGTCGAGAAGCTCAACGCCAACGCCCGTCAGGCCGTCACCCTGGCCGATCAGGCACAGGCGGCGGGCGACACCGAGAAGGCGATCCAGTACACCAACGCCGCCGAGGCGTTCGCCGCCCAGCTGGTCACCGCCGAGCAGTCGGTGGAAGACCTCAAGGTGCTGCACGATCAGTCCCTGCAGGCCGCCGCACAGGCCAAGAAGGCGGTCGAGCAGAACGCGATGATGTTGCAGCAGAAGGTCGCCGAGCGCACCAAGCTGCTCAGCCAGCTCGAGCAGGCCAAGATGCAGGAGCAGGTCTCGGCCTCGCTGCAGCAGATGGACTCCACCCTGTCCGCGCCGGGCTCCACGCCCAGCCTGGACGCCGTGCGCGACAAGATCGAGCGCCGCTACGCCAACGCGCTCGGCTCGGCCGAGCTGGCGCAGAACACGGTGCAGGGTCGCATGATGGAGGTGCAGCAGGCCAGCGTCCAGATGGCCGGGCACAGCAAGCTCGAGCAGATCCGCGCCTCCATGCGCGGTGACGCGCTGCCCACCAGCAACAACAACGCGGCGATCAACCCGGCGCAGCCCAAGGCCGCACCGGCACCGAACATCGACAAGGGCCAAGCGCTGTAATATTCGGAGCGCTGGCGCGCTCGAGTTCGCGGCCCCTTGTGTCCCGTCGATCAGGCACCGTTGGATGTGTCTCTTGGCGCGTACGCAAACGCCCCGCAGGG